>JANYDT010000073.1 GCA_025359845.1 Acidimicrobiia bacterium
GCCGTACCGATGGGAACGGGCATCACCCTGGCGCTGTACTTCCTGTCCGGAAACTTCTTCGTCATCGAACATCCGCCCTTCGTGTTGCGGATCGTCGGAGACTTCTTCCCCATCAAGCACCTCAATGATGCGCTCCTCACCCCGCTGAACCCGAACGCCCACGGATCACGGGTCGAGTGGATCGACCTAGTCGTGATCGCCGCGTGGGGCCTGGCCGGACTGGCTGTCGCCGTACGGTATTTCCGGTGGACCGCCACGGCCGCCAGAGGACAAACCGAAGCGACTTCCGGCCGCCGACCTGTCGAATTGCCGTCACCCGCCTGATTGAGGTGTCGCGCGGGCGGATCGCGGGGCGACCATGACCGAGTGAACATAGCTACCGGCGCCGGAGATGACGATTACGGCTGCGGCGACCGCCGGTCCCGCTGTGCCAGGACCGTTGAAGATGGTTCGGGGACACCCGGTCGTGGCGTCCTACAATGCCCGCCCAGACCTTGGGAG
This sequence comes from Acidimicrobiia bacterium, assembly GCA_025359845.1. GTDB lineage: Bacteria > Actinomycetota > Acidimicrobiia > Acidimicrobiales > JANYDT01 > JANYDT01. The sequence continues at coordinate 502 of JANYDT010000073.1, forward strand.
GACTCTCGTGGATCTCATCGCCCGCCGCCCAACCCCATCCGTCCAGGACGTCTTCGCCCCCGATGCGGGTCGAATCGCCGGCGCAGGGCAGAGACCGAAGACCTCCCGATCGAGCGCTACTTCTCGAAGGACTGGCACGATCGCGGGGTCGACCAGGTCTGGCGCAAGTCGCTATAAAGCCGCCCACGTCGCGAAGATCATGCATGCTCGGCCCCGACCAGAAGTGGACAGATGCGCCCGAACTGGGATCGGTCGCGATGGCGGCCGACCAGGACACCGACAATCTATGCGTATCCAGCGGGGCCTGCGCGCGTCCCGCAAGCCGGGAGTGACCTTGGCCCGTTACCAGGAGAGCCGCATCCGCCACTTCCACAACACGCTCGACGCGTACATGAACCCCTAAGTTCGCTCGCATACAGGGCGCGGCGTTAGCCGGGTGGGCCGGGCGGGGCGATCCACACCGTGGGCTCCCCAATGCCGGATGCGATTTGCTCGAAGTCCGGGTCGTTCGGTTCCTCGGGCTCGCTTACCCGGCCACCGGGCCCTTGTTCGCTGGGCCCTTGTTCGCTGGGCCCTTTGTCGCTAGGCCCGTGGCCGGTAAGGATCGTGGGTGCGGGTCGGGTGGCGATGAGCCGGCCGTCGGGGGTAAGGATATCGATCGAGGAGTCTGGGTTGACGCGCAGTTTGAGGCGTCCGGTGTCAAGGTCGTGGTGGTGGCCGTGGGTGAAGCAGGCCGGAACGAGGTTGGCCATATCGGTCGGTCCTTGTTCGCCGTTACGGTTGAACCCGGCCCGATGATGGGCTTCGGTGGCGCCGAAGGGGGCGGTGCAACCCGGGATCACGCAGCCGCCATACAGCAGATGCAGAGCGAGGCGTTGATCGCGGGTGGCGGTGCGTTTCGCACGGCCCCAGTCGAGCGGGATGCCTTTGGCGTCGACGACACACCGGATGATGTCGGCCGTGAGCCCGAGCCGCTCGATGACGCTATTGGGAATCGGGTGGCCATCGAGAAGTTCGGCCGTTAGTCGACCCCACGTGTTCTCGCGGAGCACCACGACGAGTTCGGTCGGGGTGGTGACGCCTTTCGCGGTGATGCCGGCTCGACCGTGCTCGACCAGCCATACGAAGGCGTCGTGGAGGAGTTGTTCACGGGTCCGGGCGACCGGGGCCGGCGCACCTGCTGTGGTTGCGTCGCGGATGGCGGCTCGGTCTTGGCGCCACAACATGGCGATGGTGGCTTCGAGGACGGGCCGCCACGACGCCGCCGATAACGGATCGGACTCGAGCTGCAGCACCGTCATCGCGTCGGGGTTGGTGTACACCCGCCCCGACCGGCGTTCAACCAGCGAGGCGTGACGTTGCTCGTCGTCTTCAGGTGCGGTGTGGTCACGGTGCCACCGATGCGCTAGTCGCCGCACTTTACCCGGCGGCAATTGCTTCGCCTTTTCGACCAACTCAGCCTCGTCTTGCCCGAAATCGGCCCTCGTCTGGTCGTCGACCGCGGCGGCCAAAGCGGCGGCCTGTTCGACGCTCATGTCTCCGGCCGCGACGGCATTGGCGGTGGCCGGCATGAGTGCCAACTTTTCGGCCGTGTCGACCTGATCGCGAGCGGTCCGGACGCCGTAACCGAGTCTTGCGGCGGCCCAATCGGCGGCTGAACCGGCGCCGTCGTGGCGCCACACGTTACGCCGATTCAACTCGCCCATCATACGCAACCGGGCTCCGCTGACCCGTCGTTCCCACCTAATGATCTCATCAAGATACCGGCGGAGATCATCGGTTTCGAGCAGGGTGGGATCGGCCCCAATCAACTCGTGAATGTCTGATCCCATAGACCCTATTGTACACGAACACATGTTTGTGAGTCAAGCAAAACCTCGGAGAAATCCACGCAATTATCGGACTGTGGTCTAACGACCCATCGTTGCTGCCCTCTTTGCGGCTGCCGGTCCGTGACACCAATCCGACTTACGATTCACGTGTATGGATCTCGGCACGAAGCGGCGGATCGCCCGCCGCTGCAAGGCAGTCGCAGCAGGCCGATCGATCCCCGAGGCGGCGCGGTGGAACCACAACATCCATTACTTCCAGGTACTCCTCGACGCCCTACCGGTCGACGCGTGTTCAGCGCTTGATGTTGGCTGCGGCGACGGCATGCTCGTGCGACGCCTGCGCGAACGGATTGAAAGTATCGTCGGTATCGACCTCGACGTCGGCGAGATCGAACTTGCCAGGGCCGCGACCCCTGCCTCGGATTGGGCTGCTCCCGAATTCGTTCACGGTGACGTGATGTCACACGACTTTGGGCGCACCTTCGACGCCGTCCTGAGCGTCGCTTCGCTCCACCACCTCGACACCGAACCAGCCTTACGAAGAATGGCCGGCCTGGTCTCTGATGGAGGCGTCCTCGTCATCCAGGGGCTCGCACGATCCACCAACGCAAGAGATCTGCTCTACGACGCCGTGGGCTCTGTGCTCACCCAGATCCTCAAGCGAACCGGCAGCCGGACGTACTACGAGCACTCCGCGCCAATCAGGCCACCGAAGGACTCCTTCAGCGACATTCGCTCGATCGCTCTCGCGCTCCTCCCGGGAGTTCGGTACCAGCGGCACGCCCTGTGGCGATACACGCTCGTCTGGCGAAGGGTGGCATCGTTGTGAACGTCGTGTTCTGAAGCGTCAGGAAACCCCTATTGTTTTGGAAACGCGAGGCGCCGTGATCGTGGCGCCCGTGGCACGGTGGTTCGGCTCGCGGTACGCTGCGACCATGTCAGAGATGCGCGTGCTCGAGGCGCAAACGGAAATTCCTGACTGGTGCTTGCATACGGGGGAGGAGCCCATGCCCGAGACGAGCCTCCATGCGTATTTTTCGAACTTGATTGTGTCCGCGATCCGGTGGATGTTTCGGGATCGCCACGACGTGTTCGTGACCTCGAATTTCGCTTGGTACCCCGAACCCAACGATTCAAAGGATCCCGATGTCCTGGTTGTGATCGGTCGTACCGACGAGCCCCGCTCCAGTTGGCGCGACGCCCGCGAAGACGGCATGTCTCCCCAAGTCGTTTTCGAGATCAAGAGCAAAGGCAACACTCTGGCCCACGTAACGGCGAAGCGGCGCTGGTATGACCTCCACGGTGTGGACGAGTACTACGACTATGACCCTGAGCGCGGCACGTTCGCGGCGTGGAGTCGGTCTGCGGAGACGGGCCGTTTCGAGCAGATGGGTCGGGGTGCGGGGTATACGAGTCCTCGGCTGGGGCTTACGTTCGTCTTGAATGGGGCGGCCCTTGAGCTGGTCGGTCCCGACGGCCGGGTCTTGGGTGACTATGTTGCCGCCGAGCGGGCGGCTGAGTCGGAGCGGCAACGGGCCGACTCGGAGCGCGAACGCGCCGAGTCTGAGTTCGGGAGAGCCGAGTCGGAGCGGCAACGGGCGGAGTCTGAGTTCGGGAGGGCGGAGGCGGAGTCGGCCCGCGCCGAGTCGGAGAGGGAACGGGCCGAGGCTGCCTTGGCTGAACTGGAGGCGATTCGGGCCCAGATCGCGGCCCGAGGCTCGATCGGCGACGGGTAGTTAGCAGAACCCCGGGGGCGATTGCGGGCTGAACCGCTAGGGTTTCTGACCCACCGTCCAGATACGAGTCGCAGAGGCAGCCAAAGCGTTGGGCATCACCGTCGAACATCATCATGAGGGCCCTCACCGCGGCATCGCCGAAGTCGTGATGGACTGTCCTCCGGTCAACGCCCTCACGGTGGCCCAGTGGTACGAAGTGGGCGATACGGTGCTCGCCGCCGGGCGCGACCGGAAGATCAATGCCGTGGTGCTGCGGGCCGAAGGCCGCGGCTTCAACGCCGGGGTCGACATCAAGGAAATGCAGAACACCGCGGGCTTCTCCGCCCTCATCGGGGCCAATCGAGGCTGTTTCGCCGCTTTCGCCGGGGTGTATGACTGTGCCGTCCCCGTCGTCGCCGCCGTCCATGGGTTCTGTCTCGGCGGAGGGATCGGTCTGGTGGGCAATGCCGATGTGATCATCGCTTCCGACGACGCCTATTTTGGGCTTCCCGAAGTGGATCGGGGGGCGCTCGGTGCCGCCACCCACCTCTCCCGACTCGTCCCGCAGCACAAGATGCGGGCCATGGTCTACACCGCCAAGACCGCCACGGCCCAGGAGCTGCACCACTTTGGATCGGTGCTGGAGGTGGTCCCCAGAGCAGAACTGCGCGACGCCGCCATGCGGGTGGCGGGTGAGATCGCGGCCAAGTCGGGCATCATCATCCGGGCCGCCAAGGAATCGCTGAACGGGATCGACCCACACGACGTCAAGCGCTCCTACCGCTACGAACAGGGCTTCACGTTCGAACTCAACCTTTCGGGGGTCAGCGACCAGGCTCGCGACGCGTTCGTCGAAAAGCGCGACACCGAGTTCACCAAATAGGAGTTGGACCGTCAACCATGGCTGACAAACGAATGACCGCAGAGGACGCCGTCGCCACCCTCACAGACGGAATGACGGTGGGCATCGGGGGATGGGGATCACGTCGCAAACCGATGGCGATCGTGCGCGCCATGCTGCGATCGCCCATCACAAACCTGCATATCGTGAGCTACGGAGGGCCCGATGTTGGGCTCTTGGCTGCGGCGGGCAAGATCGGAAAGCTCACGTACGGGTTCGTGTCGCTTGACTCGATCGCCCTGGAGCCGCACTTTCGCGCCGCTCGCCAGGCTTGTTCCATCCCCCAGCTGGTCGAACTCGATGAAGGCATGCTCCAGTGGGGCCTGTACGCGGCCAGTCTCCGTCTCCCATTTCTGCCCACCCGCGCCGGACTCGGCAGCGACGTCATGCGGATCAATCCGCACATCAAGACCGTCGTGTCGCCTTACCCCGACGGGGAGCAGTTCGTGGCTATGCCGGCCATCACCCTCGACGCCGCGTTCGTCCACCTCAACCGGGCCGATGCCAGGGGCAACGCGCAGTACCTCGGCCCTGACCTTTACTTCGACGACCTTTTCCTGAACGCCTGCGCACCGGGCCGTCGGTTCGTGTCGTGCGAGCGGGTCATCGCCACCGAAGACCTGTTGAAAGAAGGGTCCATCCACACCCTGAAAGTGAATCGCTCGATGGTCGACGGAGTGATCGAGTCGCCCAACGGCGCCCACTTCACGACGTGCGAACCCGACTACGGCCGCGACGAGGCCTTCCAGCGCGACTACGCCAAAGCCGCCGCCGACCCGGTGGGGTGGTCAGCTTTTGTTGACAAGTACCTGTCCGGATCGGAAGCCGATTATCAGAAGGCGGTGGCGCGATGAGCGAGACCGACTCGGGGCCCGCGACCCTCGACGAAATCTGCGTGGTCGCCTGTGCCGAGACGTGGCGCGGCGACGGCGAGATCTTCGCTTCGGGGATGGGTCCGGTGCCGATGATCGCCGCCCGTCTGGCCCGCGCCTCCTTCGAGCCCGACCTACTCATAAGCGACGGCGAGGCCTACTTCGTGGCCAACGACCTCCGGGTCGGCGGCGGCCCCGACGAGAAGCTCGTGGAGGGTTGGATCCCGTTCCGTCAAGTCTTCGACACCCTTGCCGGCGGGCGCCGGCACGTGATGATGGGCGCCAGCCAGATCGACCGGTTCGGCAACGAGAACATCGCCTGCATCGGCCCGTGGGAGAAGCCCAAGGCCCAATTGCTGGGCATGCGAGGCGGCCCCGGCAACACCATCAATCACGCCACCAGTTTCTGGATTCCGTCACAGACCAAGCGAGTGTTCGTGCCCGCGGTCGACGTTGTATCGGGCGTCGGTTACGACCGCGCCGCGACGCTGGGCCCGTGGGTGGCGGCCCATCACGAGATCCGCCGGGTCATCACCAACATGGGCGTCTACGACTTCGAGACACCAGACCATTCGATGCGCTTGCGGTCGCGTCATCCCGGAGTGAGCGTCGACGAGATCGTGGGCGCCACCGGCTTCGAGTTGGTGATTCCCGCCAGTGTGCCCGAGACTCGGCTCCCGACGGGTGAAGAGTTGCGGTTGATCCGTGCTGTGTTCGACCCGAACGGCGTCCGCAAGGGCGAGTTTCGCTCCTAAAAATGCACGCCGCCCTCCTTACCCGTCTGCTCGACCTCTGCGGCATTGATGTGCCGATCGTGCAGACCGGAATGGGTTGGGTGGCCGGTCCGTCGCTCGTGGCCGGCAGTGCCAACGCCGGCGCCCTCGGCATCCTCGCCAGCGCCACCATGACGTATGACGAGATGATCGTCGCCATTGCCCAAGTGAAGGCGGCCACGACCCGCTCGTTCGGCGTCAACCTTCGGGCTGACGCCCTTGATGCGGCGCAAAGGATCGACCACATGATCGCGGCGGGGGTGAAGGTCGCGTCGTTCGCCCAGGCCCCTAAACAAGACCTCATCAAGCGTTGCAAAGATGGTGGCCTCGTCGTGATCCCGTCGATCGGGGCCAAACGTCATGCCGAGAAGGTGGCCGCCTGGGGTGCCGATGCGGTGCTCGTCCAGGGGCACGAAGCCGGCGGCCACGTCGGGCCAGTGGCGACGAGCATCCTGTTGCCGCAAGTGGTCGATACGGTTGATCTGCCAGTGATCGCGGCGGGTGGTTACTTCGACGGACGGGGGCTCGTCAGCGCACTGGCGTACGGAGCCACGGGGGTGGCTATGGGCACCCGTTTTCTGCTGACCGCCGACAGCACCGTGCCCGACGCCATCAAGCAGATCTATCTTTCGAAGGCGGTCGGCGATACGGTCGTGTCAACCCGAGTTGACGGTGTGCCTCACCGGGTCCTCCGAACCGAGTTCGTCGATGATCTCGAAGCCGCAGGCATTTTGACCAGCCTGCCCAAGGCCGCGCTCAACGCGTTGCGATTTCGTAAGCTCACCGGGTTGGCTTGGGGCTCGATGTTGAAGGAAGGCCTGGCCATGAAGAAGTCGATGGACCTCTCGTGGTCGCAGACGCTGATGGCCGCCAACACGCCGATGCTGCTGAAGGCCGCGATGGTTGACGGAAATCCCGAGGCCGGAATCATGGCCGGCGGCCAGGTCGTGGGGGTGATCGACGACTTGCCGACGTGTGCCGAACTCGTGCGGCGCATCATCGCCGAAGCCGAGGCGACGTTGAGCCGCTTGGGCGCCTGAGCCGTTCGCTCATCGCGCCACGCGGCCGGGCCGAGCGGGCGCCATGCCGGGAGCTGTGCGAGTGGATCGCTACAGTTCGCTCATGACCCTTGCCTTCGACCTGAGTGACCCGAGCGCATTCGAAAGCGGGCTTCCGCACGATGTGTTCCGTGAGTTGCGCCGTGACGATCCGGTGCATTGGACCGAAGAGCTAGGAGGGCGAGGTTTCTGGACGGTCACCCGCCATGGCGACGTGTCGGCCATTTCGAAGGATTGGCAGACCTTCTCGAGCCACACCGGCGCCATCATGATGGCCGACCTCCCCGTCGAAGACCTAGCACAACAGCAGCTCATGATGCTGAACATGGATCCGCCCGATCACACAAAACTCCGGCTGATCGTGAACCGGGCGTTCCTACCACGCTACGTCAATCACCTCGAAGCCCACGTGCGTGACCTAGCCCGCGAGATCATCGACGGTGTGATCGAGCGGGGCGAAGGCGACTTCGTGACCGACATCGCGATGGAACTGCCCACGCAGGTGATCGCCGAGATGATGGGCGTGCCCAAAGAAGACCGGATCCGGTTGTTCGAGTGGTCGAATCGCATGATCGGCAGTGCTGACCCCGAATACGCGAGATCACCCGACGATGCCGCGAACGCCGCCATGGAGCTCTACATGTTCGCCGACGAACTCGCCGCGAAGCGAAGGGCGGCGCCCGCTGACGATCTGGTGACGGCCCTCCTCACCGCCGAGGTCGACGGACAGTCGCTCTCCGATCTCGAATTCGACCTCTTCTTCCTACTGCTCGCCGTGGCTGGCAACGAGACGACGCGCAACCTGCTCAGCCACGCGATGCTCGCGCTGTTCGAAAACCCCGACCAGTGGCAAGCGCTCGTCGCCGCCGGCGAAACCTCGCCCTACGCGGTCGAAGAGTTCCTCCGCTGGGGCACCCCGGTCATGCAGTTTCGCCGGACCGCGCAGCATTCCGCCACGTTGCACGACCGCACCATCGAAACCGGCGACAAGGTGGTCATCTGGTACGCGTCGGCCAATTTTGACGAAGCCGTGTTCGTCGACCCGATGCGCTTCGACGTGGCCCGCACTCCCAACCAGCATCTGTCGTTCGGAGGCGGTGGACCGCACCACTGCCTCGGCGCCAGCTTGGCCCGTATGGAGATCAAGGTGATGTTCGATGAGATAATCCGTCGCCTACCGAACATTTCGCAGGCCGGCGAGGCGGTTCGGCTGCGGTCCAACTTCATCCACGGCATGAAGCATCTGCCCGTGCGCTTCTGACGCCAGTCAAGTCGGTCGTCACCCGGCGGCAACGTGCTGAGCCCGGTCAACCCTTGGGGAAGCGCACCGTGCAAACTCGGGGACCGCGCACCTGGCCGCCAGCCCATGTCACCGAGGACGGCTCTTCCAATTCGAACTCGGGGATGCGCTCCATCCAGGTCCGCAGCGCGATCCGCAGTTCGAGGCGGGCGAGGTTCGAGCCGGCGCAACGGTGAATCCCGGCGCCGAACGCGACATGGCGGTTGTGTTCGCGATCCAGGATCACTTCATCGGGATTCTCGAACACGGACGGGTCACGATTGGCCAAGGGGAACGACATGAGGACCCGATCGCCGGTGTGCATCGGACAGCCCTGGAACTCGGTGTCGTGGGCGACGATGCGGGCCATGGTCACCGGTGAGTAGGCCCGCAGCAGCTCTTCGATGGCGGTCGGCCACAGGTCGGTATTGGCGCTCAACTGCGCCCTGTGGTCGGGGTGTTGCGCGAGATGCCAGAGCGCGGAGCCGATCGACGACCACGTCGTGTCGATCCCGGCGACGAGCATGAGGTTGCACACCCCCATCACGTAGGTGACCGGCACCGGCTGACCTTCGAACTGCGCGCCGAGCAATTCGGTGATCAGATCGTTCTCGCGCGGGTGAGCCTGGCGATCGGCGATCTCGCTCGCGAAAAAGCCAATGATCTTGTTGCGGCTCTCCATCCGCACGACGGGATCGGTGAGGCCCACCTCGAGCACACCGCGCACCCACGAGGTGAACTCATCGGACATCTCGAGCGGAACGCCGAGCATCGCGGCGATGACCCGGACGGGGATCTGCTGCGCGTAGTCGGTGGCGGCGTCGGCGCGACCGGTGGCGATGAACCCGTCGATGAGGCGATGGCACAACTCCCGCGTTCCCGGTTCGTACTTCGCCACGGACTGAGGGGAGAACGTGGGCAGGATGAGCCGACGCTGCCAGTGATGATCGGGCGGATCTGAGGTGATGGGCGGCGCGGCCACGCCTCCGTATGCGCCCTCCTGCATCTGCGGGGGCAGCGGCGTCACGAGGATCTGCTGTGACGTGAACGTCTCGTATTCATGGGCGATCGCCACCACGTCGTCGTAGCGGGTCGGCATCCATGAACCGCCCCATCGCTCGGTATGGGCGATCGGGCAGGTGCCCCGGAGTTGCTCGGCCACCGGATACGGGTTGCGCACGTACCCCGGGTCGAATATGTCGTAGTCGGTGGCCCAATCCTGCACCGGTTCGGTCGTCGTCATGGTCGTGGTCTCTCTTCGGTTTTCGATGCAGTCTCGATGCGGTTTTCGATGCCGGCTTCGAATCAGTCTTCGATGATGACGGCTTGCTCAGGACACGTGCCAGCACCGCGCCGGGCCTTCGCCTCGAGTTCGGGTGGCACCGCTCCTTCGATGAGGATCGTGGCATTGCCAAAGTCGTCGGAACCGAACAGCTCGGGGGCGACCACCGCGCACATCTGGTGGCCTTGGCAACGATCGGCGTCAATCCTGATTCGCATACCTTGCACACTACTGAAAGCGGGGCATGACCTTGGTGGCGAACAGGTCGAGCGAACCGAGCACTTGCTCGCGCGTATGCAGGCCTTGGGGAAAGAGGAAGAACAATTCTTTCGGATCGAAGGCCAGTTGGGCCGCCTCGATCTGACGGGTCACGGTGTCGGGGCTGCCGACCAACATCTGGCTGAAGGGCTGACCGAAAGAAATCGCCCAGTTGTTCCAGAACCATTTCCAGTCTTCGGCCAGGTTCTGCGCCTCGGCGTCGGTCGGAGCCACTATGAGGGTGCCGCCCCAGCACGCCGAATCGCCCGGGGCAATATTGTGGCCGTGCACGGCCGCTTCGTCTCGGTAGCGGTCCCAGAGCATCTTGCAGAACTGGAGATCGCCGGACAACACGATCGGCTTGCCCTTGTACTTGGCCCAGAACAGGGCGGTGCGCAGGCTGGCCGAGAACCCGGCATAGAGCGGCGGATGAGGACTTTGGAAGGGACGCGGGGCGATGCCCACCTCCCGGATGCTCATGTCCGCATCGACCCCGCGACCGAGGCGGGTGTAGACGTCATGGGGGTGCGGGTTCACCAGTCCCGGCTCGGGAAACTGGAAGAACTTGCCGTCGTAGGAGAAGGTCTCGTGCGTGAGGGCGGTCACGACGATGTCGACCCATTCGGCGAAGTACTCCCGGTTCAACTCGTCGGCCGCGCTGTCCTTGTTCCACGGGCCCACCGACGCCAGGTCGGGTCGAACCTTGAACTGCTCGACCCAGCGGGTTTGATATCCCCGCACCAGCCCGACGCCGAATCGGCCCCGATGCATGTGATCGAGGGTGGCGATGTCTTCGGCCACTCGCAGCGGATTGTGCGTTGTCGACACGAAGCCGCACGTGATCACCCGCAACCGTTGGGAATGGCGGCCGATCCACATCGACATCGCCCGCGGGTCATTCGCCATCTCGAAGCCTTCGAGCTGAAGGTGGTGCTCAGGATGGCCGAAGCCCGCAAATCCGGCGTCGTCGGCGAAACGGACGTACTCGGCGATTTCATCCAGCATCCGTTGGTAGAGATCGTTGCGCAGCCCGGCCAGTCCGGCCTCGAGTTCGGCTCGGCGGCCGACAGTCGCATACATGAACAGGTTGAAGTCCATGCGTCCATTCTCGTCGGTCTGGAGCCAGCCGCCTATTCGCCGGCGGTGGCCGGCGTGTCAGCCCAACAGCCGCGGCTCCGGGTTGGTGCCGGCGAGCACGGAACGGAACCGAGGTTCGAGCGACTGTACGAAATCGGGATGCGGGAAGATCCAGAACTTGTTCTCGACGATGGCGTCGTGCACCATGTCGGCCACGTGCTCGGGTGGGAGGCCGGAGCGGACCAACTCGGTCACGAACTCGTAGCGGGCCTCGTCTTCGGCCGACAGCTCGAGGTGCGGCCCTGGTGCGACCGCCTCGGGTCGTTCGCGAATGGAGGCGGCGATGTTGGTGGCCACCCATCCCGGGCACAGGCACGACACGCCGACCGTCGAGCCGGCCTGCTGGAGTTGGAGGTAGAGGCCCTCGGTGATCCCCACCACGGCCCACTTGCTGGCCGCGTAGGCAGAATGGGCGGGCAGATGACCAGCCATCGAGGACGTGTTCACGATGTGACCGTCGCCGTGTTCCAACAGGTGCGGCAGGAACACCCGATGCCCGTGGATCACGCCCCAGAGGTTCACGCCCAGCACCCACGCCCAATCGGCGGTGTCGACGCGCCCGCCGCTGCCCATGAACGTGCCGGCCACGCCGGCGTTGTTGCACACGACGTTGACCCGATCGAACGCGCCGAACGCGGCGGCGGCCAGCGCATCCATCGAGGCCGCGTCGCTCACATCGGTGCGTACGCCGATGGCCTTCACGCCGGCCGCTACCGCCTCGTTCACTGCTTCCTTCAGCGGGCCTTCGGTGATGTCGGCCAACACCAGGTTCATGCCCGCCGCCGCCAATCGACGCGCAAAAGCCCGGCCCATGCCGCTCCCGGCGCCGGTGACGACTGCGGTCTTTCCTGTCAGCTGATCCATGGCCGCGACCCTAGATGACTGGTGTCAAACGGCTCGTTGTGGATCGGTGAGTCAAAATTGCCGCTCGCAAGGACGCGCAACGACGCGCTTGTCCTGCCCAAACGGCTAGGCGGAGGACGCGGCGAGCGGTGATTTTGGCCGCTGAGACGCTGCGATCGCGTTTGACACCAGCCACCTCGTGGCGCGACCTGTACCGCGGCGAGCCGCTCGACTACCGTGGTCGACCGTGTCAGGAACAGTGGACTGGGGCTACGCCGAGGCTTACGACGACGTATCGGGCGAGGTCGCGATCGTCGGTGTCGGAGACGCCGACCACACGGCGGCGTCGGGGCGGACCACGAAAGAAATCGCCATCCAAGCCGTCGAACGGGCCCTCGACGACGCCGGCCTAACCGCTCGCGATGTCGACGGCATCATGTACGCGCCGTTCATGGCCGACCAGTTGACCGAGCGGGATTTCCAGGCCCATTTCGGGGTTTCACAGGATATTTGGGTGTCGCATCAGGGGGGCGGCATGCGGTGGGCGGCGACGGCCCCTTACGAAGCGGCGCAAGCGATTCGGACCGGTCAGGCATCGGTGATCCTGAATTCATTTGCGGTCGCGTGGGCCACCCAGCGCGGCGATATGGTGGGCGGACCGGGTCAGGCGCACGTCGATGAGCTGTACAAACAGAACCTCGAAGTGCCGTTTGGATGGTTCCCGCAACCTGTCTATTTCGCCACGATCGCTCGACGCCATATGCACGAATTTGGCACTCTACCCGAGGCCCTTGGAGCAATAGCAGTTGCCTGTCGGGCCCATGCCAACAAGAATCCCACCGCAGTCATGCACAACAAGAGGCTCACCCTCAACGACTATTTGTCGAAACCGTTCCTGGTCGAGCCGTTCCGCAAAGAAGATTGTTGCTTGATCTCCGACGGTGGCGCGGCCTTCTTGATGACGTCGGTGGCCCGCGCCCGCGATTTGCGCCGGCCCGTCGTCGAGGTCGCGGGTGTTGGGTTGGGCACGAGTTACACCGGCACGCACTGGTCGCAACAGGCTGCGTTCACGTCGACGCCGCAGGTCTTCGCCGGTCCGGTCGCATTTCGGATGGCGGGTATAACGCCTTCGGAAGTTGACGTATTCACTTGCTATGACCCCTTTACGATCGTGACGCTCATGCAGCTGGAGGATCTCGGGTTCTGCGCAAAGGGCGGGGGCGGGCCGTTCGTGACCTCGACCAATCTGCTCCACGACGGCGGCGGGCTCCCCATCCAGACCCACGGCGGTCTGTTGTCGCACGCGTATGTTCTCGGCATCGCCCACGTAGGCGAGGTGGTGCGCCAGTTGCGAGGGACGGCGGCGGCCCAGGTGCCAGGCGCCGAGATCGGCATCTACGGTGGCTACACCGGGCCGCAGGCCTCCACCCTCGTGCTGCGGAGGGCCCGATGAGCGATACGTCAGCCGCCCCAGAAGCTCGTTCGGGGTCGTCGGCCACGCACGGCTCGGCAAAGAATCGATCGAGCTTCCCGCTCCCCGATCTCGATTGGGAACCGGCGCGCGGCTACTGGGAGGGCGCGGCGGCCGGAGAGCTGCGTTTGGCGTTCTGCGGATCGTGCGGCGCGGTCAACTGGTATCCGAAGCCAACCTGCGGAGGGTGCGCGGCCGCAGGTTTCGAATGGCGAGCCGTCGGCGGCGCAGGCACGCTGTTCTCGTACTCAGTCGTCAGTCATGCCTTTCTTCCGCAGTACCGCGACCTCCTCCCGATGATTCCGGCGCTGGTCGTGCTCGACGAGGTTCCGGGCGTGCGTATCGTCACCCGTCTCGTCGACGCCGACTCGTCGGCTCTCGCCTGCGACGCGCCGGTCGAGGTCGTCTTTCGCGCCCTGCGCTTCGTCGGGATCGAGGGTGAAGTCGTGGTGCCGCTCTTCCGCCTTCGCTAGTGCCGTGACCCCGGCCGCCCGGAGGGCGCTCGCCATCCGTCGGCGGGGTGCTCGACCTTCACGACATCGGCCCGAGCCGGGCCACTCATGGTCAATGGCTCACGTTGGCCGCTGAGAGAAAGGCCGGCCGCTCGCCGCCGCCGTGGGCCACCAGGTTGGCCCCGGTGACATATCGGGCCAGCGGCGAAGCCAGAAACAGGAACGGACCCGCCGCCTCATCCGGGTCGGCGATGTGGCCGAGGGGAATGGTCTGGCCGATAGCCGCGATTCCGGCCTCGTCGCCGTAGTGGAGGTGCGCCTGTTCGGTGCGCACGAGCCCGAGGGTGACGCAGTTGACGCGTACCTTGGGGGCCCACTCGACAGCCAGGGTCTGGGTGAGGCTGATGATGCCGGCCTTGGCTGCGCCGTATGCCGCGGTGCCGGGAGACGGTCGCATTCCGCTCACGCTGGCTACATTGATGATGTTGCCCCCGTCGGTTTGCGCCTGCATGACGGAATTGGCCCGTTGGGCCACGTGCAGCGCGGCGATCAGGTTGAGGGTGATGATGGATATATGGAACCGGGGCGAAGCCGTCGCGGCGTCGGCGTATGGTGCCCCTCCGGCGTTGTTGACGGCCACATCGAGTTGTCCATGGCGGTCGACGACGACGTCAACCAAGGCTGACACGGCCTCGGCCTCGCGGACGTCACAACCGATGAACTCGGTCCGCTCCGGTAGCGAATCCAATGGCGGCTCGGACCGGCCGCATATCACCACGGTCGCGCCGCGCGCCGCGAACGCTCGACAGATGCCCCGGCCAACGCCTCGGGCGCCGCCCGTGACGAGCACGACCCGGCCGGTGAAATCCAAATCGGGCGGATAGGTCACAGGTACCGGCTCGCTCACAGGTAACGGCTCAGTGACTCGATCACGCAGGCCGGCTTCTCGGATCCCTCGAGTTCGATGGTGATGCGCATCATGGTTTGGATCCCTCCGGCCACATCGTCGACTCTGACGAGTTCGGCGCCGCCTCGAACGCGGGCCCCGACCTTCACCGGCGATAGGAACCGCACCTTGCCCGTCCCATAGTTGATGCCCATTGCGAACCCTTCGACCGAAACAATCTGCGGAAGGAAGTAGTTCGAGAGCGACAGGGTCAGGTACCCGTGGGCTATGGGACCGCCGAACGGACCGGCGTTGGCCCGTTCGACGTCGACATGAATCCACTGGTGATCGCCGGTGGCATCGGCGAAACGTTGCACCCGATCCTGGGTGATCGTGATCCAGTCGCTATAACCGAAGTGGGTGCCGACCGCGGCGCGCACCTCGTCGAGCCCGTTGAGAATGGTCTCAGCCATGGTCCCATCATGGTCGCTGGCGGAGCGAAGCTCGAAGTCGTCCGATCACTTTGTCGGCGATGCGCCGATCACCCTCTCGGCTACGAGTTCTAGGCATCGCCACCCTTCGTCGATGGGCATGCCTCCGCACAACGGATGCAGCAGCACTGAGTCCATCGGTCCGTGAGTCGCGGCTATGGCGACGCACTCGTCGGGCGTGACGAACCGGTACAGACCCTCCGCCCGCAGATCGGTAACGGTGGACGCTCCTGACTTCACGGCGGAGCGGATGTCGGGCGTCTGCCACGCCGCGTAGGTCGTCGCTTCGTGCAGAAAATGGTGGCCG
The DNA here is from genome assembly GCA_025359845.1 of Acidimicrobiia bacterium. GTDB lineage: Bacteria > Actinomycetota > Acidimicrobiia > Acidimicrobiales > JANYDT01 > JANYDT01. The sequence continues at coordinate 16,059 of JANYDT010000073.1, forward strand.
AGCATGGCCCAGGCCCGGTCGGGATCGTCGGTGACGTGAGCAACGCACAAGCCGGCCGAAGGACTCGCATAGAACCCCTGGGTGCCGAACGCGTCGCATTGCTCGTAGTAGTACGGCTCGAGTTCGGGCGTGTGGGCGGCCGAGAACATCGGCAATCCGAAGCGGGCCGCTCGACGGGCTGCCGCCTTCGACGTCCCGCCCACCATCACTATGGGATGAGGTTTCGACACCGGCGTCGGGGTGACGCGCACCGTTGCCCCCCGGTACTCGAACGGCTCGCCGGTCCATGCCTTGAGCACGGCGTCGAGGCATTCGTCCATCAAGTCGCCGCGCCCGTCCCACGACTTGGCGTGCTGGGCGTACTCGGACGGGCGGTACCCGATGCCGAACGTCGTGACGACCCGTCCTCCGCCGGCGAGGTCGAGCACGGCCAGGTCTTCGGCCACCCGCAGCGGATCGTGGAGGGGCAGCAGGAGCGCGGAGATGGCCACGCCCAAGCGCTGGGTGGCGCCGATCACCATGGCGGCCAGGATCATCGGAGAAGGGCTCCACGCGTTGTCGGCGCCGTGATGCTCCTCCAGACTGATCATGTCGAATCCGCGGGTGTCGCCGAAGCGGGCCATTTCGACAAAGGCCCGATGGCGGGCCGCGAGGTCGTCGGGTTGCGGGTGCGGATGCAGGAGGTTGAACCGGATGGTGGTGCGCACCTCCTGATCATGACGCGTTCCTCCCCGGGAGGGCATCGCGGTACGCTCACCGCCATGACCTCTCTGATCGTCCACCACGAAGTCGATGACGTGCAGCACTGGCTCGCTTCGACGAAGCGGGCCGAAGTGTTCGGCCCCTTGGGCATCACGTTCCGTACGTTTGTCGACCCGGAGAACCCGAATCGGGTCGGTGGGCTCGTTGAGGTTCCCGACATTGCTGTGTTTCAGGAATTCATGCAGAGTGCAGCAGCCGCCGAGGCGATGGCGCATGACGGTGTGCGGCCCGACACCGTGGTCGTCCTCGTCGAAGGATGACGAGTTCGTAGAGCGCGTGTGGCTCCGCGTCTGCGAACTGACCACCGCCGCGCACGTCCGGGTCGCCAGCAGCCGACATGATGGGCAGGACTCCATCGCGCTGCAGCCGGCCGATCACGATGCTCGGGTGGACGCCGTGTTCTCTCGCCAGACTGGCGATCGTCGAGGCGGATACAGGACGTGATGGGGGCGAAAACCCGGTCGGGAAGATCCACGCGCTGGCCTGTTCGTCGGCTTGGCGCTCGATGTCATTCGCGACGCCTTCGGCATTGGTGGCCTCATCGATTCGGAAGCGGCCCAGTTCGACGTCGCCGAGGACGATATGGGCAAGCTCGTGGAGGAGGGTGAACATGAAGCTGTCGAAGCTGTCGCCTCGTGTTGTGGGCCGAACATCGTTCGTCCTTGGGGTCGAACAGCGCGATGCCGTCGAGATTGTCGGTGTCGGTGATCCAACCCCGCCGCCTCAGCTCCTGTAGCGGCACGGTTTCACGCAGCGTCGCCATTCGGGTGATGGGGTTCACGGACGGTCGACCGATGCGCACCTTCCGCAACCGATAGGCCGTTTGGATGTTGCTCGTTGTTCCGGCATTGGAACGGCTGCTTCCGAAGGCCCAGATCTTTCTTTCGACGCACTCGCCGTTCGTGCTCGCGTCGGCCGACGATGCTCAGATCGTTTGGCTATCCGGTCAGGGAGCAGGTTATGGATCGACCCACCGACTCGCTACGTGGCTTGCCGTATACCACCGTATTGGAGTTGATGGGGGTCGAGTCGATGCACGGCGAAGAGACGACCGAGCGCCTGAAAGATCTCGACGACGTTGCGGCAAAGGTGCGAGCAGACACTGCGACCTTCGCTGACTTTGAGGCATGCGCGCGAATGCTCCCCGACACGGAGGCATCGCCATGACCCTCGCCTCTAGGACCACTGCGATGATCACCCTCAGATCCACTTGAGAAGCCGACGGCTTCCGCTTCAATAGCAGCGCGAGGTGGTCGCGCGTTCGTCGGCTGCAACTCGCCGCGGCCGGTTTCGAAACCGACTTTCGGAGTTCCTATATAAGCGAACTCGCAGCGGTGGGTGAGGGGTCCGGGGCATAGCGGTGGCCGCCGACCACGAAGTCGATGACGTGCAGCACTGGCTTTCTTCGCCGAAGCCGGCCAGGTGCTGGGCGCGCTGACTGTCCTCCAAGAGGGCTTCCAAGTGTTGCGTCAGTGGACAACACGACAAGTCTTCTCAATCTCGGAACGGCCCGCCAGGCCCAATGTCTTTGAGAGAGGTCTCGTTCGTCAGTTGCGTTCGCGATTGCACCGACCTGCTTGCGGAGCGACCCTTCCGCTGAAGCGCTTTCCTGGGAATCAGCTGTGCGGGCACCAGCGGGTTGACGCCCAGCCACGAGAGCACGAGACGTCTCCGCATTTTGCTTCCGGGTAAACGTTCACGGACGGAGGAGTTCGACCACATCGGGTCGTAGCGTCTTGAGTCCGGCGTCGACAGTCACCAACCGGGTTTCGCGCGCGAACGCGGCGTTGGCGAGATACGCGTCTGTGAGTTGACGGTGGCCGAATACGCCGAACAACATGGCTGGCTGGTAAGGGGTGTCGTCGGGCCAGAACTCGTGATGGTGGTTACCGGACAACACGTCCAACACCGTGGCTGCCCGGACCGGGTCGCGATGCGCAGCGTGTATCGCAGCAGCGACCCTTGCGTGGACGGCGTTGACGCGAACCGGCGGTCTTTCAACCACGCGTCGGCGATCGCGAAGTGGAAGTGGTCCTCGAAGTGGACGGCGATGAGCACGTTCGCATCGAGCAGGACCGCGTCAGTCGTCATAGATGACCGCGGCGACTTCTTCGGGGGTGATCGGCCGGCCGATGCGGATTACTGCGAGCCCTGTGTTCTCGCTGATGCGTACGGGCGGGATCGGATGGAGTCGGGCTCGTAACGCGTCATTGAGAACCTCGCCGAGCGTGATTCGTTCTCGGCGGGCGTACTCGACGGCCTCCGCATGCAAGCCGGGGTCCAGGTCAACGGTCGTTCTCACGACCGCATCATAAAGCGTCAGTGATGACGAATGATGCACAAGCTTCCCGCCGCAACCTCGCCCCTTGCCGGTGTCCCGATTCGGGGAGTGTATTGCGCGTCAATCAAGCGGGTTCCATAGTCAGAACCGCCGTGCGAAGCCCGACATGCGCAGAGCTTCGTAGCGGTTCGAGGTAGGTGACGCAAACGTGTGCGAATCCCACCTGAGTTTCGATAACATGCATGTACCGACCGGGCTGAACCCGGCGGGAGTCGAAGCCTCGGAGGGCCAACTCGAGGGTCTGCTCGCAGACCGCCTAGAGTGGGAGCCGAGGTTTTCGCATTTCAGGACCAGGATCGGTAACGGGGTTCGTCGATGACCTTGCCTGCAACGAGTCGGTTGTAGTCCACGCCGTCGCCGAGGAGGAAGTCCCGGACGACACCACAAACGGCGTCGCAAGCCCAGAGCAACGGCTCGGACTTCGGGCGCCAGCTCCATTTGAGGCCATTAGGACGAACGCCCAGGGAACGTACGATGTTCCGGAGCGTCTGCTCGTCACGAGCATCTTGGGAAACCCAGCCTTTGCCGGGCGCATCTCTTGTTTCGATGATTATCTCAGCGACTCCATCCACGACGAGTTGCACGACCGCTTCGGCCAAAGCTTTTGACGCACTGATTCTTGCTGCTTTCGGCCGGTTGGGTAGTGAATCCAGGGCGTTGCCAGCACTTCGAGTTCGCAAAGGGCGTCCAGCATTCGGTTGCGCGATTGGGAACCCTCTTGCGCCCAGTGGAACGGCCTGGTTCGGTTGCCAATGACGTTGACCAACGTTCGCGTCGCTGCGTCGGGGTGGTTCATGAGGATCGCCGCGGTGACGACGTAGTAAACGCCGCCGTTGCCCTCGGGAGAAGTTTCGTCGATTACAGCGATCATCTCGAGCACCAATGTACGTGGCCGGGACTGGGCACCCGATCGGCTGGACTCTTCCATCGCACGTCGCCCAAGATCGACGCCCTTCTCGTGCCTCAACCCCCTCGCCGCGGCCTGGAGCCCGGTCTGGTGCGAGTACGCCCTGTCGCTGCCTTCAACTGAGTTGCCAGCGCTAAACCCGTCGCCACGTCAAACGTCGATGTCGAGTCCATGTTCGGATTGTGGACGGAGGGTATGACACTCAGTGAGGAAGGTCAGCGATACACGACGATTCTGCGGATTCCGAACTTCGGGTCGGTGGCGCGCTTGGCGATCCCGTGAGTTCATTGGAGCCGGGCCGGGCCGGCGAGAACCAGGAGGCTTCTTCGTTCGAGCCCCTGCGCTGCACGCTCGGACGGTCCGCGCGAGAAGTCCATCTGGATGTCGCTGAGCAGACTGATCATGCACACCGTGGTTCCGAAACACGGGGCGCAGTCGGTATGACCCGCTATGCCCTGCCCGGGTTCGTACTCGTTGACGATCAGCTGGTCCGGCGTTGCCATGCGGCCGTCGAGGGCGAGTTGGCTCGCAATCTCTGCGGCCCATGGCGGGAGCGGCCCGAGGTAGCTGCTGCGATCGATTCGTCGGGCCTTGAGTCGTAGCCGCCAGCCGTAGTGCTGGACGCGCCGCGCCAGGTCTGTGCGCCACTCGCCTGCGTCGATCGCCGCAATCGCCGTCGCCTCGAGTTCACGAGACGCGTACAGAGGGACGTAGCGGAGGCCTTCCACGGCCGACGCATCGCTCGGGGTCTCGAAGCCAAAGCCGAGCTGGGTCACTTCCACGGTAAGAGATTACCGGCGCAGGGGTAGTCGTGGTGTGACCAGACAGCGTCTGTTCCGGTCGAGGCGGTCCTTCGCTGGCGGCCGGTCGTTGCTGGTTTTGAGAGGCAGAATAGGCCGAATGTCCAACATGCAAGCATGCGAGGGTCGGTCCTTTGCTTGGGACGCGCTTCGGGGTTTCGACGTGATTCCGAACCTGCTATTTCGACACCTCCTATTTCGAACTAGGACCGAGCACGAAGCATTCAAGAATTCGAAACGGCCTGGGCTCCGATCTCCAGCGCTATGCTGACGAATTCGTCGCTGCCGCGCGCACGCTCGTCGATGACCCGAACGCGGCTGTCGGCCACTGGCGTAGAGCTGTGTCGACCTCGTACTATGCGGCCTTTCACGCTGTAGTCGAGGGTTCGGTATCAATCCTCTTCCGATCGGTGAAGGCTCAGGAAGCGGCGCGGGGCTGGTTTGATCACGAACCGGTCACCGCCGTCGCCCAAAGCTTGGCGAGCTGTCCAAGGGCCGGATCTTCAGCCCTTGCGGCGCGGCTGAAGAACGCCGGGCGGTCGCTCGGGATCGATCATCATATTGACGATCCGCTTCGACGTTTCGTGCAGCGGTTCGAACAATTGCACACCAAACGCATGCAAGCTGACTATTTCAAACCTTCGGGAGTCAACCTCGCTCACGCCGATGCAATAGTGGCTATCGGCAATGCGGAGCAGATCTGCGGGTATATCGGCACGTGGCCAAGCGATCCGAATCCCCACCCCGCCTACACCCTGCTCAGATCAGAAGATCCGGTTTGGGCCACAAGCTGTTCGACAGCTTCACGCATTCTGGAGAGTCTTGGAGACGAGAAATCCACACGAGATAGATACATCTTTGCCGCTAGCTTTTCAAAGTCACGGAGGTCGACGACGCGCCCAGCAACAAGTGACTGGATTCGCCATTTCAGATAGCCCGGAACCCATTTGCCCTTGACCAGCAGAAACCCGTTGCCTGCGTTAAACATCTTGGCCACGTGCCGCGCAACGCGTGAGTATTCGCTATCGAAATTCGGGGCACCGACGAGCGCTGCCTTGGTTCGAACGTCGGCCATTCGATTCAATCGACGCGTTTCACTGAGCTGACCATAGCGTTCGACGTTGATGTCCGAGATATGCCCAAATCGCAGGCCTTTGCAATGTGCTGACAGGCTCTTCGCTACACAGCAAAGGAGTATCCATTCGCGCCAAAGTTCTGCAAACTCCATCCTCCAGTCCCCAAGCCCAGAGACGGTCCGCTCCGTCGTTGGGCGATCGATTGAGAGCGAGCACATCAATGCCTGAATATCGTTGCCATATGCAAATTCCTCAGCCTCAACATCGGCATGAGTCGTGTAGAATAGATGCTTTGAGCGCTTGCGCTGACGACAAAGCGTGTCGGCATCGTGATCGACAAGAAACCCGATGCTTCGGCTGCCATGCGAATTCGTGCAACGAAGTTTTCTACGTTTGCGACAATATTCGAGCATGTCGAGGACGCCGGTCTTTCCGGCAGAACCATTTGTTACCTCTTCCACTAGCCATATTTGGTATCCCGCTGCCGTGAGCTTCGAGGACGAATCACATAGTGAGCCAAGGTAGGTCTTGTCGAGTGTGCGTCCTTCCACGATCAAGAAGGCTGCGGTATCGCCGGACATGGCTACTCGCCTGAGGAACCCAGCGCTTGAGTAGCGAGGCTAATGCGATGCGGCCATCTTCAGAGTTCAAAAATTGACGCGTCGTCTAGCTCGGCCATGACTTCAGGCGAATGCGTTGCCAACACAATTTGCACGTTAGGGTTCACGATCTGCATGCAACGAACCAGTCGGTGTTGCCAATCTACGTGCATGGACAGTTCCGGCTCATCGATGAGTATGCAGTGTTCGCGCGCAGCGGCAGTCTCAAGCAGTATTCGAAGTAGTTGTTTTTCACCGCTTGAAAGAGACTGCAGAGGTATCGTCTCCTTGTTCGCCGTAATAGCGAGTTCGCAGTCAGCTAGTTGGACTTTCTTGCCACTGCCAAAGAGATCTGCGATGAGAGCTTCGATTTGAGTTTGCGGCTCCTGAGCCTTTTGAATATCACGCTGCACTTCGGCGATCTCGCCGACTATAGATCGAAGAACAGAATCTTGTCGATACTTTGCATCGAAGTTATCCGCCGTGCCGATAGTGGGCTGCACACTTTGCGTAGCGAAGAAGTCTCGAACCAGCTGATACGCCTCGTCGCCAGAAATTTCAGGTTGCATTTTCGTGCTCTTGGTGGAACCCATGACGGTGCTAATTAGCTCCGCCAATCCCTTTTCCTGGGCTCGCCTTATTTGCGTCAAAACACGAGTATAGTTTTCCCGCCAAATTTCTTGAATCTGATCTGCGAACATTTGATCGAAACTGGAATCATCGAGCATCTCGGCGTTGGGACGACTGGGCCGTCTCCGCACACTCTGATCGCTGATCCGAGAGATCGGTAGGTAGCGATGATCGACGAAAGTAG
>JANYDT010000080.1 GCA_025359845.1 Acidimicrobiia bacterium
GTGTCCAGGTCGATGGTACGAAATCACGTCGACGCGGCCTGTCGGTACGTGAGAGCCTCAGGCGAGATTGTGTGCGCGGTCCGACGCTGACAGGATGACCGCCCGACCACACGGGTGGTCACTGGTTGGCAGGGAGTTTCAATCGTGGGAGTACTCGACGGAAGAGTCGTAATTGTGACGGGTGGAGGCCGGGGGCTCGGCCGAGCCCATTGCCTCGAACTGGCCCGCCAAGGCGCCAGCGTTGTGGTCAATGACCTCGGCGTCGGCGTCCGGGGCGAGTCCACCGACCAGTCACCGGCGCAGGAGGTGGTCGGCGAGATCACCGCTATGGGCGGTTCAGCCCTGGCCGACGCCACTTCGGTCACCGATTGGCCGGGCATGGAGGCCCTCGTCGAACGCACCGTCGAGCGTTTCGGTGATCTGCACGCGGTCGTGAACAACGCCGGGTTCCTGCGCGACCGCATTCTCACGGCCATGAGCGAGGACGACTTCGACGCGGTCATCGCCGTACATCTCAAAGGCACGTTCGCCCTGACCAGGCACGCCTGCACGTACTGGCGCGACAAGGTGAAATCCGGGGCGAAGGTCTCGGGTCGGGTGGTGTCGACCACGTCGGGGGCGGGTCTGTTCGGCAACGTGGGTCAGACCAACTATGGCTCGGCCAAGTCGGCCATCGCCACGATGATGCTCATCACGGCCATGGAAATGCAGCGCTACGGCGTTACTGCCAACGCCGTCTCGCCCATCGCGGCGACGCGTATGCTTGCCTCGATCGGGCGCACCGCCGACCAATCCGGCGCATGGGACCGGCTCGACCCGGCGAACGCTTCCCCGGTCGTGGCCTGGTTGTGCAGTGAGGAGTCAGGCTGGATGAGCGGCCAGGTGCTGCGCGTCGATGGCAATACCGTCAGCCGGGTGAAAAGCTGGGAGGTCGCGGAGGCATACAGGTCACGATCGGGCGAAGCGCTCACCGCCGAGGAGGTCGGGACTGGTATTCGCAAGATGATGGGCGCGCTGCCCCGGGGCCTCGGCGCCTGAGCGCCCCCCAAGAGATCGTCGATCAGGACGGCCCGTTGGGAAACTTGAGGAGGGAACCGGCATCGACGCGGAGGTTCACTCCGGTGATGTAGCGGGCCTCATCGGAGGCGAGGAACAGCACGGCGTTGCTGATGTCACGAGGGTCGACATAGGGGATCGGCATCGCCTGAAAATGCACGAAAGCCGGGGTCACGTCTTCGCGATTGGGGTTCTCGAGGTCGGGCCGGAAAATTCTGTAGAGCTCATCGTTGTGCAGCAGGTTGGTGTCGCAGTTGGTGGGGTGCACGCAGTTGACCCGGATCATCGATTCGGCCAGATTGAGTGCGAGCCCTTCGGCGTACTGCACGAGCACGGTCTTGGCGAAGCCGTATCCCGCGCCTCCGGGGCCGAGCGCCGGATTGTTGACGGCGTTGGGCATGAGCCCGGCGGTGGAACCCGTGATCACAATCGACGCGCCCGCCTTCAAGTGTGGCAGCGACACCGCGACGGTGTTCAGGACACCGACGAGATCGACGTCGAGGGCATCGATGAATGCGGACGGATCGCGATGTTTCACCGGCAGGATGCCGGCGTTGCAGCACACGATATCGAGATGACCGAGTTGGGCCAATCCCTCGGCCACCACGGCGCGCAACTGGTCTCGCTCGCGGACGTCACCCTTGCGAGCCACGATGCGACGATCGAGGGCCTCGACCATGGCTACGGTCTCGGCCAGATCTGCGGCTGAGCCTTGCGGATAGGCCACCGAGTCCATCTGCCCGCACAGGTCGACAGCGATGATATCGGCGCCCTCTTCGGCCAGCCGTACTGCGTGACTGCGACCCTGGCCTCGCGCCGCGCCCGTGATGAACGCGACCTTGCCCTCCAAACGATTGCCCATGTGTTCAATGCTAGCCCTTTCGTTCATGTAGCAACTCGACCGCGCCGTGTGTGTCGCTCCTGCTACATGAACGAACGATCTGTGATGATGGTGGCCGTGACTGATCCTGACTTCGATAGCTTTCCTCTGGTTCGCAAGGGCAACCAGTTCGAAGATTTCAGCGAAGGGCAAATGCTCGTGCACCATTGGGGCCGCACACTGACCGAAGGCGACAACGCCCTGTTCTCGACGGCCACGTGCAACTGGAATCCGTTGCATCTCAACGCCGAGTTCGCCAGAGCCAACGGCCATCCCGACGTGGTGGTCAACCCGATGCTGGTGCTGTGCACGGTGGTTGGCCTGTCGGTCGAGGATTTGAGTGAGGCCGGTGGGCCGTTCTTGGGTATCGAGGAATGCACGTTTCATCGGCCGGTGTACCCCCGCGACACGCTCACCGGGGCATCGCGCGTCGTCGAGAAAAGGGAGTCCGACAGCCGCCCCGGAGTCGGGATCGTGACGTGGCATACCGAAGCCCGGAATCAGCGCGACGAGTTGGTGGTCGACTATCGGCGAACGAACTTGGTGGCCAAGAAGCGTGGCCCGGATACCGCAGTCACCGCCGCAAAGCAGAAGGATTGAACCATGGCCCGCGATCTCATTGACCCCCGGCCTCCCATCCCCGTGGTGTACCGCACCGATGACCGCGTGGCCATGCAGCAGATGGCCCGCGACTTCGCCATGAACAAGGTGCTGCCCGTAGCCAACGAACTTGACCCGGTGCACGGCCTGATCCCCGACTCTATGCGCAAGGAAATGGGCGAGCTGGGCTTTTTCGGGATAATGGTGCCGGAGCGTTACGACGGGCTGGGCCTCGGGGTGTTCGAATACGCGCTGATCACCGAAGAGCTGGCCCGGGCCTGGATGAGTGTCGCCAGCATCATCGCTAGGTCGGGAATGGCCGCCGGTCTTGACCCGACGCAGCGCGACAAGTACATGAGGCTGGCGGCCAAGGGCGAGTGGCTGGGCGCGTTCGCGATGAGCGAGCCCGACGCCGGCTCTGACATTGCGTCGATCCGCACCCGGGCCGAGAAGACCGACGGGGGTTGGCTGCTGAATGGACAGAAGATGTGGTGCACGTTCGCCGATCAGTCCAATGGGCTGCTCGTCGTGGCCCGGGCGACGCCATATGACCCGAAGAATCGTCATGCTGGAATCCGGCAATTCATCGTTCACAAAGAGCCAGATACTTTCCCTGACGGGGTGACGGGCAATGCGATTCGCAAGATCGGCTATCACGGCTGGAACACCTTTGAGCTGTCGTTCAACGACTGTTTCGTGCCCGACGACTGTCTGATTGGCTACGAGAAGGCGGTGACGGCCGATGACGACGGGTTCAAGAAGACGGCGGCGTTCATGACCACGCCCCGCATCCACACCGCGGCCCGAGCCATCGGCTTGGCCAGAGGGGCGCTCGAGGATTCGATCAAATACGTGCAACAACGCGAACAGTTCGACCGTAAAATCGGCGACTTCCAGGTGATCCGATTCAAGATTGCGCAAATGGCTTCAGAAATCGAAGTCTGCCGGGCGCTCATGTACCAGACGGCGGCGAACGCCGACGCGGGGGAGAAGTCCGACATGCAAGGAGCCATGGTCAAGTTCATGGCGTCGGAGATGGCCGAGCGGGTCACGTCCGAAGCCCTGCAGATTCACGGAGGGGCCGGCTACACGACCGACTTTCCGATCGAGCGCTACTGGCGAGACGCCCGCCTCACGAAGATATTCGAAGGGACATCCGAGATCATGCAACGCATAATCAGCGACAGCCTCCTGCCTCCGTCGAGCCTGCGATGAGCACGCTCGACGGCTCCCTCACGGGCCAGGGGAACTACTTCGAAGACTTCGTCGTAGGTCAGCGCATGAAGCACTTCCGCTCGGCCACGATCGACGAGGTGGAGAACAACTATCTCACCAAGCAAGTAATGAACACTGCGCAGGCGCATTGGAACGAAGAGGCCATGCACGGCTCTCCGATGGGTGAGGGCCGGCTGGTGTTCGGCCTCATCACCGGCTCGATGACGGTCGGCCTCACGAGCCAAGACACGGCCGAAAACGCCGTTGCCGAAGTCGGGCTCGACAAGGTGCGGTTCCGAAAGCCGGTACACCACGGCGACACGATCACGGCCTACACCGAGGTGCTGACGGTCGACGAGAGCGCGACCCATCCCGACGCCGGCGTGGTCCGGTTTAAGCATTGGGGCCGCAATCAACATGGCGATGTCGTATGCGAACTCGAACGGATCGTGTTGGTGAAACGCCGCAGCCACTGGAAAGCACGATCATGAATGACACCCCGCCCGACGACCGGCGAGACGAGCGCCCTTCCTGGCAGCGGGCCCACGAGCAGGCCGCGCCGATGATGGCCGGCCGCGCCGGTCCCCTCACCGACATCAGGGTCATCGACCTCACGCAGGCCCTCGCCGGTCCTTACGCCACGATGATCTTGTCGGATCTCGGCGCCGACGTGATCAAGGTCGAGCCCCCCAAGGGTGATGGCACACGGGTGATCGGTCCGTACACCGAAGCCGACGAAGAGCATCACTACGGCGGCTACTACGCCAGCATCAACCGCAACAAGCGCAGCATCATCCTCGATCTCAAGAACGCGGCCGACAAGGCCATCCTGGCGCGCCTCGTCGACACCGCCGACGTGCTCGTCGAGAACTACCGGGCTGGGATCATGGACGGGCTGGGGCTCAGCTACGAGTCGCTGCGGGCCCGCAACCCCCGCCTTGTCTATGCTGCCGTGCGCGGGTTCGGCGATCCTCGTTCCGGCGAGACCCCTTACACCTATTGGCCGGCCTACGACGTGGTCGCGCAATCGATGAGCGGGCTCATCAGCTACACCGGTACGAAGGACGGTCAGCGGGTGTCGGCCGGGCCGAGCGTCGGCGACCTGTATCCGGCCACGATGATGGTGATCGGCGTGCTCGCTGCGCTGCACCACGTCAAGGTGAGCGGTAAGGGCCAGTTCGTGGATGTCGCGATGATCGACGCCCTCATGGCACTGTGCGAATCGGCCACTTGGCGTTACAGCTACAACGGCGAAGTGCAGCCGCCGCGCGGCACCGAGCATCCTTCGCTGTGCCCGTTCGAGCTCTACGCCGCCAATGACGGGCTAGTCGCTATAGCGGCGCCGGGGGAGGGCCATTGGGCCGAACTGTGTCGCATCATCGGGCGCGAAGACATGATTGACGATGAGCGGTTCCGCAGTTCGCGACGGCGGGTCGAAAACCGGGAAGTCGTGCGGGAGGCGATCACGGCGTGGACCGGGGTGCGCACCAAGGAGGAGGTGGTCGACGCGCTGGCGGGGCGGGTGCCGACCGGTCCGGTCAACGACGCCCGAGACCTCTTCGACAGCCAGCACGTCCGCGATCGCCAGATGCTGGTCGCGGTGGAACACGCGGGCTCGGATCGTCTCGTACTTACGCCCAACACGCCGATCCGCTTCACCGAAACCCAGGGTGGGGTGTACCGGCGAGCGCCCAAGTTGGGCGAGCACGGTGAAGCGATTTTGGCCGAGCTTGAAGAGATCGAGCGAAGGAGGGCAGAGTGACGGCGCCGTCTTCCGCGCACCTCGCGGTCAGGTGCGCGGCCGACGGCGAGTTCGGTCTCGCCGCGCGCTTTTGGACGGGCGGGCTGCGGCTGGAGATCGGCGACGCGCTCACCGGGGTCACAATCACCGCCGGGGTCGTCTCGGCCGGAGTCCCCAGCGAAGGACCGGGGGTGATCACGATCAGCGGTCCCGCCGAATTGTGGGAGCCGTTGTTGCGCACCGTCCCGCCGCGATACTTCAACGACATCTCTGTCGCCACAACTGGTATCGGCCTGGAGCGAAGCGGCGACGAACTGCTGTGGTGGCAGTATTCGCCCGCTATACAACGCGCCGTCGAGCTATTGCGGGCACCGGGAGTGGCCGCCCCCACCACCGTGGGCGAATCCGGTCCCGTCCCCCGCTTCGACGCGCCGGTCGGCCGCTACGTCCACTTGTCATTGGGTGGGCTGGACCACCGCATCTACTTCGAGGAGGCCGGCTCCGGTATCCCATTGCTGCTGCAGCACACCGCCGGCTCCCACGCCACGCAATGGCGCCATCTGTTCGAACGGCCCGAGATCACCGACCACTTCCGGCTCATCGCCTACGACCTGCCGTTCCACGGCAAGTCGATTCCGCCGGTGGGCAAGCGGTGGTGGGAGGAGCAGTACAAGCTGACAGGTTCGTTCCTCCGGTCGGTTCCGGTCGCACTGGCGGCCGCGCTACAACTGCAACGACCGGTGTTCATGGGCTGTTCGGTCGGCGGACTGTTGGCGCTCGACCTTGCGCTGCACCATCCCGATGTGTTCCGCGCCGTCATCTCCCTCGAAGGCGCGCTCAACGTCGGTGGCGACTGGGAGGGCCTCATCGGCTTCTGGCATCCTCAGGTGAGCAACGAGACGAAAGCGCGGATGATGGAGGGCCTCACCTCACCGACCTCGCCAGACCCGTACCGCAAGGAGACCATCCAGGCCTACGCGTCAGGTTGGCCCCAGTCGTTCCTCGGTGACCTCTGGTATTACATCGTCGAGTATGACCTCCGTGAGCGGGCCCACGAGATCGACACGGCGCGCGTTGGCGTGCACATCTTGTCGGGGGAGTACGACTACAGCGGCACCGTCGAACTGGGCCGGGCCGCCCACGAGGCCATCGCCGGGTCCACGTGGTCGGACATGCCCGGCGTCGGCCACTTTCCGATGTCAGAGAATCCTGACGCGTTCATTCCCCACCTCCTGCCCATCCTCGATCTGATTCGAGCCGGCGCACCGTGAGCATGCTCACCTTGCGACCGACCCGACTCTCGCCTTGAGCGACCTGAGTTCGGCGCACGACCGACATGTCAGCTTGAGCTGACGAGTCACCTTTGACGATCCGCCTGCCCACCAAGATAACCAAGGAACCCGACCATGACGACCCGCAATCGAGTCCGCCGCTCCGAGCTTTCCACACCGGCCACGAGTACGAAAATGATCGCCAAGGCCGCGGCCAGCGCCGCCGACCTTGCCTTTCTCGATCTTGAGGACGCCGTCGCCCCGTCGGAAAAGGAAGGGGCGCGCAAGAACATCGTGGCCGGACTCAACGAACTCGACTGGGGTCGCACGGTCCGGTCGTATCGCATCAACGGTGTTCACACGAAGTGGTGCCATGACGACATTCTCGAAGTCGTGACCGGCGCGGGCGCGAACATTGATGTGATCATCATCCCGAAGATCAAAGGACCACGCGAGGTCTGGTTCGTCGACGACATGCTCACCCAGCTCGAGACCAAGCTCGGCCTCGAGGTCGGCCGCATCGGCATCGAGGTGTTGATCGAGGAGGTGGAGGCGTTGGCGTCGGTGCACCAGATTGCCGCATGCAGCCCCCGCCTCGAATCGATGATCCTCGGCGTCGGCGATCTGTCGGCCAGCCAGGGCATGCGCCTCGGTCATATCGGTGTGACCGATGGCGAGGACTTGGTGAAGTACCCCGGCGACGTGTGGCACTACGCCCGCAACCAGATGATCGTGGCTGCGAGGTGCGCGGGCATCGACGCCATCGACGGGCCGTACGCCAACTTCGCCAACGCTCGTGGCTACGAGGTGAGCGCGGCCACATTCTCGATGCTTGGCGGGGTTGGCAAATGGTGCATCCATCCGAGCCAGGTCGAGCTGGCCAACCGTGTCTTCGCGCCGACGGCGGCGGAGATCAAGAACGCGCAAGATGTCGTACAAGCGGTGAAGGAATCTGAAGCGCGCGGTGAAGGCGCGGCGAGCCTGAACGGGGTGATGATCGACGCCGCCACCACCCGCCTGTTCGAAGTGACGCTGGATCGAGCCCGCCAATGCGGTCTCCTCTGAGTGGGAGCCTTCAGATCAGCTCAGATCGGAAGTAGGGCGGGATCAATCGTGAGGTCGACGATCGCCGAACCGACTTCGAAGTACTCCTTGGCGCCGCCGGCCTTCTGCGCCTCGAGCATCTGGTGCAGGCACTGGGTCGGGCGGGGCTCGTCGGGGTGCCACTTGTAGTGGTCGCGCATGCTCAGTCGAACCCTCGCGTTGGCGCTGGCGAGGTTGGCCGTCCGGCTGGCCGGGTCGTCGAGCACCTGGAAGAAGAACGCACCCTGTTCGTCGCCCGCGTCGGCCGGGATGCAGCACACGTTGCCCCACGCGTCGACGTACTCCTGCCGGCTGTAATCGCCCTGCATGACGAACGCCTGGCCTGAGAAGCCCTTCCCGCCAGGGCTCTGGGCCGCGCCCTGTTCGTTGACCTGCTTCTCGATGGCCGCCTTGCCGCCGCCATCGCGCGAAATGAAGGACGCCACGTCTTCAGAAAAGTCGGCCCCGCCACCGTGCAGATAATGCTCGAGATGGGCCTGCGCGATCGGCTCGCCGGCCATGCGCGTGTGCTCGACGAGCAGAATCAATATGGACGGTGGCAGGCAGTCGCAAGCTATGTTGATGAAGGGCTTGAACTCGGAGAAGCTGGTGGCCGACGGATCTAGAGCGAACCGCACGGCCGTGATCAAAAGGCGTAGTGGAAGGCCGGGGCCGCAGCGCATGATGAACGAAATCGTGTCAACCGCAGCTGCGCCGAAGCGCACGACGAGGTCGGCGATCGCCTTCAAGCCGGCCAGTCCGTACCGGCCTACGAGGTCGAGAATCTGGCCGGCACTCATGTTCGCTTGGAGCAGTTCGGCGGTGGACGGGTCGAGTCCGGCGAGCGCCGCCGCAAGAGGGCTCAACGCGGCCGGGTCCCCGCCCCCCAAACCGGGTATTGCGCCGCCCAGCACCGAACCCACGGCGCCCGTCACGGTGTCGACGGCACCGGCCACCGCGCCGGTCACGGTGTCGGCGGCACCGCCCACGGCCCCGGTAACGGTACCGACGGCGCCGCCGACCGCGCCCGTCACGGTATCGACGGCACCACTTAACAGGCCCAGGACGCCGGGGTCCTCCTCGCGCTGCACCGGGCCCGGCATCGATCCCGCTTCGGCGGCGTTGGCCTCGTCGCGGTCCCCACCGCACGTCGAGCATCCGCAGGACCCACCGCACGACCGTTGCAACAGCGAGGCATGTCCTGGCGTCGCGGCCGTCCTTTGCAGCAGGCGCTGGACTGCCTGATTGCCAGCCGACTTCTGCAGCTCGAGAAGCGCAGCGTGCGGCCGCGCCAAACCCTCACGCTCGTCGTCAGGAACCGACCGCCTCACCCTGCGCCCTTGACGCGCCCCGTCTGAGCGAGCACGAGCGTAAGCCGTCGGCATGGGCCGAGGGTAGCACCGGGTCGGATGGACGTATCAAAGCAACGCTACGGAACATCCTTGCGTCATGGCCCATTTCGACAGGCCCTTTCCTGACATCGCCATCGACCTCACCGTAGGGCCGTCGCACCTTGACGGCCGGGTGACATGACCGACGAACCGTTGCAAAGAATAGGGGATTCCCCGATGCGCCTGCGTTTCCACATCTCTATTGTTGTACCTAACTCCACGTCCGAAGACGTGAATCAGGGCACGATTCGGAGGAATCGATGAGCATGAGCCGCACAGATGAAGGTCGAACCCGTTTTGCCAAAGCCTTCCGCAAAGAAGAGCTCCGCGGGCTCCCGAATGTCGTCTGCGCGATCATGTTCATCGTCGGACTCGGGTTGGGAACGGCGATCGTTCTGGGCGTCGATGTGTTAATCAACGTTCTGCTCCTTGTCGCGATGGCAAGTCTCCACGGGGTCCTCGGGACGGCCACTGTCGGCTTTGTAGTCGAGGTCGTAACCGCGAGAACGCAAAAGTGGACAGACCTCTCTCGTCGGGCGAGTCTCGTGCTCGGGCTGCTTGGGTTCGCGAGCCTCGCCGGAAGCATCCTTTTGGATCAGTTCGCGCTGAGGGGCCTTCGCGGCGAGCCGAGGGTCTGGTTTGTCTTGGTCATGATCACCGCCACGGTGGCGTCGGGCCTGCTGACGTTTCGCCGTTATGAGCCCCCGAACCGACTGGGTGCAGGGCCCTTCGATTTCCGCTTTGAAGGGGCTCGCCGGGTTCTGCTGCGGCGCGGTGGCCATTGTGGCGGCGGTCGGAGCGTCGGCGTGGTATCGGAATGTCACAGTCTCGGACGGGCCGCCGATCACTGAGCTCGCCTCGATTGACATCGGTTCAAAGAGTTATGTCTCCCTCGGGGACTCATACTCGGCGGGGGAGGGTCTGCGGCCGTTCAAGCCGGGCACCGAGTCGACTGCCTTCGGGCCGGGTCACGGCTGCCATCGCTCGAAGAAGCGTACCCCGAACTCGTAAAGTTCAAGCCGAGCACGGCCGAACGGTTCGTCGCCTGGTCCGGAGCGGTGGCGTACGACGTCTTTCATTCGTATCGATCGAGTGGCCGTTTTCTGAACGTGGTCGTGCCGGCTCAGTCGGGCCAAATCGAGAATGGCGTTGGTCTCGTGACAATCACGATGGGTGGCAACGACGTGGTGTTCTCGAAGGTCGTGCTGCATTGCTTTCTCCACACCAGTTGTATGCGCAAGACATTTCACTCGCCACCGGACGATCCGAAGCGCGACCTTCGCTTTCCGGCGACGCAGCCCTTGCTTCCATGGGGCAAAGACGCGGTTAAGATCGTGCAATCCAAAGTTGACTTACTTTACCCTCGGATCAAACTTACGTACCCGCAAGCCCGTATATTAGTTATCGGCTATCCCTATTTGTTTCCTGATAATGGAGCGCCGATATTTCACCTCAACGACTGCCAGAGCATTTTGAGGCGATTCTCGCGGGGCGAACGTCGAGCGGTCCGCGGCCTCGAAGACGACCTGAATGAAATGCTCTACAAAAGGGCCCTTGCCGCGGGCATC
>JANYDT010000087.1 GCA_025359845.1 Acidimicrobiia bacterium
GTTACCAGTCATTGGGAGGGCCGCCGTCGCCTCGAATTCGACGACGATATGCGGGCCTACCTTGCGGAGGCGGAGGCGCTCGCGGCTGCGGCTCTCTCTCTGCACGCGCTCGTCGGGGAGCACTCGACCGCGGCGATACGAGAGACCCTCCGGCGCACCGCCCAATTCGAAGCTGCGGTCGCACACGAGCAAGAATTAGCCCGCCGCGCCGCCGAGACGGCCGCGGCGGAGGCGGCCGCCCTGGCCAGCGCGGCGGCCGAGGCGAAAGCAAAAGCCGACGCCGCCGCGGCGAGCGCTTCAGCAAATCGAAGGGCGCCGTGATGGGCGGCCACGCATCGGCACGACCGGCCCGGCTGCTGCGGCTCGAGAAAACCGCGGGCGCCATGGACGAGGGCTTGCGGCGCCGCACCATGCCCTTACGCTGGGCCGTCGACATCTACGAGGCCGGGACCGAGCCCGAGTATCGAGTGCCGGTTTCGGGCATGGTCGATCTGGTTCGAGGTGCGGCTGAACGGATAGGTCACATTGGCGGCCGCGTTCGCGACACGGCCGACGCCTTCGCTCGAGCCGATGGTCGCAACCCGGTCGACTACCTGGACTGGCAAGACGACCCGACCTTCAAGGCGAACGAGAACTGGTTCGATTGCGGACCGGACATGGACGGGAGCGTTCCCACTGCGACCCCGTGGCCGTCGTTCTCCGCCGGTTCTCGCGGGTCGTCCGGTAAGTCAGGTTCGTCTGGTTCGTCGGGTTCGCAGGGGTCGTCCGGGTTGCGCGGGTCGTCGGGGTCATCGGGGTCCTCCGGTTCGTCCGGGTCGTCGGGTTCATCGGGCTCACCGAACGAGACGGACCGTATTCTCACCTTGATCCACACCGGCAACACCGCCATCGGTTCCGTCGTCGGTGTGGTTGGGCGGCTCGACCCGACGAAGGCTCAACCGGCGGTGAGCAAGACCCTGGGCGCGGTCGGCAAAGGACTAACCGTGCTACAGGCGTATCGCAACGACCAGGAGCATGTTGGCCTCGATCGGGCCCAACGAGCGGTGTTGACGGGGGCCCTGACCACGAGCGGAACCAAGCTCGGGGGATGGGCCGGGGCCGCCGCCGCGGCCGAGCTGTGCTCCCCCGGAGGACCGGCTGCGGCCACCGCCTGCGCGACCATAGGTGGGTTCCTCGGAGCGATGGGCGGGGGGTGGGCGCTGGGCAAAGTGGCCGAAAAGGTCAATGAAGACCCGCCCGCTCAACACAACGCCAATCTGCTTGCCAAGAAGATCGAAGACCCGCTGGGTAACGGCAACTCGGTCGTTCCGATCATCCGAGCAGGATGATGCCCGCTCAACCCGTTGCCGCCGCGCCGACTCGTCAACCTTAGTTGACGAGTTTTCCCCGACCCTCCCAATATGGGGCCCGCAATTTGAACTTCTGGAGTTTGCCGGTGGCCGTGCGGGCCAGCTCGGGGCGGACTTCGACGCGCGTCGGGCACTTGAAATGCGACAGCGTGGCGCGGCAGTGGTTGATGAGATCCTTCTCGGTGGCGGTCGCGCCAGGCCGTAACACGACGAGCGCGATGACGGTCTCGCCCCACTTCTCGTCGGGCACGCCGATCACCGCGCATTCAGCCACCCCCGGATGCTGGAACAGGCAATCCTCGACTTCGATCGAGCTGACGTTCTCGCCGCCCGAGATAATCACGTCCTTCTTGCGATCCGCGATCACCACGTAGTTCTCGTCGAGATAGCCGCCGTCACCGGTGTAGAAGAACCCCTCGCGGATCGCCTTCGCCGTCTCCTCGGGTTGATTCCAGTAGCCCTCGAAAACGTGGTTGGCGCGGGCCATCAGCTCGCCCTCTTCACTCACCCGCATGGTCACCCCGATGGTCGGCGCTCCGGCCCTCGACAGTTTCACCGCTCGATCGGCGGGCGAAAGGTTGTCGTATTCGGCTCGTCGCCGGTTCATGGTGAGCAGTGGGCTGGTTTCGGTGAGACCGTAAATCTGAATGAATTCCCATCCCAATTCGACCTCCATGCGTTCGATGGTCTTGCTCGGCGGCGGCGCCCCTGCCACCACCATGCGCACGAGATCGCGCCCCGGAACCGCCTGTCCGTTCGCCACCCGCTTTGCGCCCGCATCGAGCACGGCCGCCACGACGGCCGGCGCCCCACACATGAAGTTGATGGCGTGACTTTCGATCCGCGACAAGATGTCTTCGCCGTCGACCTTGCGCAACACGATATGAGTCGCACCCATGCCGGTCGCGGCGTAGACCATCCCCCATCCGTTGCAGTGAAACATGGGCAGCGTATGCAGATACACGTCGCGGTCGCTGACCCCCGCGTGCCAACCAAACGTCGCCGCGTTGGTCCATGCGTTGCGATGAGTGATCTGCACGCCTTTGGGACGGGCCGTCGTGCCGCTCGTATAGTTGATCGAGCAGGTGGCGTCTTCGTCTGGCGTCCAGGCCGTGGGCTGGGGCCCCGACTCATTGATCTCGTCGAACAGGCCCGCGTCGTCGACACCATCGAGAAGAATCTGGTGCTCGCAGGCGACGTCGCCGAGCGTGTCGTTCAGCTCGGGGTCGAGCAGCAGCACGCGGGCGCCGGAGTGCTCCATGATGTAGCCGACCTCTTGGGCGTTGAGCCGAAAGTTGACCGGGACGAGCACCCGGCCGTACGCGCTCGTACCCCAGAAGCTGATGAGGAACTTGGCCGAGTTGGGGCTCACGATGGCCACCCGGTCGCCCACCTCGATGCCCAGGTCTTCGAGTTTGCGGGCCAGGTTGCGGACCCG
Source organism: Acidimicrobiia bacterium (assembly GCA_025359845.1). Taxonomy (GTDB): domain Bacteria; phylum Actinomycetota; class Acidimicrobiia; order Acidimicrobiales; family JANYDT01; genus JANYDT01. The sequence continues at coordinate 2,788 of JANYDT010000087.1, forward strand.
CTTCTCGAAGCTCGAGTACGTGATCCGGCCGAGCCCGCCCACCGCGCCGGGCTCGTCGACCACAGCCGTTCGGTCGGGGTAGACAGTCACGGCCCGATAGAGAAAATCAGCGACGGAGAAAGGCACCTTCATGCCCCGAACCGTAGCGGCAGACAGCCGGCGCGCGCACGCCGAACGAGGACTCGCTCGGAGTGCCCGTAGGTGGGCCAGCTACTTCAGCGCCGCGAGAGCCGCCTCGTAGTTGGGCTCCTGCGCGATCTCGCTCACCAGCTCGGTGTGGCGCACCACGCCGGCTGCGTCGATGACGACCACGGCGCGGGCCATGAGGCCACGCATACCCGAGTCGGCAAGACGGACGCCGTAGGTGTCGCCGAACTCGGCGTTACGAAAAGTGCTACCCATGACTACGTTGGCGATGCCTTCGGCCCCGCAAAAGCGGTTCTGGGCAAACGGCAAGTCCGCCGAGACACACATCACGACGGTGTCGTCAAGGCCGGCCGCCTTCTCGTTGAACGTGCGAACACTCGTGGCGCACACCGCCGTGTCGATTGACGGAAAGATGTTGAGCACGAGGCGTTTTCCCGAGAAGTCGGCGTTGCCGGCTTCGGACAGGTCGCTCTTGGTCAACGAAAAGGACGGAGCGGACTGACCGACTGGGGGAAGTTCGCCAACGGTGTGGATAGGGTTTCCGCGAAGGGTGATCTCAGCCATAGGGCTCGCACGGTAGCCGCGCTGCCTGCAGTTGGGCGACAAACAGCCAATCCCGCAGCCGTTATCCTTCCCCACGATGTTGAAACCGACCGTCTCCATTCCCGCCGATACCGCTCCTCCAACCGAACTCGTAATCGCCGACCTCACCGTCGGCGACGGAGCCGAAGCCGTGGCCGGCAAGACAGTGCACGTCCATTACGTGGGGGTGGCTTGGTCGACGGGCCAACAGTTCGACGCGTCGTGGGACCGCGGTGCCAGTTTCGATTTCGCGCTCGGGGCCGGACAAGTCATTTCGGGCTGGGACCAAGGCGTGGCCGGCATGAAGGTCGGCGGGCGGCGCCAACTTACGATTCCTCCCGACCTTGGCTATGGCTCCCGAGGCGCTGGCCCTCTTATCAAAGGTGGCGAAACGCTGGTGTTCGTCGTGGACCTTGTCACGGTGCGGTAGTCATTATTCGGTGCGGTCGCCATTATTCGGCGCGGCCGGGTCCGGGGTTGGACGATTTTCACAACGTATTCGATGGTGACACTCATCTACTGTTGACCAGGTGAACGAGACCGCCCAATCGGCGCCGAGCGCGGGCGACCACTCCTGGCGATGGCGCAAGGCACGAGAGCTAGGCGCCGTGGTGTGCCTTTGTTTCGTGATTTGGATTCTGCGCCGACCGCATCAACTTCTGCATCCTTATGTGTGGGTCGAGGAATCGCAAATTTTGCGGGAGTACATTCACCACGGGTGGCTGGGCGCGATCAAGTTCGCCCCGGCAGGCTACCTGATAATGCCCGTCAACCTTCTTCTACCCTTTTCAGCCTGGATTTCGTTCATTCACCTTCCTGCGCTCCTGTATGTATTCGCCACGGCTGTCTTCGCCGTGACGATCCTTCTCATTGTTCTCCCGGACTCCGATTTCGGTGACTCTCATACGATGTTTGCCATGGCCGTCGCCTTGGCTCTGTGTCCAGTCAATCCCGAAGTTTATGGAGTCTTTCTTTACAGTTTCTGGTGGGTCACGCTGTGGCCGCTGATCGTTTTGGGCTGGAAGCGAGATCTATGGTGGTGGCGCGTTCCTCTGCTCGCAATCGCCGCTCTCAGTTCACCGGCCGCGGGTGCGCTGTTCGTCCTGTACGCCGTCTCCTACTTGGTAAATCGGAGGCGACGCGATCTTGTCAGCTGCGCCATTTTGCTGTGTGGGTTCATTCTTGAGTCGAGTCTTCTGCTGACCTCGACGCGGGCCTCAGCTCTCCATTCCACTGCGACCCCGAGGGCCCTGGCCGAACAAAGTTTGCGAACCGGTGGGTTCTTTGTGAGCTGGTGGTTTACCACCCCGATCTTCGACCGAGTTTTCGTCGGAGCCGTCGGATTTGCCCTCTTTGGTTGGCTAGGGCTGGTCGCCACTCGGGGGATCCGTCAGGGAAGTTGGGACCAGCCCTTCCTCTACATGGCTTTGGTAATGTTCGTGATCTTTGCCGCCGTCCCCGCTCCCCTCCTGAGCAACCCTCAGTCCGCCGGACCTCGTTACTATTTTCTACCATTCGTTGGCATCTTCTGGTGTTTAATCCAAATAATCGGCCGAGGTTATAAACCACATATTAGGCTCGCATGGCCACTTCTGATTGCTGGATCACTCGGGCTACCCGCTACTTTCTCTCGCACCGCTGAGACAACCGTAGCCAAACTGAGTTGGAGGGCTGAAATACAAAAATGTGAACGGGCCGCGGCCCCGATCAACGTTCCCATCTACTTCGACGGCTCTAACACCTTTTGGGCTCTGACCATGACCCCGACGGAGTGTCGCCGGTACCTTCGCTGATGTCTACGCAGAGCTTTCGCGCTGGCCCTTCTAAATGCCGTAGGTGGCGTAAGCCGCTCGAACAAGCGCTTCGCTGCGGGGGCACCCGACGATCCCTTCCGCCATCTTGTTCATCATATAGCAGACGGTCATGCGGCGATCAGTGTCGACGATGATGAGCGAACCGCCCCAACCGCCCCAGAAGCAGATCCGGCCGTCAGGAAGGAATGGCGTCGATTCCGGATGGGGGAGCCCGTAGCCGATCCCGAAGCGGAACGGTACCCCGAGCACCAGGTCGGTTCCGTTTGACTGCTCATCGAAGATCAGATCCACGGTTTTGGGCGAGAGCAACCGCACGCCGTCGACCTCGCCGCCACAAGCGACGACCGACTGGATGCGAGCCACCGAGCGGGCGTTTCCGTGACCATTGGCGGCACCGATGTCGGCGGCGCGCCACCCGTCGGTCCAAGACGCGGCCGCCTCTGCGGTTGGTCCGGTGAAAGTCTTGACCGCAACGCTGTCGAGACCGAGCACGTCAGGGTCGATCGGGAACGGAGGCGGCGCCACCACGTTGGACACGCGTGCGTAGTCAGCCGGCCGGCAGCCGATTTGAAAGTCCGCGCCGAGCGGCGCCGCTACCTCCTCGGCGAAGAATTGCTTGAGGGATTGTCCGGTAATGCGGCGGATCACCTCGCCCACGAGGTGGCCCTGATTAAGCGCGTGGTACCCCGACATCGAGCCCGGCTCCCACCAAGGCGCCTGCGCCGCGAGCATAGCCGTGGACTTCTCCCAGTCATACAAGTCTTCGACGGCCACTGGCTGGTTCCAGCCCGACACACCCGATGTATGCGCCAACAGGTGCCGCACCGCAACGCCTTCCTTGCCGTTGGCCGCGAACTCGGGCCAGTACTTCGCCACCGGTGCGAATACGTCGAGTTCGCCCCGGTCCGCGAGCACGAGGGCGCTCAGGTTGGTCATCGTCTTGGTGGTCGACCAGACATTGGTGATCGTGTCCTTGGTCCACGGCGTCGTGCGAGCCTCATCAGCCCATCCGCCCCACATGTCGACCACGAACTCACCATCAATGGTCACCGTCACCGACGCGCCGAGGTCGTCCCCGCTGGCCACGTTGGCAGCCAGGATATCTCGCATCGCCGAGAATCGATCAGAGCACACACCTTGGACATCGGTCATGTGCCGACGCTAACACCGCAGCCGGTCGGTCCTCCAGAAGGGGGCACTACCACTACTGCCCACCGATCGGGACCGCCGACCGGGTGCCCCAAATACCGACTCCGACAGTCCCGAGGACAGATGACCCATGACCATGACCCGGAGGCCGGTGCAGCCCGGTTATCCCCGGCTGATCTTGGGCACGTAATCACGCTCGCCGTGACCGACATAAATCTGGCGGGGCCGGCTGATCTTCTGCTCCGGATCTTGAATCAGCTCAAGCCATTGAGCGAGCCAGCCCGACATACGTGGAATGGCGAACAGAACCGTGAACATCTCGAGCGGAAAGCCCATGGCCTGGTAGATGAGACCGGAGTAGAAGTCGACGTTGGGATAAAGCTTGCGAGACACGAAATAGTCGTCGCTCAGCGCCGCTTCCTCGAGCTTTAGGGCAATCTCCAATAACGGGTTCATGCCCGTGACCTCGAACACGTCGTAGGCCATTTTCTTGATGATCTTGGCCCGCGGGTCGAAGTTCTTGTACACGCGGTGGCCGAAGCCCATGAGACGGCCGCCGGCACCACCCTTCACGCTCTGAATGAAGGCCGCAACATTGGCCACGCTGCCGATGTCTTGGAGCATGCGGACGACGGCCTCGTTGGCGCCCCCGTGAAGCGGACCATACAACGCCGCGGCGGCACCGGCCGCGGCCGAATAGGGGTCGGCCTGACTCGAGCCGATGACTCGCATTGCGGTCGAGCCGCAATTCTGCTCGTGATCGGCGTGCAGGATGAACAGCACGTCGAGGGCGCGAACGAGGTGGGGATGGGGCTCGTATTTGTCGCCGATCCTCCACATCATTGATAAGAAGTTGGAGGCAAAATCGAGATTGTTATCGGGATAAACAAACGGCTGTCCGACGCTGAATCGATGACATGCTGCCGCCAGTGTGGGCACTTTGGCGATGAGGCGCAGTACTTGCTTGTTGCGGCTTTCGGGGTTCTCGATGTCTTTTGCTTCAGGGTAAAAGGTCGACAGCGCGGCGAGGGAGGAGACGAGCATGCCCATGGGATGGGCGTCGTAGTGGAAGCCCTCCAAGAACCGCTTGCGCAGGTTCTCGTGCATGAACGTGTGATGGGTGATGTCGAACACCCATTTTTCGTGCTGAGCGGCGTTTGGCAACTCACCGTGGATCAGAAGGTAGGCCACCTCCAGGTACGTCGACTGATCGGCGAGCTGCTCGATCGGATAGCCGCGGTATCGCAGAATGCCAGCGTCACCATCAATGTAGGTGACGGTGCTTCGACACGCGGCCGTTTGCATGTAGGACGGATCATAAAAGTACAAGTTCGGATCGAGCTCGCGCAGGCCCTTGGAGGAGATGCCGCCGTCGTGGAGCGGTACCTCCACCGACTTGCCGGTCCGATTGTCGGTAATGGTGAAGGTGTCGGCCATGGTCTTTGAGGGCTCCCGTTAGTGGATGCTGAATCGATAACAGTTGGTGTTGCGCAGCTCGAAGCCGAGGCGCTGGTAGAGGCGGTTGGCCGCCTCCCGAGAAGGGCGTGAAGTGAGGTCGACCGTGGTTGCGCCGAGCGACTTAGCCAGCTTGATGGCCTCCGTATTGAGCGCCGCTCCGGCCCCGCTCCCCCGTGCATCCCCGTCGACGACCACGTCTTCGATCCATGCCCGCGTCGCCGTCGGGATCGGGAACACGACAAGCGTCAAGCTGCCGACGATCGTATTGGTCTCTTCGTCGCGGGCCAAAAGCAGATGGCAGCCGGGATGGGCCACGATGGCCGTCAGTTCGGTCAGGCTGGGAGGCGGATTGGAACTGGAAAGCTGCGGGATGAGCTTGGCGAAGGCGACGACCATCTCTGAAGTCGCTTCGTGGGCAACGCTGACCGCTACTGGCATAACGCAATAACTCTAGACGGGGCGGGAACGGCGTTTCTCCCGGCGTTGATCTGGTCAACTGCCAGGTTCATCCGTCGAGTTCCGCCCGCCGATGGATCGACACTTGATAGTCGCCGCCCTCGAACGGTTCATCGTCCCACGAGGCGAAACGCCGGACCAGGTGGAGCCCGGCGAGCTCCGCGTGAGCGTCGAACGCCTCGACGGAGTACCCGCGACCGAGTTGGAAGCCCGAAATGAGCAGTCCGCCCGGCCGCAGGTGGGCGCCGACATGCGCCACGACCGCAGCCTCAGTGCCGGGCGTAACGAAGATCATGACATTGCCGGCCATCACGGCGACGTCGAACCCGGCGCCAAGATCACGATCAAGATCAAGATGAGGGCCAGGATCAGGGCCAAGTTCGAGGGTCGCCAGGTCCGCTTGTTCCCACCGCATTTGCGGTGCCTTCTGGCTGGCGGCGGTGAGCATTCGGTCGTCGGCATCGACACCAACAGTGACGAAACCCCGTGCGGCCAGCTCGATCGCCACTCGGCCCGTCCCGCAGCCGGCGTCGAGCAGCGTGGCCCCGGCCGGCGTCGGCACCCAACGACACACGAAGTCGGCCTCGCCGTACAGGGACAGGCCGCGCTCCGCCATCTCCTTCCATCGAGCATCGTAAGTCGCACCAGTGGGGACATCGCCAGTCCAGCGGGTGGTCATGGGCTATCCCTTCAATAGTGGCGCAACTCGGGATAGGCCAGAGCGATCAGGCCCATGAAACCCACGCACGCCAGACCGCCACTGACCACGGAGAACTGCGTGCTCGTCAGCGCCGCGACCTGTCCGGCCTCGTAATCGCCGACGAGGGGTCCGCCCCGCACGACGGCAATGAAGATCGAACTCATCCGGCCCCGCATCTCATCGGTCGCGGTGCGCTGGCTGATGGCATTGCGAAACACGGCGCTGACCATGTCAGCACCGCCGGCGATGGCCAACATGACGACCGCGATCCAAAGCGATTTGGAGAGTCCGAACCCGACAATGGCCAATCCCCAAATCACGATGCAAATTATGACCGCCCGACCTTGGCGCACGATGCGCTGGAGCCAGCCCGATACGAGCGTGCCCACCACCGCACCGACCGCAGGCGCCGCAGTCAACACCCCAAGGGTCTGCGCTCCACCCTTGAACACCTCTTTGGCCATCGGCGCGAACAAGGCTCTCGGCATGCCGAACACCATGGCATTGAGATCGGCCACGAAGCTTGCTTGCAGAACCCGCTGCGTGCGCAAGTACCGGAAACCGTCCTTGATCGACTCGAGGCTGACGCCGGCGGGCTTGCCGACCGGTGGAAGGGGTCGGACTTTGGTGGTGAAGGCGAAGGCCCAGAGATACGAGACAACGTCGAACAGGTAGGCCACCCGCACGCCTGAGATCCGAATGGCCACGCCTCCGAGCAGCGGACCCACGATCATCGAGAAGTTGAAGATCAATGAGTTGAGAGCGAAGCCCGACTCGCGATGTCGGTCGCCGAGCACCGTCGCAGTCGTGGCTGTTCGAGTCGGCCAGTCCACACCGAGCAGTCCGGCCTGTATCGAAGCTATGGCGAAAATAGGCCAAACATGGTTGGTGTTCAGGGCCAACCCGACGCTGGTGGCCGCCATGAGGAGTTGACCGACCAGCAATATCTTGCGACGGTCGTAGGTGTCGGCGAGGGTTCCGCCCACCATTGAAAACACAAGGAGCGGGACGAGCTGGGCCGCACCGAGCAGGCCCAGCTGCAACTTGGAATTCGTGAGCCCATAGAGCTGAGCGTTCAGGGCCAGCAGCGTGAGTTGGCTGCCGAGCTGGTTGACGACCTGCCCCGTCCAGACGTAACGAAAGTCGCGGTTCTCCCGCAACGGGGTGATGTCGAGCAGGACCTTCGCCACGGCGGGACACTAGGTGACTGGTGCTAAATGCAGTTGCTGACCGCGACTACTTGGCTGCTTCGGTCTCCGCGCAGGTGGCCACGATGTCGGCCCACGTGAGACTGTCGGCCATCCAGAGCCGGTCGAACGCCGCGTCGGCTACGTCGGTGAACCCGTGACGGTTACGGAACGCGTACAACCGGCGGGGGCGCTGGGCCAGGTACCCGTTACGGGCGGCCCGTCCCACGCAATACGTATCCCACGCCGAGGCTTCGGCGAACGACAGCTTGTCGTCGGGCGGCGCGTCGGCGAACGGGGGTGAACGTCGATCACGAATTCGATAGAGCGAACGGGAGAGAACGTCTTTGACGTAATTCTCCGAGAGTTTTCGAGGTCGCTTAGGGTCTTCGAACGCGCCCGAATCGACGCTGATCAGAATGGGATCGAGCGACTTGATGACAATGAGCCCCAGCGGCGTGGACTCGTTCACCTCAACATGAATGACCGTGTCAGCCGGCAGACCTACATCATGGGCGGCTTGTTCGGCGGCGGCCTTGATTTCTGTGGCGTCGTAAAAAACGAGGGTGAAGGTTTCGGGAGAAACCGTGACGATAGCCATGTCGGTCTAGTCGTTCGGCGTGACGGCGTAGGCGTCGCCGATAGTGCCCGGTCCACAGATGCCGCCGGCTTTGATGATCAGTGCTTCGAGCTTGGCCTGATGCGATGCCGCGCGCTGGGCGTCGGCGGGCTCGAGCATCAGCGACTGGATGAGCATCTCCCCATCTCGCCAATCTTCGAATTCATCTTGAAGGGCTTGCTTCAAGAAACGGATGGTCGGAGCGTCAGTGATGGTCGACGTGTTGTTCATATGAAAGGTGTAGGCCGCGATTTTGTGCGGAATAAGCACTCGATAGACGCCCACGAGTTTCTCGAGAGTCTGGTCGGGGGCCTCGGGCTCGGTCACCGCGTCCATGAACGCCTTCACGTCGTCATTACCGGGAAGGGTCAACCGCTCAGGGTTCATCTCCCGAAGTTCAGGCAGACGCTTGTGCCACAGCTCGGCGTGCCATGCGTGTTTGTAGCAATGGGTCCCGAGGCGCAGCTTCACGTCGAGTTCAGGAATGGTCGCCACCCATCCCCCCAACGCCTCGAAGAGCCGCATCTCGATCCATTTGTAGTTGCCGACCCGACGAGCCGATTCCTCGACGGTGAACGAGCCTGGCAGCTCGCGCCGATCCCACGGCGTGAACGGGGCGCGGGGCTTTTGGGCATCTGCCATTGGGGAACTCCTAGGTCGAAGGGAAATGCGAGTGAGTGCTCGGAATCTAACCAGCTCTGAGCCGGTCGGCCACACTCGAGAGTTCGGTCACGAAAATTCCGATCAGTATGAGGGCCGCGCCGGCCCCGCCCCGCCATCCGAGCCGGTCTCCGGCCCAGGCGCCGAGGAGCGCGGCAAACACCGGTTCCATGAGCAGCACCAGCGATGCGCGGGTGGCGTCGACGTGGGTCTGACCCCAGATCTGGAGGAAAAAGGCAACGGCCGAAGCGGCCACTCCGGTGTACAGAACGGCAAGCCAGGTCATCAGGGGGAATCGATACCCACCCAGAAAGAAGCCGGGCCCCAAGCAGGCGCCCGCGACCACCGAGAGTTGGATGACGTTGATGCGCAGCGGGTCGGACCGCCCTGCGATCGCTTCGAGGGCCAGGATGTGCAGCGCGAAACCGAACGCGGCACCGACGGTAAGCAATTCGCCTCGGCCGAGACCGACACCGCCGGCCCCCGTAAGCAGTCCTAGGCCAAAGAACGCAATTCCCACACCCACGGCCACCGCCAGGCGCGGGAGCCGCCGCGTCCGAAGGGCGTGTAAGAGAGGCACGAAGATCACGAGCAGATAGGTGACGAAGGCGCTTACCGAACTCGACGTGTAGCGCAGCCCGATGGTTTGGAAAACGTATCCCGACAGCAACGCCAGTCCAGCCAGCCCCGCGCCCCTGGTCTCACCCTTGGTGGCCGGACGGCGGGCCGCGAACGGCGCGACGACCAATACGCCGACCAGGAAGCGGGCCCCCAAGAAGGGGATCGGCTGGGCGTGCCCGATGGCCGATTTCACGGTGACGAACGTCGTGCCGAAGATGAACGCCGCGCCCACGAGGCAAACGTGGGCCCGGGCGCCGGGAGTCACTCCGGAGGGGTCGGTCGCCCGGTCGCCGGTGCCGCCTCGCCCCCGCGCAGGGGTCGTGCGGGCCCCGACACTGCCGACCGACCGCTTGACGGGGGTGCCGGGCAACAGTTGGCTGCGCAGGCATACGACGGGCGGGCGCCCGAAACACGATCGCGTACCGTGGCCGCGATCATCGCCACGAAGCGAGGGTCGGTGCCAACGGTGGCGGCCCGTGCGAACGACAGCCCGAGGGTGTCGGCGGTCTCGCGGGCTTGGGTGTCGAGGTCCCACATCACTTCGATGTGGTCGCTCACAAAGCCGATCGGCACGACGACGACGCCTTTCGTGGCTTGGGTGTGAAGGTCGCGCAGGTGGTCGTTGATATCGGGCTCGAGCCAAGGAACTGTCGGAGGCCCGCTGCGGGACTGGAACACGAGGTCCCACGATTCGTCGCCGGCCACCAGCGCACACGCGGTCCGTAGCTCCGATTCGTACCGGCTTGCCGAAGCCATAGCCAGCGGGATCGAGTGGGCGGTGAACACGATTCGAGACCCGGTCGCCGCGTTGCGCCGGGCGGAGCCGAGATTGTCGCGCAGCGTTTCAATAAATCCGGGATCCGTGAAATACGGCGGCAGCCGTTCGATGGTCGGAGCGCGGTCGCCGATGGTTGCGCAGGCCGCGGCCAGCTCGTCGAGGTACTGCCGGCAGCCGCTGTACGAAGAGAACGCGCTGGTTATGAAGGCGAGGCAATGGGTCACGCCGGCATCGGCCATCTCAGACACCGCGTCTATGAGGAACGGCTTCCAGTTGCGATTGCCCCAGAAGATCGGGAGATCGACAAGGGGTCGCAAGGCCTCGATGAGGGCCCGGTTCTGGGCGTTGATCGGCGACACGCCCCCGAAACGCTCATAGTGCGCACTCACCTCCGCCAACCGCTCGGCCCCGATGCCCCGCCCGCGGGTCACGTTCTCCATGAATGGCAACACGTCATCGGGTCCTTCGGGCCCTCCGAACGACACGACGAGGAGGGCCTGGGGGGTGGGCGGGCGCACTCCGCCATCATGGCCCGACGCTCAGTCCTATGACTCGTTCTACCCCGTGGTCCAGATCAACACTTCAGCCCCAGTGGGCCCGCCCATGAGCTTCGGCGTACCCGAGCCGACAAGGCGAACGGCGTCGCCCTCGGGTAAATCTCCCGCCCCTTCCAACGAGGCCGATCCCAGGGCGACGAACACATGCGCGTTGGCGCTGTCGGGCACAGTGACGGTCTCGCCCGCCGCTAATCGGCCCGCCCACAGCACGGCGTCACGTTGGCGGATCGAGATGGCGGCGTCGTGGCCTTGTCCTGAAGCGACGGGGACGAGACCGCCCTTCGTCAGCTCGCCGTTAATGTCGAGCTGCTGATAGCTGGGCCGAATGCGCTGCTGGTCGGGGCGCACCCACATCTGCACAAGATGCACGTCTTCATGTTTCGACCGATTCATTTCGGAGTGCCAGATGCCGGAGCCGGCCGACATGCGCTGCGCGAGGCCAGGATAAATGATGCCGAGGTTGCCTTCAGAATCCTTGTGTTCCAGCTCGCCCGACAGCACCCACGTAATGATCTCCATGTCTTGATGCGGGTGCGTGTCGAAGCCCGTTCCAGCCCTGATGATGTCGTCATTGCTTACCAGCAACAGGCCGTGATGGGTGTTGTTCTGGTCGTAGTGCTGGCCGAAACTGAACGAGTGACGGCCGGTCAGCCACCCGGTGCGGGTAGTGAATCGATCGTTGCCACGGTGGATGGTCATCATCAGCGTTCTCCTTTAAAGTCTTTGACTAGTCAAGTACTTTTGGGTGGCCCTTTGTTCCCAGTGTCCGGTGCCGGAAGAAGGTGGATACGTCACGGGGCGGTCAGCGGGCATGGTTATCGATGCCCCTCACGGCGGCGGCCAGTTGGCGCGTCGTGCGTACCTCAATCATCTGGCGGCAGCTAGGGCGATATAGTTCCGCGGCGCTGTCGGTCGTCCCCCATTCATCGGTCGGTTCCGGATTCAACCAGTAGACGGCTTGCGCCCGTTCGGCGATTTGTTCAAGCGCGAATGGGTTGGCGTCGCGATAGTTGGTGCGAGCGTCACCGCAGATGATGACGGTCGTTGACGGCTTCACGACGGTCGCGAGGTAGTTCCGGACGAAGTCGTCGAGCACCGCTCCGTAATCGCTGTGGCCGTCGCCGCGCACGACTCCGGGCTGAGCCAATAAATGCATCGGCTCAAGCTCGTGGATCGTATCGGTGAACAACTGCGTGACTTCGGCGATCCCGTCCACGAACACGAACGTCCGCAACCGACGCAACTCCTCATGCAGCGCGTGGACCAGCGACAGCATGAAATGGGCGAACTCCGACACCGACCCGGATACGTCGCACAGCACGACGAGATCGGGCTTGGATACCCGTTTGGCCCGGAAACTGGGCTCCAACGGCACGCCGCCGTACGCCAGGGACCGGCGTGCGGTACGGCGCACGTCCACCCTTCCGGTTCGGCACAATCGTCGCCGTTGCGCCATGTGGGCGGCCAGCCTCTCAGCCAACGGGCGCACGGTGCGGCGCAACTCGGCGCGCTGCGTTATCGACGTTTCCAGGAATGCCACATCATCGGGATATTTGACCGTCGAGACGGTCTCGACCGGTTGCCGCTCGGCCAGCCGACGAACGATCTCGCCTGCGATCAGCCACCGGAATTCCTCGATCAACTGGTTTGCTTGGCTGCGACCCAGGTATTCGGCGACACCGTCAACGCCGGCGCTCGTTCGGGCCGCCCGGAGGGCCCGCTGGAGCAGGTTGGCAAGGTCCATGGCCCGCAGCACTCGCATGACGTACTGCTTCTCCGAGGATCCTCCGGCGCCCAACGCCGCGTACGCCGTGACCGCCTCGACGGCCAGGGCCCGCAAAGCCGACCGGTCGTCGCGCCCGATGGCGTCGAGCACTTCGGCTCCCAGCTGACCCGACCTGAGCGGTGACCGTCGTCCATCCGAGGTCGATGCCGGGCCGCCGTCGCCGTGCTCGTCAAAATCGGATCGGGCCAAGCTCTGGTCATCGGCGAGCGGAAAGATCCGATCGAACAGATCGTCGAACACGTCAATATGCTCGGCTGATTTGATCAGACAGGCCCGCAACCCTGCCCGCCACGTCGAGCGATCGGCGATTTCCAGGACGGCCGTGGCCTGAAAGGCGTCGACCAGCTCGGTCATCCCCACCGGCGCGCCGGCGCGCCGCAAGCGTGCGACGAGCAGGTGGAGACGGGTTTCGATAGGGTTCACGCAGTGCCAATCATCGCCGGACTGGCCTTCCGGTCGTGACCGCGCAGGAGCGATGGGCTGATTGACAGGAATAGACGCTTTCAGTAACATTCCGACACCGTACAAATGTTCGTAAGCGCACCCCTGAGCCAACCGCTACCTCACCACCCAGGAGATCCAATGGACTACACGACCAAATTCGGGTCGTTGTCGAGCTATGAGAAAGGCCGAATTGACGTCATCGACGACGATGCCAAGCACTACGCCTTCTCGAACATTTTCGAGGTGGCCGAGCATGCCAAGCCGTGGGAAAAGATCGCTGTTGGTAAGAACATGCAGTACGTGCTGGAGGTGATCCGCGCCGAAGGAACGTCACCATGGCGAACCTGCGCCCATGACGAATTCCCGTTGGTGATGGACGGGCAATTGGTGCTGGAACTCGTCAAGCTCGATGTGCCCTTGGCGCCAGAGGGCAAGAACGGTTCGATCGCGATCTCGGGTGAACCCGCCGGGAAGCGCATGGGCCGCATCACGTTGCGTCGCGGTCATCAGGCGCTCCTGCCTGCGAACAGTGCGTACCGATTCCACGCCGAGACCACTTCAGTAATTCTCCTGCAGACCATTCTGGGCGATGACACTGTCCAAAAATGGGCCGAGATCTGCCTCAGCTGACGTCCCATCGAAAGGCCTTTCCAACCATGAGCATGAATGAAGTCGTCCAAAGTTCCGCTCCTAATGGTGCCGGATACAAGTCGTTCACTATCGGTGCCTTTACATTCGGCCGTGACGAGTTTTTCGCTCGAATCGCATGGCCCACCGGTACGCACGTCCTGAGCGTGGATGTATTCCTACGCGCCCTTCAACGCGACGTCGCCTGGGACTTCTTCTACGGGACGGTCAACTTTGATTCGGTGATCGGCACGGTCAACCACTACGGAACGGTCGATCTCTTTGCCGGCCGGTACAACGAATCATATCGCAAAGCCGAACTCGACTATGTCGAGAACTTCGAGTCAGGGCACCTCCGAGAGACCTTCAAGGCGATGCTCGAGGATTGGACGAATAGCGAATTCGATCCCTTCGCTTCACCGGCTGAAACAGGCAAGCCCTTCGGCGAGAAATCCGGCTCCAATACCTCGGCGATCACCCGCCGGCGCGTAGCCGCCAACCGCATGGTGGGCGTCCCCGGCGACGAGCAAATCCGCACCGACGCGAGCCATCCGATTAACCGAATGTTTGCCGATGTGTCGCAAGATGAGCCTCTGCTCGAGGCCGAGCCCGGCTTCGAAAACGAAGTCGCCGCCTTTAACTTGTTCGCCTACTTGTCGAGGTCCGACGTGACGTGGAATCCGTCGGTCGTTTCGGTGTGCAAGGAGAGCTTGTACTGCCCCACCACAGAGGAGTACATCTTGCCGGTGATCCACGGCAACGATCGGATCGAGTGGTTCGTACAACTGTCCGACGAGATTCGATGGGAGGTGGAGGATGGCGACACAGGAAAGAAGCGAGCGGCGGTGACCATGAAGGCGGGAGACGTGGCGGCCATGCCCGGCGACATTCGTCATCAGGGCTACAGCCCGAAGCGATCCATGCTCCTCGTTTGGGAAAACGGTTCACCCGACCTGCCGAGACTCATCGCCGCGGGTCAGGCGCCGATTTATCCTGTGGATTTCTAGCTGTCTTGCAAACGCTGGCTCAGATCTGCTCGCTCCGCGAGGCGGTCCGTCTCAGATTGAGGCACGAGCGTCGGGGCCGATATTGGTGACCCGGCCCACGTGTTCGGCTTTCATCAACGCCTGCATCATGTCAACGTCGGTTGACGACGCGAGCGCCCGTTGTCCGCCGGGGGTGAGCGCGGTCAGAAGAGCGTTTTCGGGTCCTTCGTGGCCGTGCATCACCGTGTAGCTCTCGATCGTGGCGACGCCCTGGTAGTCGGCGTCGAAGACTCTCGTCGGTTCTCGATCGACCTCGGCTTGGACGTCGGCGTGGCGAAACAGCACCGGTGGTGGAGTGGTCGAATAGAGGCCGAGCGCGTGCTTGGTCAGATACCCGCCATTGGCCGTGCACAGTCCGACATCACCGGCGTGCTCACGCAAGGTGCCAGCCATCGCCGCGATGGCATGGGTGACGTAGTTGTTGAGTGGTCCCCCGGCGAACGTGAGTCCACCGGTCTGCGTGAGCTGTCGATCGAGGCCCAGCCCGAGTTCCGTCGCCGAGATCTGTACCGCGGACGGGAAGCACGAGTACAGGTCGCAATGGGCCACGGCGTCGGGACCGATCGCGGCGAGGTCCCATAAGCTTCGACCGGCCAGGCGAATGGCCGGTGATTCGTGAAAGCTGTGACGGTGGGCGATTTGGCCCGTGTCGTGGGCGTCGGTCCCGGCCCATACGAACACCCAACGATCCTTCGGAACCCCCAACGCAGATGCGGTTTCGGCTGAACAAAGAATGAGGGCCGCAGCCTGGTCGAGGTCCCAATTCGAGTTCATGGCCTTCGTATACGGGAATCCGACGAGTCGGTTATCTTCGGTCGGCCTGCCGATCTGGGCCGCCGTCATGGCCTGGCGCGACCACGCATAGGGGTTGGCCACCGCCACCTCGTTGAAGCCCTCCCAGAGTTTGGATACACGAGCGATGTGATCGGGAATACTTTCGCCGCGGCTGGCCCGAAACGCGCTCTCGAAGAGCGGGTAGATGTTCACCGGAGCCGCAAATCCGCGGGCCACTTCCACCTCGGAACTCATTTCGAGATCGCGCAGAAGCGCGACTGCGGGCGGGCCGTCGTCGGTCGTATACGGGATCACTTGCTTGGCGCGGTGGGCCCGTCGGCGACTCCAAATGGCTTCGGCCCCCACGATGGCGATCGCGTCATAGCGCCCGGCGACGATGTCGAGGCAACTCAGGTTGACGAGCGACTGGGGCGTGTTGCCGCCGTCGTGGGTCGTGGCCGTCTGCCTGGGCTTGGCCCCGAGCCGCTCGGCGATCAGGCGCGCGGAGTCTTTGTACGGCCATGCTCCCTTCACGACCCGGATGGAGTCGATTCGGTTTGTAAGCGCCGGCGCACC
>JANYDT010000101.1 GCA_025359845.1 Acidimicrobiia bacterium
GTGCGAATCAACGGGAAAACGGAGCGAGTTCGGTAGCGCCCGCGGAAGCGGTGTCCCGGAGGAGTCGCTCATAGTTGTCCGCCATTCGCGCCAGCGAAAATTCAGCATCCACGCGCTGCCTCCCCGCCGTTCCCCACTGCGCCCGCCGATCAACATCGTGCGCCACCTCCTCCATCGCGCGAGCGAATTCAGCGACATCCTCCCGCGCCACCAATCGGCCGGTGACCTGATCCACTACCTGTTCCGCCGCGCCGCCGTGGTCGGTCGCAATCACCGGCAATCCCGCGCTCATGGCTTCCAAAGACGCATTCGGGCAGCCCGCCGGCTCGGAAATCATCACAAAGACATCCAGCGTCGCCAGGAACGAGGGCACATCGGTCACTTCGCCCACAAAGCGAACCGGCAGGTCGCCCGCGCTTTGGCGCAGGGCCTCGGCGTGGTCTTCACCGCCCGTTTCGGCTTCGCCCGCCACCAGCAGTTCCGTCGCGGGCAGGTGCGGCAGCGCCCGGCGAAAGGCGGCCAACAACAGGTCCAGCCGCTTGTGCGGATGCAACCGGGCCGCGGTGCCGAAGACGATCCGTTCGCGTGCTGTGTGAACCTTTGCCGGCAACAGTGGCACACCGTTGCGGATGACGTGCACGGGGGCCCCGAGGGCGGCGGCCCGTTCGGCTTCCGCCTGGTATTTCACGATCACCCCGGCCAGCCGCCGGCCATATTCTGCGAGACTGCGGATGGGTACGCCGGCGGGTGGCCGCTGGAGACAGCGTGCCAGAGACGTGAAGTACATCTCGCCCGGGCTGACATCGAAGAACGGAAGGTTGTCCAACGCATCGGCAAGTCGGAACTTGTGCTCGGCCAGCGCGTTCCAGGCCACGATCGCAGCGGGTCGATGAGCGTCGAGAAGCCGCAACAATTCGTTCACGACAGTGATTGAGTCTGCGGCCTCGGGCCTGGGCAGGGAATGCACGGGAATTCCCGCCACTCGCAGCGCCTGCACGCCCGTACTGGGAAATTCCGAATCCTCCTGAAGTGTGGCGACGGCCACGCGCCGACCGCGCCGATTCAATTCAAGCAGCAGCCGGCGGGCGCTGCTCTGGGCGCCGCCAGTGGAGAAATTATTGGTGATCAACCACAGATCTGACTTTGCCGGCGCGGCTGAAGCAGTGGTTCGCAGTCTGCGTTCATACTCGGAGCGATGTCGTGCGGTCATGACCGGCAGCGTGAAGGATTCCGGCAAGTGGGACGCGAGCTTCCATTGGGTTTCGGGCGACGTCGCCGGCAATTTCGCCTCGGTCTGGTGCAACGCTGAAAAGATCGCCTCGGCAAAACGATCGGGTCCGGCATCGATCGGCAACAGACGTACCTCCGCCGACTGGCGCGCGATCTCGGCAGCACCACCGACGTCCGTGGCCACGACGGGAAGTCCGGCGGCCAACGCTTCCAACTGGGCGAGGCTGAGACCTTCGTGCGCGCTGACGTTGACCAGGACATCGGCGGCGGCGAGCCAGGGGAGAATATCCGGGGTGTCCCCGGACTCGTGCACTTGGGACGTCACTCCATAGGCCTCCGCAGCGGCCTGCACCTCCGCCCAAGCGTCGGCGGCGATGACGGAGCCCGCGGAGGTTGACCCCACCAAAACGAGCCACGCGCGCCGTGAATTTGGTGGAGTCCCCTGGCGCTGACAGGCAGCCAGAATCGGTGGCAGGAGATGGAGGCGTTTTTGTGGACGTGGATTTGCGACGGCCAGCAAGACCAGATCGGTGCTGGATATGCCCAAGCACTCGCGGGTGGTACGCCGTAATTCCGCCCTTTGGTTCGCCGGCAGGGCAAAGCAGGTGGCATCGATGCCATTCCAGATGGTCCGCACGGGGATCGCCGAATGAGCCGCCCGGAGCTCCTGTTCGACCGCCTGCGCACACGCGATGAAGGACGATTTGAGCGGCGTCCGGGAATCGAGCAGTCCGGCCAATCCCTCCGGCCAACCGGCACGACCGTTGTGGATGGTTTGCACCAGAGGCCACACGGGTTCAATCGAACCCGCCGCCAGTTGTTCCGCCCACTCCGGGACAACCAGATGCGCGTGGAACAAATCCGCCCCGAACTCCACAGCCGCGCAACGCAGCCACCCGCTTTGGCTGGCGTCGTCGTACCCAGCCAGATCGATCCACCCTGGCGGCGACGCATAGGCTGCACGGGTCGGCCGTCCCAGGCCCAGCATCAGGGTGGGTGTGCCTTGGCGACGCAGTTCGGCGGTGAGATCGAGGGCCAGTCGCTCTGCCCCACCTCGTTGCAGGCTGGTGATGATCTGGAGCACGCGAATCCGGGGGTCCGAGAAACAATCCAGCGCGGACCAGCGCACCACCCGGGCATGCCGTTGGATCACTTGCCAGGAGTCGTCTGCCGAAGCTTCAGAACGGAGCGTGTCCCACCATAGTTCCGCGGCGGTTGGGTTCAGCCACGCCACCGGTGGCAACGGCCGGATTTCCGGCGGACGAAAGTCCCCACCGCAAGCGGCCTGCAGTTCCTGCCAGCGAACACATTCCGCCGTCCGGAGCACCTGGCGATCCTCGGATCCGCCCGGCAGGCCTAGCGCCGCCAAGGCCCGGCCCTGGGACGCTTCGGGTGGCCGACGGAGCGGACCTCCGTTCCGCAGCCAGACGCCAGCCCGAATCAGCAGCAGCG
>JANYDT010000109.1 GCA_025359845.1 Acidimicrobiia bacterium
CCGCGTCGCCACTACCACCGTCGCCAGCGCCGACACGACCACGGGCCCCACGACCACTACGACGCCGGTCACGACGCCGGCCGCGACGAGCACAACCCGTCCGAAGATGACGACCACATCCAATTCGGCCGGCGCCTCTGCTCTGGCCGTGGGACAGGGAGTCGTCGGCGCCAACCAACCGACGGCGAGGGCCGACGGCGACTGTGACGGCTCGGGGCGCATCGATGAAGCCGACGCTCTCTGCGCCATCCAGATGGCGGTCGAGATCATCAAGGGCCAACCCGCCGTCGACCTCGACGGCGACGGTCGGGTCACGTCCCACGACGCCGCTCTGATCCTGCGGCGGGCCACCCGACGGCCATGAGGTCGCGCCCGCACCCTCTCGGGCCCGCCGACCGCGCCCAAAACCGTCACCCAAATCGCCGAAACGGGTTTTGGGTGACGGTTTTGGGCGCGGGAGAGCCAGAAGCCGCACCGCTTGGCGCTCGTTTACGGCTCGCTTGCGGCCCTGTTGGAGCATCCACGCGCAGCAGTCACGCCCAGCAATCACGCCCAGCCATCACGCCTGCCCACTACGCATTCAACCGGAGGTTCGACCCAATGAACTCACGACGCTCGAGATTCCTTCCGATCATGGTCGCGTCGCTCGTAGGCCTCGCGCTCCCACTCACGCTCGGCGTGCGTCCCGCGGCCGCGCTCCGACCGGCCTCCCTCGACAGCGACTCCGAGAACAAGCTGTGGGACTGCCCGACCCGTCACGTCCCGTTCGGCGACCTGAACCCCGACAAGGTGCGCTGCATCAGCTTCCGGTATTCCGTGCCGCCCGGAGGAGTGACCTCGGCTTACCTCCATCTCGACGTGAACCCCAGCTTGGGCGGCGACAACACCAACGACGCGCTTTACACGGCGATCACCAAGCCCATCAACGGATGCGGGGAGATCCTCGGCGCGATGACCGGCTGCGCCGTCTTGCACGGCGACGGGTTCGCGGCCGATAAGGCGCACCTCAACGTCGACCTGATGGACATCGCGTGCGACAAGTCGGTGACTCCCGACCCCGAGAAGCAGAAGGCAATATCAGAACAACTGCAGACGGGCGTGATTCACTTCCTCCTCCAAGACGACACGGCCGTGCTCAGAGCCGAACTCGTCGTGAACGAAGGTGGACTCAACGGCAACTGCGGCACGACCGCCACGGCCGCGACGCCCACCGGCAGCGGGTCAACCGGCAACCCCCCGCCGGTCACTCCTGCCTGCACGTCGAGCGGCCAACTCCTGCCGACGCCGATCGGCACGCCGGAGCCGTCGGCCACGGCATGCATGACCCTTCAAGCCGGGCAGCGCAACGTCCGGGTCGGCGACGTCGTCTCGGTACCGGTCTACATGATCAACGGTCACAGCGTGGCCAACATCAACTACGAACTGACTTATGACCCCCGCGTCGCGTTTGTCGAGCGGGGGCTGGGCCGAGGATCGTTCTTGAACAAATCGCTCATCCAGGGCAACAGCGAGCAAACGGGCAAGGTGCTCTTCGGCGCTGCCCAGACGACCGGAGAGGACGGGACGGGATCGCTGACGTTCATGCGGTTCAGGGCCGTCGGCAAGCCCGGGGACAAGACTGCGCTGCACCTGAAGGTCACGACGCTCAACGACGCCGGCGGAACCAACCTGTCCATCGACCTTATCGACGGCTCGGTCCAGATCGTCGGCCCCGACGGCGGCCTGCCCGGCGACTGTAACGGGGACTCGGTCCTCAACGAGCCCGACGCATTGTGCGCGCTTCAGATGTCCGTCGAACTACTCCCGGCGAGGCTGATAATGGACATGGATAACGACAACAAGGTCACGTCGCGTGACTCCGCAATCATCCTGCAACGCTCCGTCGGAAGGGCCTGATCATGTCCGTTTTCCATCGTTTCGCTCGCGCCGCTCGCCTCCTGGGCGCAGCCGGCCCGTTCGCCCTCGCCATCACCCTGCTTTCGGCCGGCGCCGCGAGTGCCGCCGACGTGACGGTCGCCGTTCCGGCCGCCAAAGGGGCCAAGGGCAGCGACGTATCAGTGCCCATCCGGGTCGTCGGCGCCCCCGGCGTTGGGGCTCTGCATGTCGAACTCGTCTTTGATCCTGCGGTTCTCGAATCCAAACCGGCCTCGGCGGGCAAGCTCGCCAAAAATGCCCTTGTCGACTCGAACCCGTCCAAGGGACGCCTCGTGATGGGGCTCGTCAGTTCCGACAAGATCGAAGGCGATGGCGAGATTCTTGTCGCCCATTTCCACGTGATCGGTGACAAAGGTCAGAAGACTCCGCTCACGCTCGAAAAGGTGCAAGCGTGGGAAGGAACGCTCGACCGCCTCGACATCCGGGTCACCGCCCAGGCGGGTGAGTTCACCGTGACGGCAAAGTCGGCGTCGTTCCCGTGGTGGATCATCGCCGTCGCCGCGGCACTGGTGCTGTTGCTGCTCCTTTTGCTCGCCAAACGGCGACGCAAGGACGAGCCGACCGCCCCCGCCGCGGCCGTGGCCGTACATTCGGCCGTCGCGCCACCTGCTGTAGTGGCACCTCTCGTCGTGGGCCCACTCCTCGCGCCGTCGTCTCTGCCCCCGCCCGCCGGAGCGCCGCCTTCGACCCCGCCCCGACCGGTGTCACCGCCTCCGTCGGCAACCCCGCCCCCGAGCCCGCCCAAGGAGTTCTGGTTCTCGGTGGAGTCTTCGCAATCAGTGCAGTCAAGCGAAGGCACGATGGTGGCCACGCTCGCTCCGGGGCAGTGGTATCTCGCCCGGCGCCAGGAAGGCCTCTGGACCGAGGTCGAGCACGAGGGGGTAGTCGGCTGGGTCGCCACCGATCAGATCCGCCGCAGCACCACCACTGCGTAGGTGCCCGACCGCGCTGATGATGATGACGACGGGTCACCCAACGCCGCTGCGCTGGATGGCTCGCTCGTCGGTTCCGAGGTAACTGGCTATCACTCTCGGATCGGCGCGCACATCTGAGGGCGAACCGCAGGCGATGACCGCTCCGGCTTCGAGGCAGTAGATGCGGTCGCTGATCGACATGACG
The DNA here is from genome assembly GCA_025359845.1 of Acidimicrobiia bacterium. Lineage (GTDB taxonomy): Bacteria > Actinomycetota > Acidimicrobiia > Acidimicrobiales > JANYDT01 > JANYDT01. The sequence goes on from JANYDT010000109.1 coordinate 3,055, forward strand.
AGCGGCATGTCGTGTTCGATGAGCAGAATTGAGGCACCCAGTTCTTTACGGATGGACTGAATGAGCGGACCGAACGCCTCCGTCTCTTTCTGGGCCACGCCGGCCGTCGGCTCGTCGAGGAGCATGAGGCGGGTGTCAAGGGCAATGAGAGAGCCGAGTTCGACGATGCGGCGAGTGCCGGTCGAGAGTTCGGCGAGAGCTGTGTCGGCGTAGCGTCCGAGGCCGAGATAGCCGATGATCTCGTCGGCTTCTCGTCGTTTGCGGGCCTCTTGGCGAGGCGATGGCGGCAGCATGAGCATCGATGGAATGAGCAACGATCGCGACCGAGCCTCGAGCGCCGTCATCAGTGTCTCGCGCGCGGTGAGCGCCCCGAACAGACGGGCGTTCTGAAACGCCCGTCCCATGCCGAGACGAGCCCGCCGGTGAGCCGACAACGCCGCCACGTCGCGCCCGAACACCTCGATGCGGCCTTCGCACGGCACGAACCCACTGATGGCGTTCATCAGGGTGCTCTTGCCCGCGCCGTTCGTGCCGATCAGCCCCACCACTTCGGACGGGCGCACTTCGAGCGTGACGAGGTCCACCGCGATCCGTCCCCCGAACCCGACAAGCACCCGGTCCACTCGCAGCGGCAATTTGGAGGTGTCAACCGAAGTTGACGTCCGTGTCGGCGAGGCCAACGCCGAGACCGCGCCCCGAGGCAACGGAGGCCGAGCGGTAAGACCGGTCCGCTTGGCCATCCATCCGAAGAGCAGGTCGCGCAAGTTGTGGGCAATCGAGATCAGTCCTCCCGGGAAGTACATCAGCAAAATGAGCATGCCGAGACCCGATGCGAACAGCTTGACCTCGTCGGAGCCGTTGAAGACCGTCGGCAGACCGACCACGACAAAGGTGCCGAGCACGGCCCCGAGCGGACTCACGATGCCGCCGACAATGGCGATCGAAACGACGGTCAGCGAAAACTCGGGCGTGAACAGACTGTTGTTGAAACTCCCCGACGGCCAGGCCGCAAAAAGTCCGCCGGCCAACGCCGCGATGCCGCCAGACAACGCGAAGGCGATGAGCTTGGCCCGCGTTGGTGACACCGTGAACGCGGCCGCCGACAGCTCGTTGTCGCGCACCGCGATAATGGATCGGCCGATGCCGCTGCGCCGTATCCGAGTCACGAGAAAAACCACGACCAACACCGTCGCAAGACACAACAGGTAGTAGGCCCGCTTGTCGTTGCGGAGGTCCCAGTTGAAGACGAAGTGGTGAACGAGCTTGGCCTGCTGGTGGCCCGGGGCGTTCAGAAGGCGCCGCTGCTGGAACAGCCAAGCCCCGCACGCCAGCTGGAATCCGAGCGTAATGATGGCCAGGTTGAGGCCCTTGATCCGCAAAGCCGGCACGCCGATCACGATGGCGATCATCACCCCCCACGCCACGCCAAGCGCCACCGCAACGGGATAGGGCAGCTGCTGCGCGTAGTACGACGTCGCGTAGGCGCCGACGCCGACGAACGCGAACTGACCGAGCGACAGCTGACCGGCCCATCCCGTGAGCACGGTCGCCGACAGCGCCACCATCAAGTAAATGAGCACCAACGCGTAGCGGTTGCGATCCGACTGGGCCTTGACCAGGAACGGCACCAATGCCCCGCCGGCGACCACCAACAACACGCAGACCCGCGACACCAAGCGGGCCAACGCCATCTCCCCGACACCGCTGCGAGCTTGGCGCAGACGGCCGGTGATCGACCATCCTTGCTCACCGGCGTCGCCCAATCGGCCCCGCCACAGCACCACGGCTAACAAGAGCAAGAACACGAAGAGGCTGTCGACCCCAGAAGTCTTGATGTTGATCTTGAGGAGCGTCTCGACCACTCCGATGCCCACCCCGCCCGCCATGGCCAACGGGAATGACGCCATCCGTCCGACCATCGCGGCGGCGAGGGCCCGCAACAACAAACCCGGTCCGAGCGACGTACCGATCTCGGCCGCGTTGGCGCCCTGGATGGGCCCGATCAGGACGGCCGACACCGCCGACAGAACGCCGGCAATCACCCACACTTGGGTCGACACCGTCCGCACGCTGATTCCGGCCAGCGACGCCGCGTTCGGGTTGTCGGCGGCAGCCCGCACGGCCTGTCCGAAGCGGGTCTTCGTCAGCAGGAACGCGAGCACTGCCGCGAAGATCGGGACGGTCACAAGCACCATCAACTGATCGCCGCGAACCCGAACCCCGCCGATGATCCAAGGCTTGCTCAGATTGATGGCCGCGGGGAACGTGACGGCCTGGGTGATCTTGGGCAATCGCGTGGTCAGGAACAAGATCACTTGGCTGACGCCGAGCGTGGCCACGAACAGCAACAGTCGGGGTTGGGTGAAGAGGCGTCGCACTACCAGCAGTTCGGTCAGACCCGCCAGGGCCGCGCCCGACAACAGCGCAAGGGGAAACGTGATCCAATACGGGATGCCGTAGTTGACGGCCAGTGACGCCATCAGGAAGGCGCCGAACGCGCCGATCTGGCCCTGCGCGAAGTTCACGATCTTGGTGGCCCGATACACCATCACCAGGCCCATGGCGACAAGGGCGTAGGTCATGCCCTCGACGACGCCGCGAAAGATGAACTCGGGCCTGAGATTGATCGCCAGGAGGTGCGGCGCGGCGCTGAAGACTGAGTCCACTACCCGTCGGCTCCGCTCAAGAACACAGCCCGCAATAAGTCGTCGCGTTCCAACAGTTCTCGAGCCGGCCCTTGAAATCGGACCTGTCCTCGCTCCATGAAAACCGCCCTATCGGCGACTGCGAGCGCAACGTTTACCGACTGTTCGACGATCACCATCGTCACTCCTTCGGCCTTCAGCCGCTCGACCACCACCAACAATTCTTGCACCACGACCGGGGCGAGACCGAGCGAGAGTTCATCTATGAGCAAAATCTCGGGCTCGAGCAGGAGGGCCTTGCTGAGCGCCAACATTTGCTGTTGCCCGCCCGACATCGAGCCCGCCCGCTGGTCGAGTCGCTCGGCAATGGCCGGAAACACGCGGTTCACCTTGTCCATGGCGAGCGCTCGCTTCACCGGATCTTCGATGAGACGAGCCCATATGTCGAGGTTCTCCTGGACGGTCATCGTCGTGAAGATCGCCTCGCCACCGGGCACATTCACCATTCCCATGGCCACCCGCAACTCCGGTGCGACGAACGTGATGGTGCGCCCATTCATGCGAATGACGCCCCGATCAGGAAGTACGAGGCCCGCAATGGCCCGCAAGATGGTCGACTTACCGGCGCCGTTCGTACCGAGCAGCGCGAGCGTCTCGCCGCGGTGCACTTCGAAATCCACCCCGAATAGCACTTGGAGCGGCCCGTAGCTGACGTCGACCCCACGGACCTGCAGTACTGGTATCCGCGACGGGTCTTGCGCCATTCGGGTCCGCTCCTCCTGCTCTTCCAACAGCTCGGCGACGCTCGACGCTATGTCGGCACGCATGAACCGGCTTCCGTACATGATCAGCAAGCCGCCGAGCAGCGCGGCGGGCGGGATGATGATGGTGAGCGCGGTCCGCTGGCCCCACGAGTCGCTGAACGCGCCACCGAGGAGTCCGCCAAAGAAGCCGCCCATCAAAAAGATGTAAACACCCACCATGGCGAAGGCCTGGGCTCGCATCTTGTAAGGAACGACCGCCGCGATGGCGGGACGGATGGCGGTAAAAGCGGCCCCTTGACAGGCGTTACCCAACGCCCAAAATCCGATGAGCAGGATGGGGTTCTGGAAGCGAAGGCCCACGACCATGAACGCGCCGTACAGCAGCACCAGAATACCGGCGAGGCGCAACGAACGAGCCGGGTCTCGCCGAAAGAGCTTTTCGCCGATGACCGCCGCGAACGGGATGGCCAGCAATGAGCCGGCCCATGAAATCGAAATCATCCAACCGCGGGTGAAGGCCCCGTAGCCGTAATGCGCGTCCTTCTTCAGCAGGAGACCCATCAACGTCGGGACGGCCACTAACGCGAATCCGAGAAGCCCGATACCGACGACGAGAAAATAGAAAGTCCGCACCTTCTTCAGACGGGCGAACGCGGCCGACAGCCGGATGGGCGGATCCGTCGTATCGAGTTCGGTGTTGAGGACGGCCATTTGTTCGTTGCGACCACGGGCGGGATCGCGCATCTTGATCAAAAGGAGCCCGAGTAGGGCCGGCGGAACAGCGAACAACAACAGAGTCGGACGCCATCCTTCGGCTCCACCAAACCACGCGGCCAAGCCGCCGGCGGCAAAAGGACCGATGACTTGGCCGATCGGACGGCCCAAGCCTTCCAACGCCAACATTCGAGTGCGGGCGCCTAGTGGATAGGCGTCACTCACCAAGGCCGGCGAGATAGGGATGTTGGCCGCCGATCCGAGGCCGGCGCCACCGCGGGTCACGGCCAGTTGAAAGGCGTTCACGACCTGTCCGGTCAAGGCCACAAATGCCGACCAGATGAACGTCGCGCCGCCGAGCACCGTGGTCCGCTTGAACCGATCACCCAACCAGGCAAACGGGAGGGTGCAAAGCACCAGCATTACGCCGCCGAAGCTGGCCAAGCCGGTTAGGAGCGTGTCGGAGATGTGAAGAGTCTTTTGGATGTCGGGCCCGAGCACCTGGACGGCCACCCTGTCGAACTCCTCGAAGACAAGGAGCAGACTCAGGACGGCGATCATCTTCACGCCCCCCTCCTGAACGGCGGCCCGCAGCGCAACGGCCTCGGCCGGCACGCCGAGCAGATCGTCCGGGAGGACGTTGGTTTCGGCCGTGCGGGCTTCGGTGCGGGCCTCCTCTTCGGCCAGTACCTGGGCGGCCAACAAGGCGACCGCGGAGGCCCCATCCTTCGGTTCGTTCACAGTCTTTAGATACCTTCCAACCCGGCGGCCGAAGCAGTGGCCCTCGTAACGACAGGTGCGACCTGACTAGAGTCCACCCTAATCTGACGCACCGTCAGATTTCCGACTCACCCCGGGGGAATCCATGAGAACAACCACACGCCAAGCGTTGGCGGTGCTCGCCGCCGCTGGGCTTTTCGCCGTCGCCGGCAGCGCCAACGCAGCCAAAAGAACGACGGTCAAAAGTACCGTCAAAAAGAAGGTCACGACCGCCAAGGTCGTTGCGACCGTAGCCACCACCTCGGCGCCCGCCACGACTGCCGGTCCGGCCACGACCGCCGCCCCCACCACGGCGGCCAAGCCGGCCGAGAACACCGCATCCGACGTTGGCGTCACCAAAGACACGATCCGGGTCGTTGCTCTCGCCGCCGACCTCGGTGGTCTGGTCCGCGCCGGTTTCATCAAGGGGGTGTACGAGGACGCGCCAGTCCGGCTGATTAAGCGCTTCAGCTACTACGCCGACAGATGGAACGCAGCCGGTGGCATCAACGGTCGGAAAGTCGTCACCACCCTCGTTACGTGGAATCCGGTCGATCCACGCAGCTTCGACGCGGCGTGCCAGAAGATCACGCTCGACATTAAGCCGTTCATGGTCGTGAACGTGGGCGGCGGCTACCCCGCTGACAGCTTTCCGTGCATCGCCGGAGACGGCGACACGATCACCTACGCCAACGATGCCGCCAGCGCCGGAGTCTTCAAGGCCTCTAAGGGCAACCTGTTCACGGCTGCTCCGCCCGCCGAGATCTCGGCCGCAGCGAGCGCCCAAGCCGCCATCGCCGGCGACTACATCCCCAAGTCAGCCCGCATCGGCTTCCTCCGACCCAACACACAAGTGGGCGCGGATGCGTACGAAGCTGCCCGCAAGGTCCTCGACGCGGCCGGGTACAAAATCGTGTTCAGCGATGCAATCCAGACATTGGGCCTCGACACCCCGACCCAGAACCAGAATGTGCGCCTCGCCGTGCCCAAGATGCAGGACGCCGGAGTGACCCAGGTCGTCAACATGCTGGCGTTCACTGCGTTCAACGCCTTCCCCGACGAAGCCAAGAAGTCGGGTTTCAACCCCCGCTACACCCAGTTCGAGATCGGCCCAGGACAGTGCACCGCGTTCAGCGCGACGCAAGGTTCACCCACCCTCGACGGCGCCACGTGCGCCACGGCCTTTGACAACTTCCGTATGGACACGTCCAGCGTGATCGCCAAGGACACGCCGTTCGAGGCCCAGTGCCGCAAGGACACCGAGGAGTTCACCGGCCTGAAGACCTCGCCGGGTATTCCGTTCGGCTCCGCCACGCTGAAAGACGTCGACGGCAACTCCTTCCAAGACGATCAGGCGTACCTCGAGTGCGGGTGGGCGTATCAGGCGAAGGCCGCCCTCGATAAGGCCGGCGCCAACCTCACCAAGAAGACGTTCAAGGACGCGCTGTACTCCGCCGGTGAACATCCCGTCGCCGGATTCTCCAACGGTAAGGGTCTGTTCGCCGCCGACAAGCCGTTCGAAGCCACGGCGATTCACTATGTGGTGTTCACCGCCGGCGACCCGAAGGCCTCCAAGCTGCAAGGCCTCTACGGCAAGTGCCTCGTCAACAGCAACTGCTACCGCACCCTGGCGTCGGCGTGGGTCCCGATCACCGATCGGCTCAAGTAACCGAACCGCCTTTCGCTCTTTGGCCGCCGCCCTCGATCAGGGCGGCGGCCTTTGCGTAGAGGCGCATTGTGGCTCGGCGCCCGAATCACTACAATCATTCACGTGGAAAGTGAACTCGGAGCGAAGTGGCCTACAGCGCCGGGGTTGTTGGTGAGCGTCGACGCCGGGCTCCTCATTTGTACCCTCGATCGGCCCGATCGGGCCAACTCCCTGACTCGCGATCAGACGCTGGCCCTTACGCAGATCGCTCGTTCCGTGAGCGCCGGCGACGGCCCTCGGGCCATTCTGCTGCTGGCCAACGGCCGCCACTTCTGCGCCGGCGCGGACATCTCGGGCAACCGAGGCTCGGGCGAGAAGCCGACCACCGGCCACATGGTCCGGTCGCTCGAAACCGGCCCCCACGCAATGATCGCGGCCATGTGGGACTGTCCCATCCCGGTCGTGGCTGCGGTGCAGGGCCAAGCCGCGGGCCTCGGATTACACCTCGCATTGACGGCCGACGTGATCATCGGCGCCGAGAGCGCAACCTTTAGGGAGCCCTTCGCCGAGCGGGGTTTCAATGTCGACAGCGGCGGCTCTTGGCTGTTGTCGCGTCGCATCGGGCTGACCCGCGCCACCGACATGGTGTTGCGGGCGCGTCCTATCCCGGCGACCGTAGCGCTAAGTTGGGGGCTCATCAGTGAGGTGGTGCCCGATGCCGAACTCGACGCCGCCGCCCGCGCCTCGGCTTCTACGTTGGCTATGGGGCCGACCATTGCGCTGAGCCAATGCAAACGACTCGTGCGGCGCAACCAAATGGCCGAACTGAACACGGCCATGGGCGACGAGGCTTTGGCGGTGGAGCTGTGCTTGCGCAGCGACGACTTCAAAGAGGGCATGCGGGCCTTCGGCGAAAAACGACCGCCGGCATTCACCGGTCGCTGACCACCCTGCGCACCAAGGAGCATCATGACCAACGAATCTGCTGAATCGACCGGAGCCGCCCCCAAGCGACGGGGCGTCCGCCTCACCCACGAAGAGGCGTGGGCGATGCTGCACTCCAATCACACCGGTATCTTCACGTCACTGCGTCGTGATGGCGTTCCCATCGCGTTGCCCGTCTGGTACGCCGTGATCGATGGCAATGTCTATATGACCACGCCCGGTCAGTCGAAGAAGGTGGCCCGCATTCGCCACGACGCCCGGTCGTCATTCCTGGTCGAAGCCGGTCTCAAATGGGCCGAGCTCAAGGCTGTTCACCTCACTGGCACCGCGTCGATTCTCGACGTCGAGGCCGAGTCCGCAATTGCCGACCAGGTACGTGATCAACTCGACACGAAATACGTCGCCTATCGGACCGCGCCCCGGGCCATGTCGGACGCCACCCGCAAGCACTACGGCTCATCTTCGCTCGTGCGGTTCGTCCCCGACGAGCGCATCGTCAGCTGGAACAACGCCCTTCTCGGGCTTTCCTAAAGGACCTCCCGCGCGGAGCGAATGGGCCAGGCGGGGGCGCTACTTGAACTGGACCGAAATGTTGCCCATTGGGCCGTAATCGGCGTGGAAGGTGTCGCCGGGGCGAACCCATACGGGCCGGATGAAGGAGCCGGCGAGTATGAGTTGTCCGGATTCGAGTTCGACGCCGTGGGGTGCGAGTTTGTTGGCCAGCCAGGCGACACCGTTGGCGGGGTGGTTCAAGACGGCGGCCGCCACGCCCGACTCCTCGATGACCCCGTTGCGGTACAGCAGGCCGGCGACCCAGCGCAGGTCTACGTCGTGGGGGCGGACCACCCGTCCTCCCGTCACGACTGCGGCGTCGGCCGCGTTATCGGAGATGGTGTCGACGATGGTGCGCTGATGGCCCGTTTCGGGATCGGACATCTGGACGCGGGCGTCGAGCAATTCGAGCGCCGGCGTGACGTACTCGGTAGCTCGCAGCACGTCGAACAGCGTGCAGCCAGGGCCGCGGAGGTTCTCGCCGAGTACGAAAGCCAACTCCATTTCGACCCGCAGGCCGAATGAAACGGTTCAGCGGCACGGTAGATCCGTCGGCGAAGAACATGTCGTCGAGCAGGGTGCCGTGGTCGGGTTCGGTAATGTTGACCGATTGCTGCATGGCCCGTGAGGTGAGGCCGATCTTGCGGCCGAGCGGCCGCCGGCCCTGGGCGAACTTGATTTCGGTCCACTCCCGCTGGATCGCGTAGGCGTCGTCGATGGTCATGTCTGGATATTGGAGCGAGAGCTGCCGCATGGGGGTGCGGGTCTCTTCGGCGAGGTCGAGGCGCCGGGCTGCGTCGGTGATATCGGATTGTTCGAGCATGGTTGTCCGCCTGTCAGCCGAGCAGAAATTGGATCGCGACCTCATTGAAGCGGTCGGCGTCTTCGAAATGGGGCCAGTGTTTTACGTCTGGCATGTCGACCAGCCGGGCATTGGGCATGAGTTCGGCCACTTGGCGCGACGTATTCGAGTACTCGCTGTAGTCCTTACCTGACGCGATGCTCAGCGTCGGCGCGGCAATGGAACGCCATTGGTCGGGGGTGAGAAGGTTTCGATCGCGGATGGCCGCGTCCTGGAGCACCAAAGTGTTCTCCATCGTCTGGGCCATTCCCGGTTGGCGATAGATCGACTGACGCAAAGCGACAAGATCGGGCAGCCGGTTTCGCTCATCGGCGATCAAATGGTCGAACATTGCCTTGATCGTGGCCCAGTCGGGTTTCTCGACCGCAGCCATACGCTGCGTTCGGATTCGAGCCATGTTCTCGGCCGTGGCGACCAGGCCGGCTACGGACATGAGCACGAGTTTGTGGACTCGATCAGGATAGGCAAGGCGAAGGCGGCGGCGACCCACGATCCGAGTGAGGTGCCGGCCAGTGATGCCCGCTCGACCCCAAGACCGTCAAGGACGGCCCGCACGTGGTCGACATAGACCGCGATTTCATAGCCGATATCGGGGCGGTCGGAGAACCCGTTGCCGACCATGTCGAACGCGATAGTCCGGAAATGGCCGAGAAGGGACCCAGGTTGCGAGTGAACGTCTCCCAGTGACCGCCCGTCCCGTGCAACATCACGACCACGGGAGCGTCGGCCGGGCCGGCCTCGACGTAACGCGTGCGGATGCCGCCGGCATTCAGATAGCCCTGGCGGAACTCGACCTCACGTAGCGCGGTCCAGATGCTCTGATAGTCCTGGTCCGTGTCCTGACCCGTGGTATTCATGCGCTCACGTCGTTGAGTTTGACGGCCATATCTTTCTCCCAGTCCTCCACCGGTCGCCACGAAGGTTCCGCGCTGAGCAGTTCCAGTGTCACGCGTTCGATTTCATCATTGCTCAGCGACAGGTCGAGTGCCACTCGCCACGGCTGGCTCACGTACCAGGGGGTGGGCACGTAGATCTCGACGAAATTGCCCTCAGGATCGAAGAAATAGACGCTCCAACTGTTGCCGTGGTTGCGGCCCTCGAGGCCCCGAATCTCAAACTTGGTCGCGTGTTGATAAAAAAACTTCAAGTCGTCGAGACTGTCCACCCGGAACGAGATCTGACCCAAAATGCGCACTTCAGGACCGGCCGTACGCCCCTTTATCATCACCAGTTGGTGATGTTCGTGCGCAGATCGGCTGAGAAACGCCAACTCCCGTCCCTGGAACTCGCCGGCGTCGGCCACGACCAAGCCGAGCAGCCCGTTATAGAACTCGACCATCTTGTCTAGGTCGTGGACGTACAGGCCCATGTGGGTGAGTTGGGCGTTGGGAAGGCGGGTCATCGTCAGTCCAGTTTCTCGTGGGCTCGGTACGGTATCGAAATCGCGGTGCCGGTCAACTATCGTATCCACGAGAATTTGACAATAGTGTCAAGGAACGGAGATGACCAGATGACGAGCAACGCGATCCACCAGCCCTCCTCGCTCTCCGTCGACCTCTCCAACGAATTCGCGTCGGTCAGGATTGCGATCGACACCCAGGCCCGCGGGATGCGTCTGCAGGTCGTTGATCTCGAATCAGGCGAGAGCGTGTTTCTCGACCCGCTGGAGTTGGCTTCGTTCTGTCACGCCGATGAGCACGAGCGCCAGGCTTGGCTCCGCACCGGCGACTACCGCGACGGTCAATCGTGAGCGCGGCGCGTACGCAGGCTGCGATCGTCGGCCTGGGCCTTACCGATGTGCCTGCGTTAGCTGAACCCCGCCCCCAACCTGGAGGAACCCCATGACGATGCTGGAGAACCACCCATCAACCGCCCTCTCCGATCTGGTTCGACGCGATCGCGTCCACGGGTCGGTCTACACCTCACCCGAAATCTTCGACGCCGAAATGGAGCGGATCTTCAGCGAGGGTTGGGTTTACGTCGCCCACGAGAGCGAGGTCGGCGAGCCGGGCGACTACGTCACACGGCGAATGGGCCGCCAACCGGTCATCGTGTCGCGAGGCGACGACGGTCTTGTGCACGTGTTGTCCAATCGCTGCGCCCATCGCGGCAACCGGATCTGCAATGCCGAAGCGGGCAACTCGTCGTCGTTCAAGTGCCCCTATCACGGCTGGATGTACGGCAACGACGGCCACCTGGTGGCCATCCCGATGAAGCAGGCCTACGGCGAGCGCCACGATGCCATCCGCTCCGAGCTTGGCCTGGCCGCGTGCGCCCGGGTCGACGCCTACGGCGGATTCGTCTTCGCCTCATTCGCGACCGAGGGTAAGACGCTGCTGCAACATCTTGGTTTGGCCACCACGGCCATCGATCGCCTCAACAACCTCTCCCACCGGTCGTATTTCGCTCAATGGTGGCGCGATGAATCATCGCCAGCAGTGCAACTGGAAGATGGTGATGGAAAACAATGTTGACGGTTATCATGCGCTATTCACTCATCCGTCGGTGTACGAAGCCGTCCGTCCGGCCAAGGTGTCGCACCAGCCCAGCAAGGTCGACGTCATCGTGCGTGACCTCGGTAACGGCCACTCCGAAATAGATTATACCGAAGAGTACTTGAAACTCGACGATGAGTTCATCTGGTTCGGACGGGCGCCGCGCCAAAAACTCCCGAACTATGTCGCTTCGCTGGAAGCCGCCTACGGACCGGAAAAGACTCACCGTTCACTCGTCGTCGGTCCACCGCACACATTGGTGTTTCCCAACTTGTTTCTCGCCGAGATGAACATCATGGTCGTAGAGCCAGTGGCCCCCGGGGAGACCATCGCCTACACGAGTCCGGCGTTGCTGCCCGGCGCGGACGAAATGAACAGTCGGATCCTGCGGCGCTGCGAAGGGGCGATGGGACCGAGCGGATTTCTCATCGCGGATGATGGCGAGATCGGCGCTCGTAACCAACTCGGGCTCGCGTCCAAGAACCCGGAATGGTTGATGCTCAGTCGCGGGTTCGAGTCGGAACTGACAGACGAGACGGGAACACTCAGTTACGACAAGAGCGCCGAGACCCCCCAGCGCGGCTTCTGGCGACATTGGGCATCGGTCATGGGATCTCAGGTTGGTTGAAATCTTGAGTCCGGTCACCTCAGTCGAGGCCACCCACGCGGAGTTCCTGTTTCTGGAGTCGCGACTGGCCGACGAGTCGCGCTACACAGAGTGGGAGTCGTTGTGGGACGAAGACGCTCTTTACTGGGTGCCCCTGCACGAAAATGCCGATCCCGAGCGCGAGGTGTCGTACATCTACGACAATCGACCGCGTATTGCCAAACGAATCGCGCAGCTCAAAACTGGTCTTCGTCACTCGCAAACACCGCCCTCGAAAATGCGCCGTCTCGTAAGTAACATCGAATTGCTCGAGACCACCGACGACACCGTTACGATCGGCTCGAACTTCGTTCTGTTCGAATATAGGTTTGCCATGACGATATGGGCCGGACGTTCCGTCTACACATTGGTCACGAATAGCGATCGAATACGCCTGCGCCGCAAGGTCGTTCATCTCGTAAACGGCGACGCGCCTGTTTCAACTATGTCATTCTTGATCTGAGACCGATGTTCGGACTCACCCAACCACGAGGGTTCTTCCAATGCTGATCGGTGACATCTCACGGCGTAATGCCCGCCGTTATCCGAACAAACCTGCGATCATTTACAACGACAAGGAACTCAGCTGGGCCGCGCTTGACGAGCGCGCCAACCGCCTCGGCACCTACATGTTGTCGCGAGGGATGCACAAAGGTGATCGAGTCGCGGTGTTCGCCGGCAACATCGGACACTGGGCCGAGATCACGTACGGACTGGCCAAGGCCGGACTCGTCTTGGTTCCAATCAACGCCCGGGTCTCGGCCAGCGAGGCCTCGTTCATGGTGGGCGACTCGGGCGCACGGGCGGCCATCGTGTTCGACGAACAAGTCGAGGCGTACGGCGCCGTCGTGAGCGACCTCGATGTGGTGCTGGGCATCGAGACCAAGGAGATGGCGGTGAACTACGAGGACGCCCTCGCCGCGGGTCGCGACGTCGACCCCACTCCAGCCGACCTCACCCCGGAAGATCTTCATTTTCTGCTGTACACGAGCGGCACGACCGGACGCCCGAAAGGCGTCATGAACGTGCACCGGGCCATGATCATGCAGGCATTCGATACGAACCTGGCCACCGAAGCCTCGCACGACGACGTCATGTTGGCGTCAACGCCCTTCTACACGGCGGGCGGGATGATCCGTACGGTGTCGTGGCTATTCCTCGGCCAGACGATGATCATTCATCCTCGCTTCGACGCCGACATGGTGATCGCCGATATCGAGAAGCGAGGGGTGTCGATGACAACCTTCATACCGACCATGTTGCAACGTTTACTCAAACAGGCCGAAGATGAGCCCGGTCATGATTTCTCGAGTTTGCGGCGCATCAGCTACGGCTCGGCGCCATCGGCCGACTGGCTGGCCCGCAAAGCCATGGAGCTATTGGGTTGTGAACTTCAGCAGCGGTACGGCATTACCGAGGCCGGAGGTCAGGTCACCATTCTCACGCCCACTGACCATAGAGCGATGTTGCTCGACAAGGCCCACCTCGTCGCCTCGTGCGGCCAAGAAACCGCGCAGGCCGAGCTCCGTATTTGTAACGAAGACGGCCACGAGTTGCCCCGCGGCGAGGTCGGCGAAATCGTGATTCAGGCCGAGTCGATGGCCAAAGGCTATTGGAACCGGCCGGAAGCCACGGCCGAGACCTTCCGACCCGATGGGCTGCGGTCCGGCGATATCGGCAAGCTCGACGAGGAGGGCTACCTATACATCGTGAGCCGCAAGACCGACATGATCATCTCGGGCGGTTTCAACGTGTATCCGGCCGAAATCGAAAGGGTGATCGGCGGTCACCCGATGTCGATATGGTCGCCGTCGTGGGCCAGCCCGATGCGGAGTGGGGCGAGACGCCGGTGGCGGTAATCGTGGTGAAGGGCGACGCCGATCCGGCCCGCTTAGCGCGCTTGGAAGGTACCTTGCGTTCGCTGTGCCGGGCTGAGTTGGCCGGCTACAAGCAGCCCCGGTTGTTCGCCTTCCGCACTGAACTGCCGCTGACCCCGGCCGGCAAGATCATCAAGCGGGAGATTCGCGAGTCGCTGGCCAACCCGGCGAACGGAGATGAGTCGGCCCGTGGTTGTTGACCTTGAAGATCTCTCACTCTGGACGGGCCCACGTGCCGCAGTCGATGAAGCGTTCGCGCATCTGCGGGCCCACGAACCGCGCCCATTCATGCAAGAGATGTCAACCGACGGCTCTCGCTTTGGGGGTTACTGGGCGCTGACCAAACACGCCGACGTCGTCGACGTGAGCCGACGCGCCGCCGATTTCAGCAACGCCAAGGGTTGCAACGTCATGGACATGCCGCCCGACTTGACCGAGTATTTCGGCTCGATCATTGCCATGGACGATCCCCGACACGCGCGCATCCGCTCTATTGTGGCCCGCGGTTTTACGCCCCGTTCGGTGGGTGAAGTGGGCGAGCAAGCGGCGATACTGGCCAACGAGCTCATCGATGACATCGCCGAGCGCGGCTCGTGCGACTTTGTCACCGAGTTCAGCGCGCTCCTTCCGTTGCGCATCATCATCGACATGATGGGCATCCCCCGCAGCGAAGAGCGGTTCATCTTTGAGGCCACCAACCGCCTGCTGGGCAGCACCGACCCTGAGTACATTCCCGACCGGAGCCGCAAAGGTTTGCGCACGGCACTCGCCCAGACGGGGCCGGCGCTCGGGAATCTTGTCAAGGAACTGGCCGAGGATCGAATTGCGAATCCGCGCCAAGACCTCATCACCAAATTGATAGCCGGCGACGCCAATGGGGACAACCTCTCACCGCAGGAATTGGCCTCGTTTTTCATCTTGCTCGTCGGTGCCGGCAACGAGACGACTCGCAACGCTATTTCCCACGGCCTCCTGGCCTTGACGAACAATCCTGGCCAGCGGAGGCTCTGGCAGAACGATTTCGACAAATACGCCTTCGCCGCGGTCGAGGAGATCGTGCGCTTCGCATCACCCGTCTTGCATATGCGCCGTACCGTCACGGCCGACGGCGTGCGCCTCGGTGATCAGATATTCGACGAAGGCGACAAGGTCGTCATGTGGTATTACTCGGCCAACCGCGACGAGGCGGTCATCGAGAGCCCGCACGCATTTGACATCTCCCGTGCCTCCAACGACCATATTGCGTTCGGGGCGCCGGGGCCTCATTTCTGCTTGGGCGCCCACCTGGCCCGTCGCGAGATCTCCGTCGCCTTCCGCGAATTGTTTCGTCGGCTGCCCGATATTCATGCCGTCGGCGAGCCTGAGTTTTTGCGCGCGAATTTTATTAATGGCATCAAACACTTGCAATGTGAATTCACCCCGACCCGCCTAGCGGGCAAACACCCGTCGACGACTGGAGCATGACCATGGCCGCCCCCGCACCCGCCCCCCGCCGAGACCTCCCGACTATCGAAGACGAGAGCCGCCCCTTTTGGGACGCCGCCCGTCAGGGTCGGCTGATGATCGCGTCGTGCGGGTCGTGCGGCAAGGTCCACCACTACCCTCGCCCCTTCTGCCCGAGTTGTTGGAGCAACGACGTCTCACTCATCGAGTCAAGCGGCAAGGCGACGCTCTATACGTACTCGACGGTATACCGCAACGAGTTGCCGCCATTTTCGGAGAGGGTGCCGTATGTCGCAGCCGTCGTCGAACTGGAAGAAGGACCACAGTTGATGACCAATGTGGTCCATTGCGAACCGGCCGATCTGCGCGTCGGCATGGCGCTGCAGGTCGTGTTCACCGAGCTTTCCGACGATGTGAGCGCGCCGGTGTTTCGCCCGGTGTCGTAAGCAACTTCGTGGCTACAATACGGCGATGTCCTCCTCGATGATGATGCCGTCGTACGCCTCCGGCCCCTCGACGCGGCCCTTGCTCGGCGAGACCATCGGCACCAACCTCGAACGCACGGTGTCCCGGTTTCCCGACCGTGAGGTGCTCGTGAGCTGCCATCAGGGCCTGCGCTACACCTACGCAGCTTTCCGCGATCAAGTTGATCTGGTCGCCCGCGGCCTCCTCGACCTGGGTATGGAAATGGGCGACCGCATCGGTGTCTGGTCGCCGAACTACGCCGAATGGACGATCGTGCAGTACGCAACGGCCAAGATCGGCGTGATCCTGGTGAACATCAACCCGGCTTACCGGCTGCACGAACTGGCCTATGCACTCAACCAATCGGGCTGCCGTTTGCTGTTCGCGGCCCCGAGCTTCAAGACGAGCGACTACCGCGCCATGGTTGAGCAGATCCGCCCTGAAGTCGCTGGTCTCGAGCGTGCGATCTTCTTTTTCTCGGCGGAGTGGGACGCCCTTGTCTCCGCCGGGCAAGGCGTGCCGATGGACCGACTTCGGAGCCGCTCCGACGGTCTGCAATTCGACGATGCCATCAACATCCAGTACACGAGCGGGACGACTGGATTTCCGAAAGGGGCCACCCTCTCCCACCACAACATTCTCAACAATGGGTACTTCGTCGGTGAGGGTTCCCAGTATACCGAACATGACCGGATTTGTGTGCCGGTACCGCTGTATCACTGCTTCGGAATGGTAATTGGCAATCTCGCGGCGACAACCCATGGGGCCTGCGTCGTCTACCCCGAAGCCGCTTTCGATCCCGGCGCGACCTTGCGCGCGCTTGAAGCAGAACGCTGCACGAGCTTGCTCGGCGTACCCACGATGTTCATCGCGCAACTTCAGCATCCCGATTTTGCGTCGACAAACTTCGAGTCGCTCCGGACGGGCATGATGGCCGGCTCCCCCTGTCCTGTGGAGGTCATGAAGCAGGTCACGGCGCACATGCACCTTCCCGAGGTGGGGATCGGCTATGGCATGACCGAGACCTCGCCGGTCAGCACGCAGACCGCCACCGATGACACCTTGGACCGGCGCACCGGCACGGTCGGTCAAGTGATGCCCCACGTCGAGGTGAAGATCGTCGATCCCGAGACGGGCAAGGTCGTGGCCCGCAACGTTTCGGGTGAGTTCTGCACCCGGGGGTATTCGGTCATGATTGGGTACTGGAACGATCCCGTAAAGACGGCCGAAGCCATCGACCCGGCCGCATGGATGCATACCGGCGATCTGGCCGTCATGGACGAAGATGGTTACCTCAACATTGTGGGCCGCATCAAGGACATGATCATCCGGGGCGGCGAGAACGTGTACCCCCGCGAGATAGAAGAGTTTCTCTATGCTCATCCGGCGATTGCCGACGTACAAATCATCGGTGTTCCGGACGTGAAATACGGCGAGGAAATCATGGCGTGGGTGAAGCTGGCCGACAACATCGACCCCGCCTCCGTTGACGCCGAGACGATCCGAGAATTTTGCCGGGGCAAGATCGCGCATTATAAGATCCCTCGGTACGTGAAGTTCGCCACCGAATTCCCGATGACCGTCACCGGTAAGATCCGAAAAATGGAGATGCGGGAAACTTCCATCGCCGAACTCGGCCTCGAAGCGGCGGCCGAGGTGAAAAACGCCTAGGCCCTAGTCCTCGTTCAGCTCATGGCGTCGACGTTTTCGCCGATCCATTCGGTCATGATGTCGAGCGTCTCGTCGAGAAGGGCGGGTTGGTTCTCGAAGTAGTGGGTGGCGCCTTTGATGAAATGCAGATCCCGTCGCGGCGACCTGGTTGATGCGTCATACATCTCCTGCGCCATAGCCGGCATCACCGTCGGATCGGCGGTTCCGAGTTCGATGAGGACCGGGACGTCGATTTCGGGCAGCCACCGCAATGAGTCGCCATTGGAGTGATCGATAGACCACTCATTGAGCCACGAGCGACAGGTCGTGACCCGGCTGATACCAGCCGGCATGTAGTTGGCCAGGGTGGGCGAGCCCCACAGCGTCACCCCAACCTGGCGGTCGGACGGGTCGATAGCGCGATCAAGAAAGCGAAGGTCGGCCGCCGTACCGTGCACCACGAAGGCCAAGTCATCGAGGCCGGGCGGCCCGTCCTCGGGCAACGACGCCAGCCGGATCGATACACGCCACGGTTACGACGTCGTCGAGCGCCCCTACCTCGACCAGCACCGCGATTTCAGGGGTCGCAATCAACGCGAGAGTCCCGTCGGCGTCGAGCAACTGGACGTCGCCGCTAATCACGCCGTCAGGCCCCACAAGGTCACACGATCCCGGTACGACCAGACCCACGCGCTCCTCACCCCCAATAATTCGCCCCGCCAACTCGACGTGTCCGCCGAACGTCGCCACCCGCGCCCCCAGCACGCTCGACAGCATCGGCCCGGAGGCGAGTGACCGGCCGATCTCGCGAAACAGCAACGCCTCATCGGCGAGACCGCCTCCAATGCCACCCACAGACTCCGGCAGGCCCAGCCCGAACCAGCCCAATTCCGCGGCCGCCCTCCACGCCTCACCGTCGACGTTAGCGGCGGCGCCGAACATTTCGCGGGTTTGCGTGATGGGCCACCGATCGCGGAGAAACGCGGCCGACGAATCGATGATCTCGAGCTGCTCGGTCGACGGCGTCAGGTCCATTGCTATCGTGGCAACCCGAGCACCCGCTCGGCGATGATGTTGCGTTGGATCTCTGATGTTCCGCCGCCAATGGACGCCGCGTAAGACCAGAGCTGGCGGTCGATCCACACCGTCTCGTCTTCATCGTCGGGCACGGCCAGCGACCGAGACCCAAGTATTTCGAGCGCGAGCTTGAACACGCGGTTGGTCAGTTCGGCGTCTTGCAACTTGAGCATTGACCCCTCCGGGCCGGGCTCCGGCGAATGTGCGTTGCGCGAGATGTTGAGATACGTGAGGGCGCGAAGCGCGGCGACGTCGGCGCGGGCCCGGGCGAGGCGTTGGGCCAGCGCCTCATCGGCGATGACCCGTCGCCCGTCGACGGACTTTCTCGACCCCGCCATCTCGATAAGTCGCTCGACGCTGGAGGAAGCTGCACTTGGCTCACGGTGAATGCCGTACCCCGTTCGAACGACAACGTCGACATGGCCACACTCCATCCGCGGTCGATTCCGCCCACGACGTTGGCCAAGGGGATGCGCACATCGTCATAGAACACTTCGGCGAAATCCTCTCCGCGATCCATGGTACGAATCGGTCGTACGTCAATACCAGACGAGGCCATATCGCAAATCACCCATGTCAGACCCTTGTGCTTGGGCACGTTTGGGTTGGTGCGCACCAGCAGCTCCTGCCAATCGGCAACGGCCGCGAAACTCGTCCAAATCTTCTGACCGGTGACGACCAACTCATCGCCGTCGATCTCCCCCCGAGTGCGAAGCGACGCCAGATCCGATCCCGCCTCGGGCTCCGAGAAGCCTTGGCACCACACGACGTCACCGCGCAGTATCTCGTTCAGATGGCGGACCCGTTGCGCGTCGTTGCCGCGCGCCATGAGCGTCGGACCAGCGTGGTTCAGGCCGACAAACCGAGCGTCGATGGGGGGCAGCCCGGTACGGGCGTACTCCTCCTGCCAAACCAGCTGCTGCGTCAACGACAGCCCGCGCCCGCCGAACTCCTCGGGCCACGCGATACCGGCCCAGCCCGCCTCATATTGCTGACGCTGCCACGCCAAGTCGACTTCGCGCATGCCCTTGAGCGTACGGGGGCGGCGCCCGCGCGGAGCGTTCTCGGACAGCCACGTCCGCACCTCGTGGCGAAAGCTTTCATCGACTTCCTCGAAGGCCAGGTGCACTTAAGCCAAGCCCTGGAGACCGAACAGCTCGATCGCGTTGCCGCGCACGATGCGATGTATGTCGTCGGCCGAGAGCCCGTCGAGCAAGCGGGCCGCGACGGCTCGGGTTTCGGGCCATGTCGAGTCACTGTGCGGGTAGTCGGTCTCGAACAGGATCCGGTCGATGCCGATCTTGTGGCGCATGTCGATGCCGGTCTGGTCCTTGAACAAGCAGGCATAGACGTTGCGGTGAAAATAGGTGCTGGGCGGCTCGGGAATAGATTTCGTTGCGGCCCAGCCCTGGTTGTCTTCCCATACGTCGTCGATTCGTTCGAGAATGTAGGGCAGCCATCCGATTTGGCTCTCGGCGTAAGACAGCTTGAGTTTCGGATAGCGCACGAGCACGCCCGACCAGAGGAAGTCGACCACCGAAAACATTGCACCGCCGAACCCCAGCGTGGAGGTGACCCCGATCGGCGCATCGGGTGACGTCGCCGGCATCCTCGACGACGAACCGATGTGCATGCATACGACAGTTTTCGTTTCTTCACAGGCGGCGAAGAACTCGTCCCAGTAGCCCGCGTGGATGCTAGGTAGACCGAGGTGGACGGGGATCTCGCTGAAGGCGACGGAACGCACGCCGCGCACCGCGTTGCGGAGAACCTCGTCGGCCGCCAGATGGGCGTCCCACAACGGGAAGAGGCAAATTGGGATCAGCCGACCGCCGGAGTCGCCACACCACTCCTCGACCATCCAGTCGTTGTAGGCCTCCACGCACGCCAGGCCAAGCTCCTTGTCTTTGCCCTCGGTGAACGTCTGGCCGCAGAACCGCGGAAAGGTCGGGTAACACGCCGATGCCTCGACCCAGTTGACGTCCATGTCGGCCAGGCGGGCTTTAGGGTCGTAACAGCCGGGCCGCATGTCGTCGTACGTGATCGGCGTCATGGTCATCTCATGGCGTGGATACCCGACGGCCGCGACCATACGCTTGTGGGTATACACGAGATCCTCGTAGATCCAAGTATCAGCCTTCGTCGGCGAGTCGTCGTCGAACTGTTCGCGATACGCGGCGGCCCCGGCAAACTCGATGGCCGGCACGCCCCGTCGCTCCACCCTCGGCCCCCGATCGCGAAAGCGCGCCGGCAGCCACGTCTTCCACACGTGCGCCGGCTCGACCACGTGATCGTCGGCACTGATGATCTTTGGGATCAGGGCTTCGTCCACCGGTCGTCGCAGGCGCCTAATGCCGGCTGTGGCTACGGGCGCGGGTCAGGTCAGCCAGCACCGACACCAGGTCGCGACCACTCGCTCGGGCCGTTGCCTTTACCACTTCCCATTCTCCCAAAGACGCGCGGGCGGGTTCCGCGTTGTCGTTCCAGGTTCGATCGATGGGCGTCGTCAATTCGAGCCGGATGCCATTGGGGTCGTAGAAGTAGATGCTGTAGATGATTTTGTGATCAACCGGGCCGACGACGTCAACCCCATTTGACGTGAGCCACCCACGCCACGCTTCCACTGTCGCCGGCGAGTCGACTTCGAGCGCGATGTGTTGGAACACGTTATAAGCCGGATGGGTCGGTCCTGCGGGTGGCGGCAGCTCGGGGGCCTCCAAAAAGGGCGATCGTCGACCCGTCGCCCATCTTGAAGAACGAGTGGAAATAGGGCACCGGATCGCCCGTCGACGGGATGGAGTCATCCATTACCGCGGCGACCAGTTCCATGCCGAGGAGATTTGTGTAGAAGTCGACGGTCGCAGAAGTGTCACGGGTGATGTAGGCAACGTGGTTGAGCATCTGCGGCTTTCCCGGACGGACACCGACCGCGACGCCAGGCTCGGGGATGGTCATGAGCGCTGCCCTATCGCCGCGCCGGCAATCCATTCGCAACTCGTCGCTCGATAGCGCTGGCGCCGGCCCACTGCAATCCTTGCGACAACCTCAGCCCAGATAGGCGCGCAGCAGCGCCCGATCCTTGGCCAATTCGGCTCCCGGTCCTTGGGCCACGAACCGCCCGAGCTGAAGCACATAGCCGACATCGGCGAGAGCCAGTGCTTTCTGGGCCAATTGTTCGACGAGCAGGATGGCCCGCCCCTGCTCACTCAGCGCTCGGATGTGCTCGAAGACCTGATCGACGATCAACGGAGCCAGGCCCAGCGACGGCTCGTCGAGCAGTAGTACTTTCGGATCAGCCATCAGCGCCATACCGATCGCCAGCATCTGCTGTTCGCCCCCGGAAAGCGTACCCGCCGACTGTTTGGTCCGCTCGCGCAGCACGGGAAACCGTTCAACCACGTCCTCGAGACGGGCGGCCGAGCCGTCTTTGTCTTTCCGTCCGACATAGCCGCCAAGGCGAAGGTTGTCGAGCACGCTGTGCTTCGGAAACACTCGGCGGTTCTCGGGCACCTGGGCAATACCCAACGTAGCAATTCGAGCCGACGAGAGCCTCTGGATCTCGACATCTTCAAGGCGAATACGGCCCGTCGTTGCTCGGTTGATTCCTGATATGGTCCGCAAGAGCGTCGATTTGCCGGCGCCATTGGCGCCGACAATCGTCACCAGTTGCTTCGGGGCGATCGCAAAGCTGACCTCGTGCACCACCGAGACGTGGCCGTAGCCTGCACTCACTCCTTCCACCCGCAACAAGACGTCGGTGGTGGTGGATGGCTCGAGCGAACTCACCGAAACCGACATGTTGCCCGAACTCACGGCGACACCGCAACTTCGGCAACCGCGTCGTCGACTGCGTCGTCGTCAAGACCCTCGTCATCAAAACTCATGTCGCCCAAGTACGTCCGGATCACTTCGAGATTGGTCATGACCTCATGCGGCGTCCCGATGGCGATTCTGGAGCCGGCGTCGATCACGGTCACTACGTCGCTCACCCGGCGCACCAGATCGACGTGATGCTCCACCAAGATAACGGCAATGCCGCCGGCCTTGAGTTCGAGAATGAAGTGACCGAGGTGCTCAACTTCGGTGTCGGTCAGACCGGCGGCCGGTTCGTCCATGATCAGGACTGTCGGTCGCGTGGCGATCGCTCGCCCGATTTCGAGCAGGCGACGCTCTCCGGGCGGGAGATCGGCGGCGGGATCGTCACGACGGGCGGCCAGCCCCACCGCTTCGAGGATGGCCCCGGCCCGCGCTACCGACTCGCGTTCGGCCCGTCTCGCGAAGGCAAACGGAACAGATACGAGCCGGCCCTCTGGTGATGATGGAGATCGACGGCGACCAGCACATTCTCGAGACATGACATGTGCTCGAACAGCAAAGGTGTCTCGAATGTTCGCGCCAGCCCCGCCCGCGCCCGGCGAAAGGGACCGACACCGTCTACAGAGTTTCCCAGAAGCGTCACGCTGCCCCTATCGGGGACCACGTAGCCACACAACGTATTGAGAAAGGTGGTCTTGCCTGAACCGTTGGGGCCGATCAGGCCATGGACCTGAGCGGGCAAGAGGTTGAAGTCAAGCCCTTTCAGGGCTTGCACACCACCCAGGGTCTTGGCCACATCGACGGCCGCAAGCGCTCTGTCAGCGGCCGTCGGGCGCTCGATCACGGAGGCCAGGGAGTGAACTGCGGTAGTCGCCGAACGCGTCCTGGGCTTTGGTGGGTTGAACCTCGATCGGACTCGCCAGTACACGCTCATCACGCCGCGCGGGAAGAAGTACACCGAAGCCAACAAGATCGACCCATAGATGATGAGCGTCCACGCGCCGGGTTTGGGCGTAAGCCGTTCCACCTCCAGCGGCACGCGAAACAACAGGATGGCTCCTACCACGGGGCCGGCCAACGAGCCGGACCCCCCGAACAGCACCATGAGCAGAAACAGAATCGCAAGGTCACCACCGAACGCGCTTGGCGTCACATAGCCCACCAGCCCGGCATACAGTCCCCCGGCGAGTCCGGCGAACAGACTGGCGACGGTAAAGGAAGCCAGCTTTGTCGTGCGGAGGTCGATGCCGATGGACTGTGCCGCGTTTTCGCTTTCGGACACGGCCTTGGCCCGTCGGCCGACCGGCGAGCGGAGAAGATCGTGGATGACGCTGTAGGCGATGACCACGGCCACCACCAGCAGCCAGTAATACCGGTGATCAGATGTGAATCCCTTCGGCCGCTGGATGCTCGGCATGCCGTCTCCGCCGTGAGTGACACTGCGGAATCCCTCGATCAAGTCATTGAGAACTAAACCGTAGGCCAGCGTGATCATCGCAAGCGTGAAATGGCTCAGCCGAAGAGCCGGAAAGCCAAGAACGAAGCCCACGATTCCACTGATCAACCCAGCCAGCGCCAGCGCGACCCAGAAGTTCCAGTGATTTACCAATGTCATGATGGCCACGGTGTAAGCGCCGATGCCGAAGAAGGCCGAATGCCCGAGCGAGATCAAGCCCGAATTTAAGAGATGACCGAGGCCGAACACGGCGATCAAATAGACGAGCAGCAGCTCGGTATTGAACACTTCGTATCCATTGGCCGCGAAATGGAATTTCCGATTCAATGGCCACGTGACTGTGCTGCCGATACCGCTCATGAGACGGGCGACGTTGTTCACGCCGAGGAGGAGCACCGCGAACGCGCCGACGTGCACGAGCACGCCGCGACGCGACGAGATGGCTGAGGTAAGTCGCTCCGTGAACTATACCGTCCTGGCCGAAACGCGACCGAAAATGCCCTGGGGACGGGCAAAGAGAAAGATGAGCAGCGACGCGAAGACCACCACGTTGCGGCAGCTGGGCCCGATGTACTCGGCCCCGTACACCTCTACCAGACCGAGGAACAGACCTCCGGCGAACGCTCCTTCGATACGAGGGATGCCCCCGATTATCGCGGCGACGAAGGCTTTCAACACGAACGGAAAACCGACGCGCGGTGACGCTCCGGTCAAAGGCGCGGCCATGAAGCCCGCTAGCGCGGCCACAGCGGCGGCCACCCCAAACGCGGTAGACGACAATTTCCCGATCGGCAGCCCGCGAAACGCCGCCGCTTCGCGGTCTTGCGATACCGCCTCGAGGGCCCGACCGAGAAGGGTGCGCTCGTAAAGCAAATGCAGACCCACCGCAACCGCAATCGCCAAGGCGATGACGAGAAGCTGTTGCGGCACGATTCGGACCCCCCCGATCACGTGCGGCGTCCGCGACAAGATATCGGGAAAAGCGCGAAGGTCTTGGCCCATCCGCAAGGAAACGATCGAGCGCAAGACGATGGCGACGCCGAGCGTCGAGAGAATCCATCCAGAGGCACCGTGTCCGAGACGAAGCGCGGGCCGCACGGCGCCGATCTCGACGAGCGCACCGATCAGTGCGCAGATAGCGACCGTCAGCACCATTGGGACCAGCAACGGCCAGCCCAACGACCCGTAGAAGAAAACGCCGAGCATCGTGCCCAGCATCAAGAACTCTCCATGGGCAAAGTTCAACACCCCTGTTGTGGCGTACGAGACATTGAACCCGCACGCCACGATGGCGTAAATCGATCCCTGGGTGAGCCCGGCCAGCGCAAGATTGGCGAGGCGGGCACTATTCATTGCGACCGCGCGTCACTCGGACCTATCCAATTTACGAGGTTCCTATCCTATCCCATTAAGAGGTTGATTTTCGGGCTGGCCCAAGCCGGGCTCAGGGCGCCTCGTCGAGCGTGCCGTCGCGAAGCGAAGTGGCCAGCGCGAACCCGAGCGCATCGAGCGAATAGCCGTCGTGCACGGCGCTCGTGAACTTGTACTCCACAACTCCGTCATACCCCGACGTATCCAGGTACTTCTTCATGACGTCAGCGTCGAGACTTCCGGTCTTGTTAGCAGCCACGACGAACATGTCCAGCCCGGCGTAACCACCCGCAGGTATATTTCCTGCACCCTTCAGCACCTTTTCGCCTTTCTTGATTCGCAGCTTGTCCAAGAACTTGGCGTAAGCGTCACGTTGGGCATAGGCCGAGTTGGCTTTTCGAAGTTGGCCCAGGTAGAAGCCCTCTCCCACGACGCCACGCATGTTCTCCGCTCCGCCGGCCGCATCGACGACGGCTGCGTCGGCCACTGTCGAGTAAGAAACCGTGGGCGCGAAATACTTCAGCGTGGCCCGCGCCTTGACCGCGTTCGCCAGATCGCCTCCCGTGCAGAAGAAATACACCGCATCGGGCAGGCTGTCTTGGAGTTTACTCAAGGCCGGCGTCAGGTCGACTGTGCCCGCTTCGAAGATGACTGACGACACGTCAATGCCGCTACCAGTAAGTGATTTCTTGAACGCATCAAGGTGGACGTTCCGAGTGTCGTGTTCACCGCCAGGACGCCGACCTTGGCCCACTTCTTCTTCTTCGCATACCCTGCGAAGTCGGCGCCGGAAGCCTCAGAACTTTGTGCCAAACGGTAGGTGTAAGGATATTTTGAGGCATCGCCGGCGCCGGGAAACAGCGTGGCATTGGCCCCCAATACCTTTTCCTTATTCGTGAAGTCCAGCACCCCGCCAAGCACGCCGCTCGCGTATGGGCCCACCATGAATGCGACTTTCTCTTCCGAGACGAGTTGCCGCACCACTTGGGCCCCTTTCGTGGCGCTGCCTTCGTCGTCTTTGACGACCAACTTCAGGCAACGGCCAAGAATCCCACCCTTGATGGTGTTGGCGTCATCGGCGGCCATCTCGGTGCCGGCCAGAAAGTCTGCGCTGAGCGTTGCGAGGGGACCACTCAGCGAGTACGAAACTCCAACCTTCACTTCGGGCTTCGACTTGTCGCACGGGCCTGACGCGGCCGCCGGCGCCGGTGCCGCAGGTGCCGCGGCCGCAGGTGCCGTGGTGGCGACAGGAGTCGGCGCCGTGGTGGCGGCAGTCGTTGCCACTTTCGTGAGTGGGGCTTTCTTGGTGGTGGGCGGCTTCGGCTTCGCCGGCTTTTTCGTAGCGGCCGAGACAACGTTGGTCGACGCGGTGATCGACGCGAGAGCGGCGATGGCAATGAGCATCCGAGACTTCACAGGCAGTTCTCCTTGGGGGTTGCAGCTAGTCAGGTTGATACAGCCTTGGGCCCGAACTGCGCTGGCGCAGATCGGCCGAAGGCCGCGGCGTATCGGAGCCGGCTCATTGCTGTCTAGTGTTCGATTGATTGACCTGTTTGAGCTCGTGGACACCACCGTGTGCTGAGCAAGGTGCACTAGACCCCGCTAGACCCCGAGCAACATCGTGGCGCTGGAGCAGAACCAGCCTCCGGTTCCACTCACGCACGCCACTTGCGCATCGGGCACCTGACGCAAGCCGCACTCCCCGCGCAACTGCCTTACGGCCTCGACAATCAGGAACAACCCGCGCTGGCCAGGATGGCAGGCCGAAAGCCCTCCCCCATCGGTGTTGGTCGGGAGGGAACCGCCGATGCGCAGTCGACCTTGCTCAACGAAGGGGCCCGCCTCACCTTTGCCACAGAACCCAAGGTCTTCGAGCGTGATCAGCAACATGTAAGTGAACGCGTCGTAGAGTTCGGCGACATCGACATCAGCGGGCGTGAGCCCAGCTCGTCGAAAGGCCAGTCGACCCGAGGCGGCCGCGGGTCCGGTCGTAAAGTCGGGCCATTGGCTCATCGAAACGTGCGAGACCGCTTCCCCGGCACCCAGTACCCATACGGGTTTCGTCGAAAGATCAACCAGGCGATCTTCGGCCACGAACACCGCCGCCGCTCCTCCATCGGAACGGATGCAGCACTGAAGCTTCGTGAATGGATCGGCGATCATCGGCCCCGACAAGACCTCGTCGATCGTGATCGGATCACGAAACGAAGCGAGCGGATTGTCGGCTGCGTTCGCTCGGGCCGAAACCGCTATCTCGGCGAGTTGCTCGATCGTCGTACCGTATTCGTGCATGTGGCGACGCGCCGCCATGGCGTACTTCGATATGAGCGTGTGCCCGTACGGCGCCTCCCATTGCTGCGGACCGCGCGTCCCCCAATCGAGGTTGGCCGAATGACGGGATCTGGTAGTACGTCACGGCCCGTCCTCCGATCACCGCCTCCTCCTCGCCGATGGGCAAATCAGGCGCCGTCACCACGGTGGCGACAACCCGCACGGATGCTGGATCGCGCCCGGCGCGTTCGGCAGCCGAGCGTACCTGTTCGGCCGACCGACGCACCGCTTCGACAGTAAGGAACGGATGGAAGATCACACCGTCGAAGCACCGTCCGGCGAGGTCGAGCGTGTTGGGTCCAATGGCGGCCAGATAAATCGGCGGCGGGGTGACATCGGGCAGATCCCCGAGCCGCAGGGAAGGGAATCGGCCGGCCGGGCCGTCGTAGCGGACGCGCTCTCCTTTGCACAATCGACGATACATATCGGCGCAGTCCTCAAGCACGGCTGTGGTCATCGTCGGGAGGCCGACCGCCTTCCACATCGGCGCCACGGAACGACCCACTCCGAAGAGAAATCGACCACCACTGATCGCTTGTGCGGTCATCGCCATCGACGCCATTGACAACGGATGACGAAACAGGAAATGCGAAATACCCGAAGCGATTCGCGGCTGGATAGTGGCTTGGGCAATCGCTCCGGCCAACACGCCCAGATCTTTGGACCCATAGCGTTCGCTGATCCAAATCGTCCCGAGGCCCAGATGTTCCGCTGTTTTCGCCTGTCCGATCGCCGGCCGAGGATCACTGACCCGACCGGGGAGCACATACGCACCGAGGGTGGGAAAGATGGAGGACGACGCAACCACGGCGCCTAGTCTGGCAGAGATGTCACAAGGGTCTCGAGGGCGCAGTCAGGAGCTAACCGCTCGGACACTCGAATCGTGGCTCGGCGAACGGCTGGGCGTGGCGTCGATCGGCATCGATGAGGTGTCGGTTCCAAAAGCGGGCTTCTCGAACGAAACGATCCTGGCGCGGGCCCAATGGGACGGCCCCGACGGCGTCGCCAACGAGCGTCGGTTCGTGGTTCGCATCGAACCGACGAGCCATCAATTGTTCACCGAGCCCGACGCCATCCGCCAGGCCCGAGTTATGCAAGGTTTGTACGGCAAGGCTCCCGTTCCCAATATCTGGCTGACCGAACCCGACCCCAGCGTGCTCGGCGCGGCCTTCTTCTTGATGGACCGTGTGGATGGACGCATTCCGTCGGATGTGCCGTGCTGGCACCAACGGGGGTGGACGACCAGGCTCTCGGTGGCTGAGCGGCGAATACTGCACGACGGGGCTCTACAGGCGCTCGTCGACCTTCATGGAGTTACCATCGACGATTCGCTGGCCTGCCTGAGGCCGGCGGGCGACGGCACCGCCCTCGGGCGTTACGTCGAGCACGTTCAACGCTGGTACGAGTGGTGTGCGCCGGTCCGCATCCACGGTGTCGACGTCATCGACGCCGCGATGGAGCATGTCATTTCGCATCGGCCCGCCGACCCGACCGCCGGCGTGGTCTGGGGCGACGCCCGCGTCGGCAACATCATTTTCGGTGACGATCTTTCGGTGGCGGCCCTCCTCGACTGGGAGGGGGCCACGACTGGGCCACCCGAGATCGACGTGGCCTGGTGGGTCGTGTTCGATGAGTTCTTATGCGAAGCCCAGGGCATCCAACGACTCGAGGGCGTGGCCGGCCGTGACGAAACTCTGGCTCGCTACGAAACGTTGGCCGACCGGCGGCTCTCCAACATCGTCCATTACGAAATCCTGGCCGGGCTCGTGCTATCGCTCATCAACAGCCGCCTGGCCGACCTTCTCGTATCGGGCGGAGTCGTTGACCCCGCTTTCGGAGCCGAGATCGTCACCCGTATAACCGACCTGACGGCGCGACGCCTCGCCACCGTGTGATGCTCCGTTCGAGCCACGGAGTCAGCTCGTCGTCGCTCGGTTCAGGAGGCTGAGCTTGTCGACCTTCAGCAAGGCGGTGAGCGGCAGCCCTTCGACGATCTCGAGGCGATCGGGGGCTTTGTAGTCGGCCAACCGGTCGCGCACCCACGCCCGTAGATCTTCGAGACTGGGTGGAGCCGACGGATCGGTGGGCACGACGAACGCCACTCCGATCTCGCCGATGACCGGCGCCGGGACTCCGACGATCGCCGCGGTCACCACACCGGGGTGCTCGGCGAGCACATTCTCGACCTCGAGCGGATACACGTTGTAGCCGCCGCGGATGTACATATCGTTGGCCCGGCCCACCAACACCAGGTTGCCGTCCGCGTCAAAGCGGCCGAGATCACTGCTCGTCAGTCGCCCGCCATCATCGAGCACTTGACGCGTGAGTTCCGGATCGTCCCAATAGCCTCGCATCACGCAGGCACCGCTCACGCGGACCCGTCCGACCTCACCGTTCGCAACCAAAGCGCCGACGGCATCGACGATCTCGACGGCCATTCCGACTTGCGTTCGGCCCACCGTTCGGTACAACACCTCGGGCGAGTCGCCCGGCTCGGTTCCGGTGATACTGGGCGACTCGGTCATTGCGTAACGCACTATCAGAGGGCAGCCGAGCCTGCGGTCACGCGCTGTATCAGTTCGGGGGCGGCGGGGGCCGTGGCCACCAGTCCGAGACGTACGTGCGAGAAGTCCATTTGTTCGATGCCAGGCAATTCCAGCAATTTCGCCCACTGTGTAGGAACCCCGCCGGCCACGTTGATCTTTTGTTGCATGAGAAGGTCGAGCATGGCCGGCGCGGTCCAAGGGGTCGGGCTGATCACGATGGTGCTGCCCCACGCCAACTGGTCCCAGATCTTGACCATGTAACCGGGATGCTGGAAGGGCGTAGCCACCAATCGGCGATCGAACGGTCCGCTCATGACTCCGGCACTCTTGACCGCGGCAGCAAGGTTGCGATGATCGAACCACGCGCCCTTCGGCACCCCGGTTGTGCCGCTCGTCCAAATGATCACGACCGGATCAGTCGCTTCACGGCGGGGCCGATCGCCGCCGAGCTCAGGGTTGTCATACGCGGCTGACAGTTCGGAGCGATCCAGAACGGCGTAGTGCGCAGGAATCGTCGGCGCTCCGGCGGCCGACTCGGCGATGATCAACGACGGGTCCGCTTTGGCCAGAATGGCTTCGAATTCCCGAGGTCCGAGGCGCATGCTGAGACCGGTCGCGATGGCGCCGGCCCGAACAATCGCGCCATAGCCGCTGGCGTAGTCGATCGACGAGGGCAACACCAGCGCGACTCGGTCACCCGGGCTCACACCTCGCTCGACCAATACCCGGGCCAGTCCATCGGCCTTGCGCTGCCACTCGCTGAAGCTCAGACGAAGGGCCCCTCCACGAACGCGTCACGGTCGCCGAACTGATTCGCCGCCGCGTCCATCGCCTCGGGAAGGGTGTCGTACTCTCCGATCAAGGGTGGGGCCACAGCTGCACCCTTCAGCCGACTCACTGGGCCGCTGGAAGGTCGATCAACGCCGCCATTTGGCTTCGGCTGTCGCCCAGAACGCGATCCAACACGCGTGCCCGTTTGACGAACAAGTGAGCGTCGTGTTCGAAGGTGTACCCCATACCGCCGTGCACCTGAATGGTACGGGTGGCATTTTCGACGGCTGCGTCGGTGGCCACGATCCGGGCTGCGGCGACTTGGAACGCCGCATCGGAGCGACCCTCGTCGACGCTCAAGGCCGCGAACAGAAGTTGGGCCGAGGCCGCTTCGGCGCGCAGCGCCATATCGGCACACGCGCGCTTAATGGCCTGATTCACGCCGATGGGCCGGCCGAACTGCACCCGGACCTTTGCGTATTCCGATGACATGTCGCGCGTCGCTTCGGCGATTCCGGTGAGCATCGCGGCCACCAGAGCTGAACCGCGACGCACGATCTGATCGTGGCCATCGGTGACCATCACCCCGAGGCGGCCGCGTCGAGATCGACGCGAGCGAGGCGCACGGCAGGGTCGACGCACTGAACCGACTGCGCCGTACCGATCGCGGCGGTCTCCACCAGCACCACGGCATCGGGCCCGTACACAAGTAGGTAAGTCGAACCGGGAGCATCGAGAAGGTCGAACGATCCCGATACCGTGGCCCCGACCGAACACCCATGCCCCCGCGCCTCGGCCATTCCGACGGAAACGGTCCCGGCCACGATGGCCGCCGCGATGTCGTCAGCACCGGCGCGGGCGGCGACCCGCGCTCCGAGCACGGAACTCACGAACGGGCCGGGCGCGAGTTGTCGACCCAGCTCACGAAACAGCAACACTTCTTCGGCCAACCCGTACCCCACCCCTCCGTCGACCTCGGGCAGGCCGAGTCCGAACCACCCGAGTTCGCCGCAGCGAGCCCACGTCGAAGCGTCCACCGCCGTTGACTCGGATCGGCGTTGCCGGATGGCGTTGATCGGCATCTGGTCGCGTAAGAAGTCGGCTACGACCGACGCTATTTGGATTTGTTCTTCCGTGGGGAGAAGATCCATTTCTGCTTACCTGGGTAGGCAGAGCACGCGCTCGCCGATGATATTCCGCTGGATCTCCGAAGTGCCACCGCCGATTGAGATTGCGGCAGAATAGAGATAACTCCCCGACCATCCTCCGGGGGTCCACCGGTCCACGAAATGAAGACCATCAGCGCCCATAATATCGAAGGCCAGACGATAAATACTCTGGGCCAGATCGGAGTAATAGAGCTTGATGATTGAACCCTTCGGTCCGGGCGAGCCATCGCGGCTGCTGCGCGAGATACCCCTATACGTCATGGCCCGCATGGCGGCGACCTCGGCCCGCGCTTTCGCCAGACGGCGGGCGATCTCATCGTCGACGATGGCTGGTCGCCGCCCGTCCGGACCGGTGCGATGGCGGGCCTCCGCGATGAGGTCTTCGACGACCTTGGCCAGGCGCACCTGGTTTACCGTGAAAGCAGTCCCTCGCTCAAACGCGAGGGTCGACATGGCGACGCTCCAGCCGTCGTGCAGACGCCCGACCACGTTGGTTAGCGGAATGCGGACGTCGTCATAACACACCTCGCAGAACTCATGCTCGCCGTCCATCGTTTCGATGGGTCGAATATCTATACCGCACAGTGTCATATCGCAGATAACCCAGGTGATGCCTTTGTGTTTGGCCGCATCAGAATCGGTCCGCACCAACAGTTCTTGATACTGAGCGACGTCGGCGAAGCTCGTCCAAATTTTCTGCCCAGTGACGACCAATTCGTCGCCATCAATGACAGCCTTCGTCTTCAGCGATGCCAAATCGGAGCCGGCCTCGGGTTCAGAGAACCCTTGGCACCACACCACATCACCGCGCAAGATCTTCGGCAGATGGAACGCCTTTTGGTCCTCTGAAGCCCGAGTCATCAAGGTGGGCCCGGCGTGGCTCAATCCGACGAAACAAGCGTCGATGCCCGGCAGACCCAGCCGGCCGTATTCCTCGAACCAGATCAGGGCTTGGATGAGCGAAGCCCCGCGACCCCCGTACTCCTTGGGCCACGAGATGCCAGCCCACCCTCCATCGAACTGGGTTCGCTGCCATGCCACGTCGTACTCGCGCATAGCGCTGCGCTCCAACGGTCGCTTGTCGCGTGGTCGATGTTCGGCTAGCCACGTCCGCACTTCCTCGCGGAAGGCGATGTCAACGTCAGAGAACGTGAGATCCATACGGCGCTTAATCCTGTCCATTCTTCGATGGAGCGAAATCGGCAGATGACGATGACGGGTCGAAGGAACCCACGGCGATTCGCGATCTGACGATCGTCGAAAGCGTTACGATCGCCTTCTCCCGGGTCGAGGGCAGGCCGGCCACCTGTTGGTAGTACCAATATCGGTCGATCATTACCTGAAGGGCCAGACCGACGAGCCCCGGATCGTCTTCGTCGTCGTTGAGTCCGAACATGTGGGCCACGCGGCGGGCGCTGTGTAACTTGGCCCTCATGCCGGCGGCTCGGAGATCAGGGTCGCCCAGACCCGCTTGACCCCAGATCAAAATGAAACCGCCGTGTTCGTCGAGAAGAGCCATGTAGCCCGAGACGACCTGCTCGACGAGATCTTCGACGTGGGCATCAGCCAACGCACTCATACGGTTGAGCAGATCATCCATGGCCCGGTAGGCCTCCGTGCCGAGCGCAAGCAGGACATCGCGCTTGGACGGGAAGTACGTGTAGAACGACGCTCGCGAAATCCCGGCAGCCTCGGCAATGTCGTCGATCTTCGTGCCAAAGTATCCCTTCGCCAGAAACACTTCTCTCGCCTTGGATTGGATGAGCGTCGACGTTCGAAGTGCCCGTCGACCCATGGTCGAGGCCGGCATGCGCGACTCGCCGGCCAGCTTGAACTCGGTCTTACTGGTTCGCACCCGAACTGTCATGGGTCGGAACGGAGAGCATCGAGAACGCGCGGCGGGACGGTGTTGGCGAACCCTGAGCCGGGCCAATTGAACCAGCCACTGGCCGCGAAAGTTCCGCCATCGGGGTGCAACGTGGTGCCCGTGATGTAGCGAGACAACCCGGAGAGGAGGAACACGACGGCGCCCGAAACATCCTCGGGCACACCCACGCGACCCATCGGCAATGCGATCTGGGCCCCGATCGGATCCATGTACGTCGACGAGTCGTTGCCGATTCCGATCATTGCGGGCGTCGGCGTGATGTCAGGGGCCACGTTGTTGACCCTGATCGCGTCCGGCGCCAGCTCGACGGCCAAGCTACGCGCAAAATGCGACACCGCCGCCTTAGCCGCGCTGTAGACGGCGAAGTTGGGAGCGGCGCGGTGGGCCTCGATGGTCGTCAGGTTCACGATGCTACCCCCGCGTCCACCGGCCCGTATCGCGGGTACCGCGAGCGAACACGCATGGAGGACGTGATCAAGATTCGTTCGCAACAACGCGTCCCAGCCTCGTTCGTTGGTGTCGGCAAACGCCGCTCTGAACGTGCCGCCCACCACGTTGACGAGAAAATCGAGCCGCCCCCACTTGTTGTTGGCGGCCGAGAACAGCGTCTCGAGAGACGACCGTTCACGGGCATCGCCGAGCTGAACGATGGCGTCGGCCCCCAACCCGTCGAGCTTCTCCCGGATGGCCGAAACCGCGTCGGCGTTGCGATCAATCAGCGCAACCCTCCCACCATTGGCCGCCAGATCGAGAGTGATCGCCTCCCCCAGTCCTCCCGCTCCGCCAGTGATTATC
Source organism: Acidimicrobiia bacterium (assembly GCA_025359845.1). GTDB lineage: Bacteria > Actinomycetota > Acidimicrobiia > Acidimicrobiales > JANYDT01 > JANYDT01. The sequence continues at coordinate 37,740 of JANYDT010000109.1, forward strand.
GCAACAGTTCCGTCGAGGCCGCCTCGTTGCGTCCACCAATTCGTGTTCATCTACTGCACCGATCCGCCCGTAGGCAGCCCGCGGCGCAGACGCGCGTTTTCGAGCTGTGGAATGTGGTTGTGCTCGTACTGTTCGAGCCACTCCTTGGGGAGCTTGCCCCAGGCCTCGCCGATGTTGAGCCGCCCACCCCGAGAAAAGCGTTCCGAGCCGACGACGTCGGCCAAGACGATGGTGCTTTCCTCGGCGTCGAGGCTAACGATGACCCGACCTTCCACATAACTGAGTGCGTCGAGCAGGATCGGCGACCCGGTGACGCCCGCCTTGGTACGGAGCGCACTGATCTTGCCACCGTCGCGGCCCGAACTACCACCGAGACCCATGATGATGTCGAGCGACCCCTGCAGCAAGTCGGGGCCGTTGCCGAGCAAGTGCATCACGAACACGCCCGATTCAAGAATCATGTCGTGGGTCATGTTGTATTTCGTAAGGGCGATCGTCACCCGCGGCGCTTCCGGCACAATGGCGGCGGCGCCGGCTGAAAGCGAGATCAACCCGTTCACCCGTCCGTGTGAGACGGTCGTGACCGCCACCGGAAACGGCCGCAAGCCCGACAGTGTGTAGTTGGCCGCATCAAGATCGAGGCTCATGAGCAGCTCCTGACAGTCAGGGCGGGGAGCGTTATCACAGCGACACCCATCCTTCGCCGGCCGCACTGCGTCGAGCGCCGTCGATCACGCGCTGTACACGGTCGCCATCGGCCAGATTTGGGGCGATCGAAGGTTCACCATCAAAGGCCGGTAACCAATCCTCGAGCATCAGCGCTAGCGAGCGAATGGCACCGGCAGCCCGGCGTTTCGGCAACTCCATGCCACTGCGGGGCATGCGGGTGCTCGCGGCAAGCTCGGTGAGTCCGACCTGGCCGACCGAAGCAATCTGCACCTCGGGTTGGTGCTCGGCCATCAACAAGCCGCCGTACGAGATTGAGCCGGCCTCACCGAAGACCTCGAAGGAACGGAAGTTCTGGCCCAGGGCAATCGCGGTCGTGTACACGTTGGCCAGCATGCCGTTGGCCATACGCATCATCAAGACCGAGGTGTCGTCGGCGTCGACATCGAGCGTCGTCCCGTCGGCGCGGAGCCGCTTTGGGACTGACGTTCGCACATCCGCACAGACCGAAACGGGTTCGCCAAAAAGCGCACACATGTAGTCGATGTCGTGCGATCCCATGCCCATGAGGTAGCCCCCTCCTTCATCTCTGCGGTACATCCACTCCGACTGGAGGCCGCGGGTGGGGTGCCAATAGTCGGCCCCGGCCCGCGCCGCGCCTAGATAGGGAACACCCAAATGACCGGTCCGAACAAGATCCCAAATGGCCAATCGAGCCGGCTCCCACCGCGACTCGAAGCACACTGCGTGACAAACGCCCTTCACTTGCGCGGCCGCCAGCATTTCTCCGGTTTGGGTAGAGTTGAGGGCCAGAGGCTTCTCTACCAGTACGTGTTTACCAGCACGAATCGCCGCGAGAGTTTGTTTATGATGAAGATCGACGGGCGTACAGATCGACACGACGTCGAGATCTTCGCGCTCAACGAATCGCTCCCAGTCGGTGCTCACGTCGGCGATACCAAGCTGCGCCCCTGCCGCCTCGACGCGCTCCTGACGACGCGAACACAAGGCCACGACTTCGAAGGGCGGCACCATTCGAAACGCAGGAGTCTGAACGACCGAACCCCAACCCACGCCGATCAGTCCAACCCGAATTGTCTTTCGCTGGGTGCTCACAAACTTGCCTCCGTTGGTTGAACCGAGATCTTGACACAAGTGTCAGATACCGCACAATACGCAGAACCCAGCACGCCCAGGCGGTACCGGAGATTTCAATGACCGGGAGGCAGTGACCCGGGAGGCAGTGAGCACCGAACCCATCCCGGCAAGGGCGAAGCGCCGCCCAATTGAAAATGGGAATTTCATTTCGGCGTGAGCTGTGCTATACAGTTGCTCGTCAATCGTCAAGAGGCCGCCGAGCCACCATCACAGTAGGAGGGCCACCGCGTTGGAACACCGAGATCAGACCGCGATCGTAGGTATCGGCGCGACGCCGTTCTACCGAAGGGGCCAGTCCTTACCCCAAACTCCACTTGAGATGGCGTGCAAGGCGACGCTCGCGGCGGTGGCCGATGCCGGACTCTCAGTCAAAGATATCGACGGGTTTGCGTACTACACGGGCGGTGTCGATACCGGTCATATGGCCCTTTCGTTGGGTATCCCCGAGATCAAGTTCAGCGCCACACTCACGGGCGGAGGCAGCGGCTGCCCGGGGTCTGTGGGCCTGGCCAGTGCGGCCATCATCAGCGGCCAGGCCGAAGTAGTGGTCAGTCTGCTCACGCTCCAACAGGTCGAATACGCCCGCCTCGGAGCTGCTATGGCGGCAAAAGCCGGACCCTATGCCCGTCCCCCGACGCCGGAAAAAGATTTTGTCGCCCCCTATGGAGCGTTCGCTCCCGGCCATTTCTTCTCGCTCATAGCCAAGCGGCACATGCACGAATACGGCACTACGCGAGAGCACTTCGCAGAGGTGTGCATCTCGACGCGTAACTACGCCATCAACCACCCGACCTCGATCCGCAAGACGCCCCTCACGCTCGACGAGTACTTCTCGGCGCGCATGATCTCCGATCCGCTGTGTCTCTTCGACTATACGATGGAGAGCGATGGAGCGGTGGCCGTCATCACGACCAGCGCAGCGCGTGCTAAAGATCTCAAGCAGACTCCGGTCTACGTGCGGGCGGCCGCTTCAGGGGGCGATGGACGCTGGGGCCGCGGCATCTCGTCGATGGCCATGCCCGACGATCTCTTCCCGACCGCGGGCGGCGCGGCGATCGCCAAGTCGGTCTACCAGCGGGC
>JANYDT010000086.1 GCA_025359845.1 Acidimicrobiia bacterium
ACTCGCCAGCGCCTTGGCTGAGGCAATGGCCAACCAAGCAGCTCGCTGCACTCGCTAGCGATCCACGCCGGGCCAACCGCCGATCCCCACCCCAATACAGCCCGACCGTCGCGGTCGGGCTACGGGCGCGCCCACGCTCGCGGTTGGCTTGAGGAATTACACCTTTGTAGTTAGTCCCACGACTGGGCCGATGCCACGTCCAAGAAGAAATGAGCGAAGATTTTTTCCTTTGCCGCGTTCCTTGACAAATTCACGACGAGTTCAGCCGTGTCGAGTAGCAGTTTGCCACGGACCCCCGAGACCCTCGGCAGGCCCATGCGCGCGAGATGCGGGCGAAGGTCGTCGATGACGGGGCCGGGTTCGCGCCGAACCGCCCGACGCGACGGCGCAGCATTTCGCGACTGTTGTCGATCGCGAGAATCTTGGCGCCCGTTTCTCAAGTCGCAATACGGCCCTGCCGATGCTCCGAGAAGGAGGCATAGTGGAGACCCAAGTCCGAACAGCGCAGATGGTGTTCAATCAACCGCAGCGACTCGTTGTTCCAACGGCCGTACGTGTGGGACAAGGAGAACCAGTGGGCCCCGCTCTGGGATGATGTCACGAGACTAGCCGAGCGACTTCTCCAGCACCCGAACACCAAACACGACCCGCACTTCCTGGGCGCCGTGGTGTTGCAGCGGTCGCAGAACTCAACGGGGTCCATGCAAGAGCGCACGATTATCGACGGTCAGCAGCGGCTGACTACTTTGCAGCTCCTCCTCGATGCTTTGCATGCTGAGCTTGAAGGAGTCGGCGCTATGCAACAAGCGATGCGAGTAGAACCGCTCGTGACCAACGCCGAGGCGTTCTGGGATCGGCCGGCGGACCGATTCAAAGTCTGCCCGACGAATCGTGACCGGGCGGCCTTCAACGAGGTGATGGGAGCCGCGCCGCCGATCAACTATTCCTCCCTCTCCTATAAGGGAGAGCGGCTGGTCGAGGCCCATCGTTTCTTCGCCGAGCAGGCACGAACGTGGCTTCAGCTCAACGGGCCGGAGGAGGCCTCGGCCCGAGCCGCAGCGATTGAGCGCACCACGAGAGAGCTTCTTCAGATTGTTGTCATCGATCTGACGGCCGACGAGAACGCCTAGGAAATATTCGAGACCCTCAACGCACGAGGCGCTGGACTCACGGCGGCCGACCTCATCAAGAACTTTATTTTTCAGAGACTCATGGAGTCCGGCGTCAATATCGAGGCGGCGTACGAGCGGAACTGGAAGGAGTTTGAGACCGGATTTTGGGAGACGGAGGTCAACTCCGGAAGAAGGCTTCACTCACGGTCCTCGATCTTTCTCAACCACTGGCTGATTGCCGGGACGGGTGAGGAGATCGTGGCGCGGGAAGTGTTTTCGCGGTTCAAACGGTACGCCGATATTGAGGCCGGCGTGCCCATGGCTGAGCTGCTAGAACAACTCCGACGTGCGGCGGTCGTGTACCGCTCATTCGTCGAATCCGCCACCAATTCCACCGCCTCAATCGACCGTCTCGGACTGTTTGCGTACCGGACGAGCACGCTTGAGAGCGAGGTGTTCAAGCCTCTGATTCTGGTGCTGCTTGATCCGGAACAGCCGCCTCTTGAACCGGGTTTGATCGATCGCTCTCTCGATGTTGTCGAGAGCTGGCTCGTGCGCCGTATGCTCGTCCGCGCTTCAGCGAAGGCGTATAACCTGGTCTCCGTCGTGCTCATCAGGGCCATCGGCAAGGTGGACCGGTCCGGCATCGCGCAGGCGATCGAGGACTTCTTCCAAAACCAAGATGTCGTCAGCCGTTACTGGCCTGACGACCACGAAGTCCGTTCGCAGGTCATGCAACTGATGGCATACAAGCAATTCCCTAGAGCTCGATTGCGCATGGTTCTCGAGTCGATTGAAGACCACCGACGGGGTTGGAGATCCGACCGCGAGGGGCTCGGTGGACAGCGCGTTCCACGAGGCCCATACACAATCGAACACATCATGCCGCATAAGTGGGTGAACCATTGGCCCCTCTGCCCGGCAATAGCCAACGAAGCCGAACGCGATCACCTCGTTCACACCCTCGGCAATCTTCCCCTTCTGACCAAAAGATTGAATAGCGCTGTGTCGAACGGACCTTGGAGTGAAAAGAGACTCGCGTTGAATGAGCACGACATCTTGAAGATGAACAAGGATCTCATGGACCAGGCCGGAGACACATGGGCCGACGAGTCCATCCGAAGCCGGACCAGTCGACTCGTCGACTCGGTTGTTGAAATCTGGCCAGCCCCGCCGGGACACCGATCCGGATTTGCGGCCCAACCCGAACGCCCTCGACACAAGGTCGAGATAGCGTTTCTCATCAACGCTGGGATGCTCGCGACCGGCTCGACCTTGTATGCCCGGCCGAAGAAGTACCGACATCGCACCGCAACCGTGTTGCACGACGGCGGCATAGAGGTGGCCGGCGTGGTTCATGCGACGCTATCGGGCGCGGCGACCGCCATCAGGGACACGACGGCAAATGGTTGGCAATTTTTCGGAACAACACCCAATGGTGAACGCTCACTCGCCGACGTATGGCGCGAGTACTTGGAACAGACCTCGGTCGATGTCTACGAGGTGGACGTACTCGGCGAGGACGACGACGACGAATGACCCGACTGGCCCGAGGCGAGACAGTTCGCCTCGGAAAGGTCGGGGCGTCGCGGCCAACATAGGCGTCGCCCGGCGACTAGAACACGGGGATGGCTGAAACCATTGCCCCTGTCGAACGCGTGCTGATCGTCACAGCCCATCCCGACGACGTCGACTTCGGATCCGCCGGAACCGTCGCGAAGTGGACCCGGACGGGCGTGGAGGTGTTTTACTGCATCGCCACCGATGGCGACGCCGGCGGGTTCGACCCGAGCGTGCCCCGCGACGCCATCGCCGGCATCCGCCGCGAAGAGCAAACCAAGGCTGCGGCCGAGGTGGGCGTTACCGATCTCACATTCCTGGGTTACCCGGATGGGCGGCTGCAGGCGACCCTGGACCTGCGCCGAGACATCTCGCGGGTGATTAGGCGGGTGAAGCCCGATCGGGTCGTGACTCAGTCACCGGTGCGCGACTTCAAGCGAATCTACGGATCGCATCCTGATCATTTGGCGGTGGCCGAAGCCACGCTGTGCGCTGTGTATCCCGATGCCCGCAACCCGTTCACTTTCACCGAGTTGATCGACGAGGGCTACGAGGCCCATGCCGTCGCCGAACTGTGGATCACCGGCGGAACCGAACCCAATCACTGGGTCGACATCACCGAGACGATCGACGTCAAATTCGCGGCGCTGCGCTGCCACGCCAGTCAGCACCAGAAACCCGATGCCATGGAGGCCCGCGTGCGGGAGTGGAACCAGGCCAATGCCCGCGTCGGCGGACTACCCGAGGGGGCTTATGCCGAAATGTTCATGATCGTCGATACGCGGTGACCGATTGACGCACTGCCAGTCTGGGACAGCTCCGGAAATCCGAATAGTGCGAGGTCGGCGCCCAGGATCGGCCCTCAGTTGCGGGGGACGTCCAGCCACGGCACGCCCTTATCGGTGCGTACGTCGCCGGGTAAGCCGAGCACGCGCTCACCGAGGATGTTGCGCATGATCTCAGAGGTGCCTCCCTCGATTGAGTTCGCCCGGCTGCGAAGGAACGATCGCTGGGGGATGCCGCTGAAGAGGCCACCTTCGCCGCTGGGTCGACGCATGGCGTACTCGTCGTAGAGCATGGCGGCCGGGCCCATAAGATTCATGGCGAAGGCGTAGATGTCTTTGTTGAGTTCGGCGAACGCCAATTTGCCGGTGGATCCCTCGGGGCCGGGTACGCCACCCTTGCGATTCTGTGAGGCGCGGATGTTGGTGAGGCGAACCGCTTCGGCCCGACACCACAGCTTCATCAAGTCGTCGAGGTTTGCCTGATCGGTCGTCGGGTCGTTACCGCAATACTTCTTGTACAGCTTTACGGCGTCGGCGATCGGTCCGCTTCCTCGTGGCGCTACCGCACCCCCGATCGACACCCGCTCGTTCATGAGCGTGGTGATAGCGACCCGCCATCCGTCGCCCACTTCTCCCATTCGCTCCGAATCGGGAATCCGGACGTCGGTGAAGTACACCTCGTTGAACTCGGCGTCTCCGGTCATCTGGCGCAATGGGCGCACCTCGACTCCGGGGGCGTGCATGTCGACCACGAAATAGCTGAGGCCTTTGTGCTTCTCGGCGTGAGGATCGGTGCGCGCTACTAGCATGCCGAAGCGGGAAATGTGAGCGACAGTAGTCCAGACCTTTTGACCATTTACGACCCACTCATCGCCGTCGCGTACCGCCCGCGTCGACAGGCCGGCGACGTCGGAGCCGGCGCCCGGTTCGGAAAACATTTGGCACCAAACCTCTTCCCCGGTGAACAGCGGCCGCAGATAGCGCTTCTTCTGGGCTTCGCTGGCCCACGTGACAACTGTCGGCGCGCCCATGCCGTGACCGATCGGGTTACGGGCGATGGGGCTCGGTGCGCCGGCGCCTCGAAGCTTGGCGTCGATCAGCGACTGGTGTTTGGGGGCGAGGTCGAGACCGCCATGACCGACCGGAAAGTGGACCCAGGCCAATCCCGCGTCGAATTGCGCGCCGAGAAACTCGGCCGCCGGAGTAGTGCGCGGCGGCATTTTCTCGATAAGTTGATCGCACAACTCGGCGATCTGCTTGGACTGGACGTCGGCGCCAACTTCGAGAAGGTCGGACATGGGGCTCCTTTGCTTGTAATGACTTTGCCTGAAATACTTTGCTGAACTGATCTTTGCCTGGGCTACGTGACCGGTACCTGAGAAGTGTACCGATTGCTCACGAGAAGGTGAACTTGGGCGGCCGTTTCTCCAAGAACGCTTGCAACGCCTCACGATGATCGTTCGTTGCGCTCGTGAACATCTGGTTGCGGTTCTCCATGTCGATTCCGGCCTGCAACGACGGAATTTCGAGCTGACTCCACATGACTTCCTTGGTCATCCACACCCCCATCGGCGAGTTTCGACAAATCAGTTCGGCAGTTTCGAGGGCTGACTCGACCACCTTGTTGTCATCGACGACCTTGAGCACCAGGCCGATCCGATCGGCCTCGGCGGCGTCGATCACTCTCCCGGTGAGGAGGAGTTCAAACGACTTGGACGCACCGATGAGGCGGGGCAGCATCCAGCTCACGCCGATATCGCAAGCCGACAATCCGATCCGAACGAAAGCAGCGTTGAATTTCGCCGAGGTGGCGGCAATGCGCACGTCGCTGGCCAAGGCGAGGGCGAAACCGCCGCCCGCGGCCGGTCCGTTCACCGCCGCGATGACCGGTTGGCGCAAGCCGCGCAGCTTGGGCACGAGCGCGGCAATGTGCTGCTGGGTTCGCATCCCGAGACCAGCCTTCCCGGTCCGTCGTTTCTCACTCGGAATGTCGCCGTAGCCGGTCAAGTCGAGTCCTGCGCAAAAACCCCGTCCGGCCCCCGTGAGAATCACGACCCGTACAGTCGGGTCGTCGCCCACCTCGTCGAGCGCATCGTGAAGGTCTTGCACCAACCGACCAGTCATCGCGTTCAGCTTCTCCGGCCGCCGAAGGGTGATGATGGCGATCTGGTCGGGTTCGAGTCCAGGTCGGCGTTCGAGGTCGAGGGTTTCGAAGGTCATGCCCGAGTCTCGCTCGCGCTGCTCGGCTGGACCAAGATGGAGGCCCCATGTCGCGCCTCACCTTCGCCGAACTGCTGGCCACGCCCGGCGTCGAGGAGATATGCGAACTTCGCTCATCGTTCGGCATCCTCGCCTTCCACGGCGGAAACCTCGAAAAGACCACCGACGACATTGCCCTGATAGCGGCGGAACGCGCCGGCGCATCGGTGTATGTGGTGCGTCAGCCCGAACCGTTGCGCGAGCATGTCGCGTCGTCCAAAGTTGATTCCCCCCTACTGCAAGCATTTATCGATCACGTGCATTGCTGTGTGGCAGTACACGGTTACGGCCGACAAGGACTATGGACTTCGATGCTCCTGGGTGGTCAGAACCGCGCGTTGGCCGAGCGCCTGGGAGGCGAATTGCGCGACCGACTGCCGGAGTTTTTGGCCGTCGATTCGCTCGATTCGATCCCGCCCGACCTGCGGGGCATGCACCCGGCCAATCCGGTGAATCGGCCCCGACTGGCCGGCGTGCAATTGGAGCTACCGCCGCGAGTCCGTGGACTCACCCCTCATGCCGCGAAATGGCCGCGGGTCAACGGTCGGGTCGCACCGCTGGACGCGGTCATCGACGCGCTCAGCGCCGTCGCCGCGAGCGCGATCACGTAGTCCTCGCTTCGCGGCACGGGTACTCGCTTCGCGGTACCGGCTCCGAGTGGCTGACTCGCGGTTGGGTGGCACACTTCGCCCATGCAAGCCGGTCTCGTCACCTCCCACCGCACGTTTTCCCTGCTCGAAATGCCCGAGCCCACGCCCCAGCCCGGACTGGCGGTCGTCGATATCGCCCGCTGCGGCATTTGCGGCACCGACCTCCACGGCTTTCTCGGTCACCACCCCTACAACCCGGCAATCTGTGGCCACGAGTGGACCGGCACGGTTAGTGCGACGGGCCCCGATGTGGCGTCGGTGCGGGAGGGCGACCGAGTGGTCGTGGGGGTCCGCCCGCCGTGTGGTCAGTGTCCACAATGTGTCGCCGGGCAGACGCCATGGTGCATGACGTCGTTTCTGGGCCTGGTCGGTCGCGACCCGATGGCGGCCAAACAAGGCGGGTTCGCACCACGGCTCGCCCATCGACGCCTTGCGCCTCATCCGGCTGTCGGTGCCGATCAGCGATTCGCAGGCCGCCATCGTCGAACCGGCCACGGTGTGTCTGCATGCGATCCGTCGGACTCCCCTGCAGACCGGGGACCGCGTTGCGGTGGTCGGCGCGGGCCCAATCGGCCTGCTCACCACCCAAATCGCTCGTCTTGCGGGGGCCGGGCACGTCACCGTCATTGAGCCGACGCCGGGTCGCCGGGCGCTGGCGCTCACTCTCGGGGCCGACGTCGTGATCGCACCCGGTGAGTTGACGGCCGGTGATGTGGCGCCCGGTAAGGCGTCGTCACGCTCGTCGGCTTCGCCAGCGGGGAAGCGGTGATCCAACCCGGTGGGTGGCTCACCAAAGAGGTCACCGTCATTGGCTCACTCGGCTATCTCCATCACGAGTTCGGAGTCGCCATCGACCTCATTGCCGACGGGCGCATTCGGACCGAGCCGATTCACACCACAACCGTAGGCCTGAGCGAGTTGCCCGAGGCCATTGCCCGTATCGCCGATGATCCGAACAGCGCCGTGAAGGTGCTCGTCGACCCTTCGCGATAGCTGAGTCGATCAGCGACGCGGCAGCGGTCCAGCCCATCCATCGGCTTCGGTCCACATTTTGAGAATGCGCGCCGGGTTGCCCCCCGCCACGCAGCGATCTGGGAGGTCGCGAGTCACGACCGCGTTGGCCGCCACGGTGACATGTTCGCCGATGGTCACACCTGGCAAAACAACCACGCCGTGCCCGAGCCAGGATCCTCGACCGATCGAAACGGCTCGCTCGGGCATCGATTGGGCCCCGATCGGCCGGTCGAGATCGCGGTAATCGTGGTTTTGGTCGGTGATGTAGCAATTGTGTCCGGTAAAAACGTCGTCGCCGATGGTTATCGAAAAATGGGCCACGATCGCGGTGCCCTTGTTGATAAGGCAACGATCTCCGATCACGATCACCGGATCGGCTATCGGGACTTGCTCATCGGTCAGGCCAACCGACATCGTTACCCACGGACCAATCGTGGTGTGGGCGCCGATTCGAATCCAACGTTCGCCGTACAGCGTTTGCCAAGGGAAGCAGAAAATTGACCCTTCACCGAAGGCACCGAATCGACGGGCTCGTTTGCGGGTTGGGCCGATCGCGCCCCACCCCTGTAGGCGCGCCCAAGCCGACTGGAGCCACCCCGCTCTGCGGTCCTCCCACCGACTCACTCAGAACCCTGCGACTGTTTTCGCGGTTGACATGGCCGGCACCGTAGCCCCGCCGATACGGTATGGGCCATGCCCATCCGCTACGAGGTTTCCGAATCCATAGGAACCATCACCATCGACCGGCCCGAGAAACGCAACGCCATGACCTATACGCTGCTCAACGATTTCATCGAGACGGTGGCCCGTGCCGGCACCGATCCGACAGCGAGAGTAATCATCGTGACAGGCTCTGGGGGTTCGTTCTGTGCGGGGACCGACTTGGCTGACTTGGCCTCCATCCCCGGAGCCTCTCGAGGGTTGAGGGGAACGGCCGAGGAAGGGCACCGTTGGTGGCCGCTTGTGGCGTGTCCAAAGCCGGTCATCGGAGCCATCGACGGGCCGGCCGTCGGAATGGGTGCAGAGTTCACCAGTCAATGCGATGTTCGAATAGCCACGAACCGCGCTCGTTTTGCGTGGAACTTCGCCCACCGTGGACTGGTGCCCGACACTGGCGCCGGATCGTGGCTCCTGCCCCGCTTGATCGGCCCATCCGCGGCCCTGCGCTTGCTGTATTCGGGCGAGTTCCTGACGGCCGAAGCCGCGCTGGGCCTCGGGTACGTCAGCGCCGTCGTCGAACCCGACGAGTTGCAGGAGCGGGCCCGCGCCGAGGCACGCGCCTTCCTCGTCGGGTCGCCGTTCAGCCACGTCCGCATCAAGTCACTGGTCTACGAAGGCTTGTCGCGAGACCTTGGCGCCCACCTTGTAGCCCACACGGCAGCGTTGGCCGAATGTTTCAAGTCGAGCGACCACGTCGAGGGCGTGGCCAGCTTTCTGGAACGCCGTCCCGCGCAATTCAAGGGAGAATGACGACCATGTCGAACGCACCTACCGCAATTACGGCCTCGGGAGCGGTACAGGGCGCCTACAGCGCGAGCGAAGACCCAAGCCAGCGACCGGTCGCCGTGTTCAAGGGCATCCCCTACGCTGAAGCGTCGCGCTTCGGCGCGCCGAGGTCGGCGCGAGGGTGGACGGGCACCCGTGACGCCACCCAATTCTCGGGCGTTGCGCCGCAATCGCCGGGGGTGATGGACCGCTTGTTCAGCGCCCGCGATCTCCGCTTCACGGAGGATTGCCTCGCGCTCAACGTCTACACACCGGCCGCCGACGGCCAGCGCCGACCGGTCATGGTCTGGATTCACGGTGGCGGCTTCACCGGCGGAGCGGGCAGCATCCCGTGGTACGACGGTTCTCAGTTCGGTCGTCAGCACGACATTGTGGTGGTCACCATCAACTACCGGTTGGGGGTGCTGGGCTTCACCCACCTTGAAGGCATCGCCGACGGTAACGCCGGCCTCCTCGATCAGGTCGAGGCGCTGCGCTGGGTCGCGGCCAACATCGAGGGGTTTGGCGGCGACCCAGCTAACGTAACAATTTTCGGCGAGTCAGCCGGAGCGATGAGCATCGGCGCCCTCCTCGGAATGCCAACGGCGGCTGGGCTCTTCCGCAGGGCGATCCTGCAGAGCGGAGCGGCCGACAACGTGCGCACCGCCGCCCGGGCCGAAGAAGTAACCGAGAACGTGCTCAATCATCTGGGGCTTAGAGCCGCGACGGCCAGCCGATTGTACGATCTACCCCTCCGCCAGATACTCGAAGCACAACAGACGATCGGTGATGACATCAGCGGAGGCGGCCTGCCTTTTGGACCGGTCATCGACGGGACGACTTTCCCCCAGGCACCGATCGAGGCGGTAGCGGCGGGGTCAGGGAAGGACGTGGATGTGATCGTCGGCGTCAACGCCCACGAGGCCACGTTATTCAATCTTTTGAGCGCCGATGATCTGGACCGAACCAAGCTCATAGGGCGGGCCGCCCGCGTGTTCGGTACTCGGGCTGAGACGGTGGTCGATACGTATCTGACCAATCGGCCGGGACGCAACGCCAAGGACGTCTGGATCGACCTGTCGAGCGATCTTATTTTCGGGGCGCCGGCACGCCGGTTGCTGGTCGCCCTTACGGCGGCGGGCGGATCGGCCTACGACTACCTCTTCCGGTGGGAAACCCCTGCTTTCGGCGGCCGGTTGCGCAGCTGCCACGCGCTCGAGATCCCGTTCGTGTTCGACAACTTGGCCGCACCGGGCGTGACCCAGTTCACCGGCGACGCGCCGGAACGTCAGCTGATTGCGACCGCTATGCACAGCGCGTGGGCGGCGTTTGCTCATTCCGGTGCGCCGGGCCCGGATTGGCCGAAATGGAGTTTTGAACGGCGCGCCACGAAGGTCTTCGACCTCGAAGTCACCGTCGAGGACAACCCGCGGGGCGCTGAGCTCGACCTCTGGTAAGGCGCATCCCTGGCCGATTCGGTCGCTTCCGCGAACGTTGCCGGCGTGAAAGACTCTCGCGGTGCCGATATCGCGCCGACTCGACGGCGTGGTCAGCGTCACGCAGCGGGTCGACGCCGCCATTGGCCGTTTCGATGGTTCCGGATTTAACCCGTATGCCATACCTGAGCTGAAGCCGAGGTGGCGAGGGCGACTGCACGCCTGGGCGTTCTTCGTCAGTGTGCCCCTCGGATTCGTCCTCGTGGGCTTCGTGGCCACTGAACCGTCGACTCGCGCCGTGGCCGGCGTCTATGCGGCCAGCCTGACGGGACTGTACGCGGCCAGCGCCCTTCACCACCGCTATCTCGGGACACCGAGGGGTCGACCGTGGATGCGCTGGCTCGATCATTCGATGATCTACCTGCTGATCGCCGGCACATTCACCCCGATCTGCTTCGTAACGCTGCATCGCTGGCGGGGGCCGGTCTTGGGCGCCATGTGGATCGCCGCGGCCCTGGGGGTAGGCATCAAGTTCACCCGTTGGCGGCGGCTGCGCAGAACTGGCGGAGCCCTCTATATGGTTATGGGTTGGGCCGCGGTGCTCGCCGTTCCTCAGTTCGCGCACCGGCTCTCGCTCGTCGCCCTCCTGTTGATGGGCCTAGGCGGCCTGCTGTACACGTTTGGGGCCGTGATTTTGTTCCGGCGATGGCCCGACCCCAACCCCGCCATCTTTGGATATCACGAGGTGTGGCACGCTTGCGTCGTCGGCGCCAGCGCCTGCCACTACGCCATGGTCGTTCTGGCCCTCGCTCGCGCGTAGGAAGCGGGCCGGCCCGACGGTTCGGCGACCGAAGCCTGTATCAACTCGAAGCCTGTGTCGACCCTGAGCCAGATTGCCTGCGACGACCGCTGCGCCTGGCAAGCTATACGTTGTGAGCAGCGCGGCCCTTTCGGTGAGTGTGACCCGGGGGGTCATCGCCGCTTTCAATCCTTGCGGTTTCGCCATGCTGCCAGCCTACGTCTCGTATTTCGTGGGCACGAATGCGGGCGGCACGGTCGATCGAACCATCCTGCGGCTCCGGCGCGCCGTGTTGGTAGCCCTGACCACCACCGCCGGATTCGTGGCGTTGTTCTCGGTCTTGGGCTTCATCACGACGGTGCTGACCGACGCCATTTCCTCGTTTATTCCCTGGGCCTCGATCGTGATCGGCGTCGGGCTGGTGGCCTTGGGCCTCGCCTTGCTGTTGGGTCACGAGTTGAGACTCTCGACCCAGCGATTCTCGGGCCAGCGAGCAGGGACCGGGCTTGGCGCGATGTTTGTCTACGGCGTGTCGTACGCCACCGTTTCGACAGGATGTCAGATTGGCACGTTTCTGTCGAACGTACGAGGCGGCGGCGTGGCCGATCAGATGGTCGGATGGGTGGCCTATGCGTTAGGTATGGGCTTGGTGCTAACTGTCGTCTCGCTCGCCGCCGCGCTGGCCCAGCAGGCGTTCTTGCGGGGTATGCGGAAGGTGTTGCCGTACATCAACCGCATTTCTGGGGCCCTCCTGGTGGCCACAGGGGTGTACGTGATCTGGTACGGGTGGGTCGAGTGGCAGACCACGAGGTTCAAATCGGTACCCCGTGGCCCCGAAGTGCTGGTCGGGCAGTGGTCGGCCCGGATCTCGACCTGGATTCAAGAACTCGGCACCGGTCCGTTAATCGTCGCTGGCCTCTTAACTCTCGGGTCCATCGTGTCGATATTCGTGATTGGACGGCGCAAGCCGCAGGAAGGATCCCTTACGTGACATCTCATTTTAACCCTGCTCGTCAAACGGCTGCCCGTTGGATGGTTGCTCATCCGATGCTTGCCCGTCGGACCGTTGTCTGTGTAATCGTGGCCGCCCTTGGCGCGGTCGCAGTTCCGGCCGGAGCGAAAGGGGCCAAGCAGGTTCCCACCGCCAGAACTCAGCAAACCGGGGTGCCGGCTTTTCCGGCGATCTCGGTGACCGAAATCTCTTCAGGGCAACCATTTGATCTGTCGACGCTCGCGAATACCAACGGGAAACCGACGTTGGTCTGGTTTTGGGCTCCTCATTGACTGACGTGCAACCGGGAAGCTCCGGTGGTCGAGCAGTTGGCTCGAACGAAAACGAACCTCCGCATCGTCGGTGTCGGCGCCCAAGACACGCTCGACGCAGCCAAGAAATTCATGGCCCGCGCCGCCATTAAGAAAGTCATCATGTTGTGGGATGGCACCGGTAGTTCATGGAACTATTGGGGGGTATCAACCTTTCCGTCAGCAAAGCTGGTGGATGCGTCCGGCAAAGTTGTTAGGGTTTGGACAGGCGAACTGAATATTCCGGCCGTCATCGCCGCCGCCGGTGTGTAAAAGGCGATTAGCGGGCCGGTGTCCGAATTAAGGGACAGCCCGTTTCTGGCGGCGGGCTTCGGCCTTGCGTTCGCTCTCGAGGCGCGCCAACCCATCGTCGCTATGGTCGGCGTACACAAACATGTCGGCGATCAAACTATGGCCGGCCTCGTGGGCGATCAACCGGTGCATTTCTTGGGCCACTTTGCGGTACTCGGGGTGGCCTTGGGGGCCGCTACGAAGCTCAATGAGATGCATTGCTTCCCGAGCGTTCATCTGCATCACATAACGAATCCGATAGGCCAGCGCGACGGCGTAGCTGGCCTGCTCCGGGAACGGGCCGACCATGGCGTCGTACAGTGCGGCGGACCTTTCCATGGCCAGTTCAAAGAGGTCGGCGCAGGCCGCGTCGGCCACCGATTTAGGTAGCGCATAGCCGTGGCGAGGGGAAAGTGGCTGCCAGGCGATGGTGAGCATGCGGTGGCGCTGGAGGTCACGAAACGCGCCGTAGTCCGACAAGATGTCGAAGCGGTAGTCGGTCCGCTCCAGGGCTCGGCCGGGCTTGTGACGGCGGTTGCGGCGGTCACCGGCATAGGCTTCAACGAGTCGCTTGCGGTCATCGGCACTCATCTTCGTCACCCGATCAAGCAGTCGATGTTCGGGTAGGTCGACGTGCTCGTACAGCATCGCCGCGAGAACTTTGACTTCACCGTCGGGGTCGAAGTCCAAGAGCTGCACTCGTGGCTCTTCGTCAGGACCGGGTTCGTCTGCAAATAACTCGGCGGCCATCGCCGCGGTCGCGTCGCGTGTGTCTTCAAGGTATTGCGACCACGCCACGCCCCGCTCGGGCAAGTCAACCCGCTGCAGGAATGACGGGATGACCTTGCGCAACTCCGTGAGCATCATTTCGGCGTAGTCACGAGCTTCTGGCAAGGGATGGGCCCGCATGCGCAACAGCAGCGCTTCGTAGGCCTGCCCGGTGCCGTACATACCGAGGTTTGACAGAGCGGCCGCCGGCAAGATTCCGCGTAAGGCATCAAAGGCCTTGGCCCGGATGGCTTGACGCCACACCATGTCTGAATCCTTGGCTTTCTTGGGGAATTGGATGCGGAAGTGATCGCCCAACCGCGGCAGCAATTCTCCATACGTATCGAACAGCCGGTCCATGTCGCCGACGAATCGAGTGCCCAGCGAAGAGGTCAAGACATCGGGGTCACGGTAATAACGGTACCGGCCTTCGATGCGGCTGTCGTAGGCGATATATCGGGTGGACTGCTCGAGATAGCTCATGAGCCGCCCCCGTTCGAGAATCTTCGTCAAGACATTGGAGGCTTGCTCACAGGCTAAATGCACCCCGCCAAGCTGCGCCACCGAATCGTCGCCGTACTCGAGGAAGACTCGCTCGTACAGCTGTTCGGCTCGGGCGACTCCCACGGTCGCATCGACGCTGGCGTCGCCGGTTATGTCGAGTTCACCCACGAACTCGTCCAAGAACAACCTCCGGAGGCTCTTTGACGACCGGGAGTAACGGGCGAACAACGCGCCCTTCACGACCTCGGGCAGGTTCACCAGCGCGAACACGGGAAGGTCAAGGTTGGTGAAGTACCGCCGGAGGACGTCCTCCTCGTGCGGCGTGAACTCCTCTGCGGGATAAAACGTCACTGTTGATGAGCCTAGGGGCCGTCTTGCGCGAAACCGCGGATTGGCTGCCGCGTTCTTTGTTCACTCGTTCTTATCAGCGCCCCACCCGTCCTGCACACGCCTCAAACCACGACCGTCAGGGCATCGGGCTCGATCGTCAGGGTAACTTTCTTGTATTTCCGGCCGATTCTATGGCCATCGGCCCATAGCGTGCGCGGTCGGTCGAACTCCCAGTCGAGTTGGGGCACCCGGCGCTCGCGGACGCCCGGGTGGGGAAGGTGCCCCCCGTTGCGAGCCCGCCGCCTCACCTTCAACAGTTCTGGCCACGGGAGGTCGGCGTCGTAGACATCAAGCAGGCCATCGTTGGGGTGGGCTTTCGGTCCGAGCTGGTAGCCCCGCCACCAATCGGAGTTCATGGCCACGCTCCACCGAGACCCGCGGCGCGCCACACAGTGGGCCACGAACCAATGCGATGCACCGTCCACGTCGATCCGGCCAACGTCAATGGGAAACCACATGGCGTCGGGGCTCTCCAACCGGCCCCTCGCTCCAGGCCCTCCCAGCGTGCGCCAAAGCGAACCTCCGAGCAGACCGATGGCGGGGGGCATAGGTTGACCGGTCGTGCGGCCAAGACGGGCGAAGGCGGCCAACGCAGCGTCGGAGTCGACGGTCGGGGCCCCCCGCGGCATCGCCCCAGGCGTCCCCCACGGCCGCCCCTTGGCGATGGTCACGACGCAACCTCGGTAACCGCCGCCCCGGCCGCCACCACGCCGGAATGGACGGCCGTCGCCGCCGCCGCGGCGGCCGAGGCCGAGACCGAGTCGGGCAACACGAGCGCCAATTGCCGCAGTAAGTCGACGAGCGCCTTGGCCGTTCGTACAAAGTCTCCCCCCGTGAGATCTTCCACGGCCAGCACCTCGGCCAGACCCCGGCCAGACGCCCAGGCTTGGGCCGCCGCCGCGAATCCGGCGTCGGGACGACCCGTCAACGGGAGCCCGAAGGCCCGCTCGTCGGCCTCTAGCGCCGCGCCTATCCAACCGAGTTCGGTCCACCGCGACCGCAGCACCTTGGGGAATCCAGTGGGCAGGTCGTCATCGGCGGCCACCCCCGGTCCTCGGCGCTGAAACACGAAGACCGACGCAAACCCGGCCAACTCGTCGGGCTTCAGACCGTCGAACAGCCCTCCGCCGATGGCTTCGGCTATGAGCAAGTCGCGCTCGTGGTAGATCCTCGACAGCATGGTGCCTCGCGCGGTCACCGACCAGCCGTCGATGTAGCCGCGAGCCTCCAGCAGGTCGCACACCCGATCGAACTGCTCAGCCACCGACTCTGTCCGTTCTTTGGCCCTTTCCGTGAGCCGGGCCATCTCGTCGCGAATTCGGTCGCGCGTCGCCGTGGCCCTGACATGGCGATCGAAATCAGGACAGGCCTCAACGGCCGTCGTGGGGGCGACCTCGGGCCGGGACCGGGCCATACGCCGAACGGCTCGCTGGAGGGCGCCGGCGCTCTGCTCGACGAACTTGCGGCTCTTCGGGTTGTACGGGGCGGGCAGCTTCACGTTGCTCAGCGCCGTCGGGGCGATCACGAAATCCCTGGGGGTGAGCGTCAGCGCCCGTTTTGAAATCGTGACGACCCGCACGAACGGTTCGCGCCGTTGCGCGGTGGCCACGACTACGACCGGTTCGACGCGATGACTGCGGCCATCGGGGTGATGGTCGATGACGTCGCCGGGCGACAGTCGCTCCATTGCCGCGAGAATCTCGGACTCGTTCGCCCGCGCTGACGCCTTCGAGTGCTGTCGCCCGAGATAGTCCTCGATGTCACCCCGGTCACAACGCGTTGCCGCCGCCGCCTCGTCGAGGGATCGCCGCAACCGATCGAGCCTGGCGTTCGTCTTGAGGAGCGAAGTGTCGGCCTGGTACTGGGCGAAGCTGAGTGACAGGACGTGATGAGCCGCTTCGGGGGTTGATCGCCCGACCAGGTTTACGGCCATGTTGTACGTCGGGCGAAAGGCCGATCGCAGGTCGAACGAACGACGCCCGGCCAGGTCTGCCACCGTCTCGAAACTCACGGCCGGCGACCACAGGGTGACCGCGTAACCGACCGGATCAAGCCCGCGCCGCCCCGCCCGTCCGGTCAATTGGGTGTACTCCCCCGGCGTCAACAGTTCATGACGTTCGCCGTTGAACTTCACCAATCGCTCGATCACAACCGTCCGGGCCGGCATGTTCACGCCCAGCGCCAGCGTCTCCGTGGCGAACACCGCCTTGACCAGTCCTTCGACGAAGCACGCCTCGACGGCCTCCTTGAACGCCGGCACCATTCCGGCGTGATGAGCGGCAATCCCGGATTGGAGGGCGGCGCGGAATCGTTGGTAACCGAGCACGTCAAGATCGGCCGGCGACAACGGTGCGACTCGGGTTTCGACGATGGATTGGATACGGCGGCGCTCGTCGGGATTGGTGAGCCGAAGTCCGGCCCGTGCGCACACCGCCACGGCGTCGTCGCAGGCGGCCCGGCTGAAGATAAAATACAACGCAGGGAGCAGATCTCGCTCCTGGAGAAACTCGACGATCTCGGTCCGTCGGGGGGTGGCGGCCCGGCGGCGAGCGCCTTGGCGCGGCCCAGCCCGAAATTCCCCCGAGTCGTAACGGGTCCCCTCGGCGTTCGGGCGTCCGTCGACGAACAGCGACAGGGCCGCCAGCTCGTCGCGTTCACGGTCGTGGACCAGATGCATCTGGGTCAGCTCGATCGGTCGCACATCGCTCAATATGACATCGGTCATGCCTCGCACCGAAGCAACCCAGTCGGCCAGTTCTTCGGCGTTGGAGACGGTCGCCGAGAGGCAGACCAGATCGACTGCGGGCGGGGTGTGAATGATCACTTCCTCCCACACGGGGCCCCGAAACGTGTCTTGCAGATAATGCACTTCGTCGAGGACCACATAGCGCAGTCCTTCGAGCATGGGCGAGTGGGCGTAGAGCATGTTGCGCAGCACTTCGGTCGTCATGACGACCACTTGGGCCCGTTCGTTGATGGCTATGTCGCCGGTCAGGAGGCCTACTTTGGCGGCCCCGTGGATGCGCTGCAGGTCGGCGAATTTTTGGTTCGAGAGCGCCTTGATGGGGGTCGTATAGAAGATCTTGGCGTGCGCGCCCAGGGCTCGGACGACCGCGTACTCGGCCACCACGGTCTTGCCCGAGCCCGTCGGGGCCGCCACCACCACTGACCGGTCGGCGTCTAGCGAGTCGAGGGCTCTGCGCTGAAAGTCGTCAAGGGCAAACCCGAGGCTCACCTCGAATTCGGCCCTGTTCACTCTTTCCGGCGGATCAGCTTGCCGACCAAGATCGCCACGAAATAGAAGAGGCACATCGGCAGAGCCATTCCGAACAACGAATATGGATCTTGTGAGGGCGTGGCCAACGCCGCAAATACGAAGATGCCGACTACGGCGTAACGCCACACTTTGAGTAGTTGTCGAAAGGTCACGATTCGAAGCACCTGAAGGAAGACCAGCACGATCGGAAACTCGAAACTGAACCCGAAGGCGATAACCATGAGTGTTACAAAGTTGACGAACTTGGCCGGTGAATACCGGGTTTCGACCGCCGATCCCGACACCGACACCAAAAACTTGAGGGCCTGAGGCAAGGTGAGGATGGCGATGGCGCCGCCCGAGAGGAACAGCGACACCGAGCTGACTACGAATGCGATTCCGTACTTGCGCTCTTTGGCGTACAGGCCGGGTGCAATGAACTTCCAGAACTGCCACATGATCACCGGTAAGGCCAGCACCATGCCACCGTAGGTGGCGACGGTAAATCGGGTGGTGATGCCTTCCACCGGG
>JANYDT010000088.1 GCA_025359845.1 Acidimicrobiia bacterium
GGGCAGATGTCGATGCGGTCGTCGAGCCTGCCTGTGTGTTGATTTCGAATCCGACGACGCTGCCGTCGTAGGGTTCGATGAGGACGTCGACTCGTGGTTGTCGTGGGTGCGCCAGTCGGGCGACTTCCTTCGTGCGGCCCAGGCTTCGATTGATGAAGAGTCTGGCAGCCCGTCGGGATGCGGCACGCAACGCGCCCCTCGATGTCAGCGCCGCCCCGCGATAACGCCAGCCTGCCAAACGGGTTTCGGGTTCAGCAAATCCTGCTCGAAACGGGAACCATCGCTACCATCTCGAACTCTCGATTCGGCCCGCCACTTCCGGCGCTCGGCGACGACCAAATGTCGATCCTCTCGGACATGGTTCGCATCGTCGATGGTGTGGCTCAGCCGGTGAGGCCGACACAATTCCGTGCGGCTCGATTCGGGCCGGCCCTTTTGATCTATCGAGACGAAGCCTCCGCCGTCGATCGGATCGCACCGATACTGGCCGCCAAACTCCAGGCCGCGCTCAAGGCGTAGGCAGTCGGGGCTCGCTGCCGTTAACGGGTTTGCATGCCAATCCACGCAACCCGAGAGCCACCTTGGGCACGAGGGCCCGGCGGGCGTACGCTCGTAACAACTCGAACCCACAACGCAAACAAAGAGGTGCCCCATGGCGTCACGAACCCTGAACTACCCGGTTTTCGACAGCGACAACCACTTGTACGAGACCCGAGACGCGCTCACCCGTTACCTTCCGAACGAGTACGAGGGCGCCATCGACTACGTCGAGGTGCACGGCCGCACGAAGATCGTGGTGCGGGGCCACATCAGCGACTACATCCCTAACCCCACCTTCGACCGCGTCGGCAAACCGGGCGCGCAGGAGGAGTACTTCAAACACGGTAACCCCGACGGCAAGAGCTACCGCGAGATCATCGGCAGGGGCATCGACTGCCCTGACGCGTTCCGTCACGCCGAACCCCGCCTCAAACTCATGGATGAGCAGGGCCTTGCGTACACGATGATCTACCCGACGCTGGCTAGCCTCATCGAGGAACGCATGAAGGACGATCCCGATCTGTGCGGGGCCGCCATCCATGCGCTCAATCAATGGATGAACGACGACTGGCCGTTCTTTTACGCCGGCCGCATGGTGTGCACGCCCGTTATCACTCCGGGCGTCGTCTCGAACGCGATCGTCGAGCTCGAGTACGCACTCGCCCACGGGGCCAAGGCCGTGCTCATGCGGCCAGCGCCGGCGTGGGGCTACAAAGGACCCCGCTCCTTCGCGCTACCCGAATTCGACCCCTACTGGAAGCTCGTCGAAGACTCGGGCGTCCTCGTAGTGATTCATGCGTCCGACAGCGGCTACAGCCGATACTGGAACGAGTGGGAAGGGACGGCCGGACACGAGATGCTGGCCTTCGCAGAGCCGCTCCGCTTCACCCAGACCTTGCGCTCCTATCACCGCGAGATTGTCGACGCCGTCATCGCGATCATTTGCCACGGCATGCTGTGGCGCTTTCCCAAGGTGCGTCTCGCCCTCGTCGAGAACGGCGCCGGTTGGGTGCCCGACCTTCTCAAGCACCTCGACTTCGCATACAACCAGATGCCCCAGGCCTATCCCGAAAAGCCGTCCGAGACGTTCAAACGACACTTCTACGTCCACCCCTTTCACGAGGAGGACCCGCGCGATTTGATCAAGCTGCTCGGCGCCGATCACGTCATCTTCGGCTCCGACTTTCCCCACATCGAAGGGCTGGCCGATCCCCTCAGCTACATCGATGAGCTTCAGGGCCTGCCCGACGCCGACATCGCCAAGGTCATGGGCGCCAACCTCATGCTACTCATCGGCGTCTGAGGCACGCGCCCAGTCGGCCCTCGCGCCGGTAAGGTGTTCGCTTCGTGATCCAATTACGCCTGAGCCTCGTTCCTTGCGCTTTGGCGGTGATATTGATCGTCGCGCCCTTCTCGAGCCCGGCGATGGGCGCGTCATCTCGGCCGGCCGCGTCATCTCGTAACAGCGCATCATCGGGCAGGGCGATGAAGACCACGACGACGCGCCCGATCGCCCGACGATCCGCAGGAACGCCGATCGTCGGGTGGGACCACGTGAATCGAGACGACCTAGCGTCGCTTGGCCAAGCCCGAGTGGCGCGATCAAACGGAAAGCCGGTCTTCGTCCTGCGCGATCCCAAGGGCGAATCGCCAATGCTGCGTTTCGATCCTGACCAAACGATCGTCGGTGATCGGGCCTTCCTGGTACTGGGTGAGCAAGCGGGGTATCTGCGGATACTCCTGCCGATTCGTCCGAATGGCACCGTGGGATGGGTGAAGGCCAGCGAGGTGCGCTCAGAGCCGTCGGCGCTGCGGGTCGTGGTGGAACTCTCCACCAATACGTTGAGCTTGTACCGAGACGAACGGGTAATTCTACGTGATCAGGTGGCCACCGGCACGGGCAACAACCCCACTCCGAAAGGGTTGTTCTTCATCGTCGACCGACTTCCACAGGCCAACGCCGGCGCCGGTTTAGGACCGATCGTGCTGAAGCTCTCAGGGTTCTCCGAGACATTGGCCAGTTTCGCCGGTGGGCAAGGCGCGATCGGCCTCCACGGCACCAACGCGCCCGGACTGATCGGCAGCCGGGTGAGCCACGGTTGCGTTCGCATGGCCAACGCTACGATCACGAAACTCGCCTCCCTGCTCCCCATCGGCACGCCCGTCCAGGTCGTTGATCGCCTGACCGACATCACGCCGACTACATCCGTCCGGCGTCTGACCCTCGAGCCGAGGGTGACCGACAGCAGCGTTCCTGACGCGCCCACGCCTGAGACCACTCTTGCGGCCTAGGGCTTCGCCCAGATGTCGTGATCGTCGTAGGGGCGCCGGCGAGCCGGCACACTCGCCTTCTTCCACACCATGACCTTGCGCTTGAAGTAGCACACCTCCTCGCCACGCTGATTGATCCCTTTGGTTTCGACGGCCACGATGCCTCGGTCCCCCTTCGAGGTCTCAGTTTTCTCGAGCACTCGCGTTTCGGCGTAGATGGTGTCACCGTGAAAGGTTGGCTTCGAGTGCCGCAACGTCTCGATTTCGAGATTGGCAATGGCCGACCCACTCACGTCAGGCACGCTCATGCCCAATACGAGTGAGTACACGAGGTTGCCGACCACCACGTTCTTGGCGTGCACAGTCTCATTCTCAGCGAACCACACGTTGGTGTGCAGTGGATGATGGTTCATCGTGATCATGCAGAACAAATGGTCATCGGCCTCGGTGATCGTCTTTCCGGGCCAGTGCTTATACACGTCGCCAATCTCGAAGTCTTCGAAATAGCGGCCGAAGGGGCGCTCATGCGTCGTCATCGCCCTCAAGCTATTCGTCCGCGCCGCGGTTGGCTACTCGGGTTCGCACCGGGGGTCGTCGTCGCACGTCCTGGTTGTGGGCGATCGCGACCATCCGGTTGCCCATTGGCGCGCGACCCCCGATAGCGTTTGCGCCATGACCACCATCGACCTCGTTGCCGCCGCGTCCGTCGTTGAAGCTTGCCGGGCCGTTACCCACGGTGCCGCCAGGGCGCTGCTCGCGGCCGGCGGCGGGAAACCCGACATGGCCATCGACCAGAACCAGATCGTGGCCTACGACTTGGCCCACGCCGCCAGCGCGGTCGAGAACGCCCGCGCGGTTCTCGACTACGGCGCCAAAGGCGACCTCGAGGCACGAATCGCCTGCGCGTTCGTGGCCGATGTCGCCCACGACGTGGCCGTGCGAATACTGGGTCGCGAGGCCGATTGGGGAGTGCCTATCGGGGCAATGGACGGGGTGATGGGCTTCGTCCGAACCTACCGGGCGGCCGCCTTCGTGGCCGACTTGGGCGACGCGCTCACGGCGGCATCGGGCGGCCCGAAGCATCTCGACCCCGACTTCGAGATGGTGGCCGACTCTTTTCGGCGATTTGCCGAAGACAAGATCCGGCCCCAAGCGGAGCACGTACATCGTCATAACGCCGACGTACCCGAAGACGTCATCGCCGGATTGGCCGAGTTGGGCGGCTTCGGGCTCTCGGTCCCCGAAGAGTACGAAGGGTTCGCCTCGGGCGGCGAGTCCGACTATCTCGGGATGGTGGTAGCCACGGAAGAGCTGTCGCGGGGCTCGCTCGGAATCGGTGGATCGCTCATCACCCGTCCTGAGATCTTGACGAGGGCCCTGGTGAAAGGCGGCACCGAGGAGCAGAAACGGGAATGGCTGCCAAAGCTGGCCTCAGCCGAAATATTGGTCGCAGTAGCCGTCACGGAGCCCGACTACGGAAGTGACGTCGCCAACCTCAAGGCTACGGCTACTAAGACGGTTGACGGCTCGTCATACGCGATAAACGGAGTGAAGACCTGGTGTACGTTCGCCGGACGCGCCGATGCCCTAATGCTCTTGGCCCGGACCGACCCCGACCGAGCCAAGTCACACCGGGGCCTCTCGCTGTTCATCGTGCCCAAGCCCCGCGGTGACGGGCACGGATTCATGTTCACGCAATCCCACGGGGGCAAGATGGAAGGCCGTCCGATCGACACCATCGGCTACCGAGGCATGCACTCCTACGAGATTGCCTTTGAGGATTGGCACGTTCCGGCCGCCAACCTCATCGGCGGAGAAGCCGGACTTGGACGAGGCTTCTATTTACAAATGGAAGGGTTCGAAAATGGCCGCCTACAGACTGCGGCGCGAGCGGTCGGCGTGATGCAAGCGGCCTATGAAGCCTCCGTACTCTATGCGCAGAACCGCAATGTGTTCGGCCGCCTGATCGAGACGTACCAACTGAACAAAGCAAAGCTGGCCCGCATGGCCGTCATTATCCAGGCCTCCAGACAGTTCAGCTATCAGGTCGCCCGGCTGATGGCGAAGGGCGAGGGAGCCATGGAGGCCTCGATGGTGAAAGCATATGTGTGTCGGGCGGCCGAATGGGTCACCCGGGAGGCCATGCAGATACACGGCGGAATGGGCTATGCCGAGGAGTTTCCGGTGTCACGGTACTTCGTCGACGCCCGGGTGCTGTCAATCTTTGAAGGCGCCGACGAGACCCTGTGCCTCAAGGTAATCGCTCGCCGTCTGCTCGAGCAGGCGGGGGCCAACTAATAAACTAATACACCTCGATTCCCTTGACAGGTCCCGGCTGCGTCCACGACACTTGAACCGACACACCAGTCAACGTAAAGGACAAGAATGTCAACGGACAAGCTATTCGAACTAGAACAACGACTCGTGATGATGCAGACCCAATTGGATGGTAAAGCTGTCGAGTTGGCCCGAGTTCAATCCGACCTTCGCGAAATCAAGCAGCAACAGAATCGCCGTCCACCCCTACACTGGCTTCCGCTCTTTGGTGGTTTGAGTGCGGTCGCACTGGCACTAGTTCTGATTCTGTCACCGCAGAGCCGAGCACAGAACCCCACGATAAATACCGTTCTCAAGGCACCCATACTCATTCAAAATGCATCTGGAACCACGATTATGGAAATCGCAGATAGGCCGAAGCACCATGGTATTACGCTGTATAACACCGCCGGCGGCGAGGTAGCCTACCTCGGTGTAAGCACGGAACAGAAGGGAATCTTCCAACTTGAAGGACAAGACGGCAAGCTATTTGCCGACGTATCCGAGGATGGTTTCAAATTCTTCGGAAAGTCGGCCGCCGCTGTCGCCTTCTTGGGAGCCGACAACGCCGGCAATGGCGCGCTGCAGCTCAAAAACGCCGCCGATGGGGTGGTGGTCGACGCCGGAGTCCTTGGCGCGGCTACGGGCTATGTGCAGGTCTATCCGAGAAGCGGCAAGTCGCCGTTTCCCACCCCGAACTACCTCAAAGGAGGCAAATAGAGCGGCCGGCCCAGCTCGCACCTTGCGCGTCCACTTTCCCAGCCGCTAACCGTTATCGGCGGCCGCAGCCGCTCGGGCCCTAGCCCGGGAGGCTTCCAAATCGGGAGGCTCGACCCTTTCCCGCTTGAGTTCGCTGAAGTTTTCGTAGCGGGTGAGGGTGCGAGTGGCCCGCCACAACTCAATCGCTTCTTCATCGCTCTTCGGGGCGTGCGAGATGACCGGGCCGAACGTACATGGACCCGTCCCGCCGTCGAGCGTGATGGAAGGCACGCCGAAGGTTCGTGTGCCCTCGACCAACGCGTGATGCTCGGAGACAACCGCTTCCCAAGTTGAAGGATCAGCCATCGCCAGATCATGTAACGAGGAATCGAGGCCGGCGTCGACCAGCGCCGCCTTGATCGTTTCTTCGTCTCGGACGCTCTCGGTGGCATCCCAAATACGACGGCCGACAGCCTCGTAAAACCGCCCCACGGCGTCGTTGCCCTCCTTCGCCCGCACCGCCATGACCGTGCGCATGACCCGAAAGGCCCGAAACTCGGCCGCCTCGTCGATCGACTCCTTCTTGGTCGAGTTGATCTCGAGACTGAAAATACCCCAGTTGACCGTGACTTCACCCAGCTGCACGAGCTGGTGCACCCACTTGGAGGTGACGTAGCACCACGGTCAGAGAGGATCGAAACTGAAACGGATTTCGTCAGGCATGGGCCGACGATAGCGCCACCGCACGCGGGTTGGCTACCCCGCGACGGAGAGCACCCTCAATGAACCGGTTCTCGGGTCGACCTCGACGATGGCGCCGTCGGGAATGACCGTAAGCGCATCCTTCATCCCGACGATCGCGGGAATGCCGAGTTCTCGGGCCAGAATGGCGGCGTGGCTCATTGGCCCTCCTTCGGCCGTGATAACCGCGCCGGCCAGTGACAACACGATGTTGTAAGCCGGCGTGGTGAAAGGCACAATGAGTACGTCGCCGGCTTCGAGCACGTCAATGGCCTCCTCCGCGGATGCGGCTTTGCGGGCCCGTCCAACGTAGCTCGTCGTGCCGATCCCGCTTCCGTGCCGCGCCCGACTCTCGGGGGCCCCCGACGGGTCGGCGACCATCCCCATCTGCGTCATTACCGACATGACAGTGCCCACCATGCGCTGCAGCATCGGCGGGAGCGCTTCCAACGGCGGAGTCAGTTCGACGGGCCCGAGAGTCCTAGGCGGATCGAGTTGGGCCAGCGCGTGGCGTCTCACCGCGCGCGCCGCCAACTCATCGGCATTAGGGCCCACTCCGTCATGGAGCAACGTGATCAATTCGATGGGACCGAGTTCGAAAGCGTGCTCGGGCGCGTGGGCTTTGCCGAGCACGACCAGGCGACGACCGGTTTCGAGCAAGGCCCGACGCACCAGACCAGCCGGCCATTCGTAGGTGTTGGGTCCGTTGTTATCGCGCAGGTCGAGGGCGGCGCGCGCTTCAGTGAGACGCTCATCGAAGGTGACCCGATCGGCTTCGGGGACACGTGCCCGCAACGCCGCCGCCAGGTTTTCGGAATCGTGGACCACGCTGCGATCGAGCCCGTCGCAGATGGTGCTCAATACCACGTGGGGTGCATCGTTAAGGGTAATTCCATCGAAGTCATAGCGAGAAAAGAGCAAGTTGCCTTTGTAACGCAGATACTCATCGAGCTGCGCTGCGACCGCCGGCGACACGGCGCGCAACTCATCGAGCGTGTTCGGACGCATTCCCCCTGCGGCGACGTGATCTCGCACCGCGGCACGCATCGTCGACAAGGCCACTGCCGGCGCGGCTGTCGACGGCGACGACCCCGCAAGGGCCGGCAGCACGTCGGCCGGAGGTATGCCCCAACGCTCGCAGTCGAAGATCAACAGGCCGAGCGGGCCCAGATCGTAACCGTGGAGCCAGAAATGCATCTCCGATGTCTTGCGGATGTGCTGCAGGCACGTCTCGACGTGGTGCACAAAATCGTGCTCGTCGAGCGTAGCGATATCGACGTCTTGGATCGCAAGGTTGGCGCGGTCGAGTTCCGGCTTAATCGTGGCGTGCCAGTCGGCCACGATCTTGCGCCAGGGCCGCTCGGCCAGCGCCTTCGTCGCCGCCTTGTTCCGCTTTCGGAACGCGGGATGAAGCTTGGTCGCCAGCTTCAGAATAGCCAGCGGTGGCAACTTCTTGGACGGCTTGTCAGCCCCGATCAAGGGACGCAGCCGCGCGTAGACGAAGCCATTGACCACCTTCATCGAGAGCGTCTCCGCGGGAACGCCAAGTTCGGCGAACACCCGGCCCATACCGGCGGAAACCGTCTCCTCCATGAGCCATGTGGAAATGGGCGTCATTCCACCACTGAAATGCGTCCGATCGATTTCCCAATGGCCGGGGCCCGGTGGATCGAAACGGACATTCTCGGCGGAGACTGGGGACGGGCTCGCAGACATGGCAATTACTCCTTCTCTTGTCGGGGTCTTCGAACTCAACCCCGTTCTCGGATCACGCGAAACCCCGCAGGGGCAGAGACGGGGGCCTCTGCAGCCAGTTGTCGTTGCCATAGTCGGCGGTAGCGTCCAGACAGTGCAGCGAGAACGCGTGGCGGCTCTTCGGCGAACGGTTCGGGCCCGAGAAATGCGGTAGCAGACCATGAAGCAAGACGAGCGTCCCGGCGGGCGCCTCAACCGCAACCGCGCCGCGTTGATCGATGTCGGGTCCATACGTGACGAAATGGGTTCCGGCGGACTCGTCGAACGGATCGTTGCGCACGAATTTCTTGCGCAAGCCCGTCCGGTGTCCGCCCGGGATGGCCCACAGACAGCCGTTGTCGGTCGTGGCGTCTTCGAGCGCGAACCAGAATCCGGTAACGGTGATCGGATCGCCATGCAAGAAGGTGGCGTCTTGGTGACAGGTCACCTCGCCGCCGATGAACGGGTTCTTAAAGATATACATGGACTGCAGGAGCAATGCATCCACGAGCCCGACGTCGCGCGCGACTCCGGCAACGTCAGGGGTCCGACAGAACGCATCAAAGACCGGATCGAGGTCGTGTTGGGCGTGCCCGATCTTGTTGATCGATCCGTCCTTGCCGTGGCGAAGTTCACCGCTTTCGTCAAACGCTTCTTCTTCAAAGAAGAACCGGATCTCGCCCCCGGACGACAAGAAGTACTCATCGCTCGTCCGCTCTTGCTCATGGGTGGAGAACACGCTGCGATGCTCGGCCGGATCGAATGCCGCCACCATCTCCGCGGCCCGGGCCCGCAGGCCGTCACCGGCATCGCGATCGACAAAACCTTCGATCACCAAAAAGCCATCGCGCTCGAAGGCGGCCTGCTGCTTAGCGTCCAAGATGCCCACAGCGCAGACTCTACGCTCGCCTCCCGTGACAACGTTCATGTTCGAAGACTTCTCGGCCGATCAACGCCTCGAACTCGGGTCGCACACGTTCGAAGCACCCGAGATGATCGAGTTCGCCACGCAGTGGGACCCGCAGCCGTTCCATATCGATCCCGAAGCGGCCAAGCAGTCGATCTTCGGTGGACTGATCGCGTCGGGCTGGCATACCAACGTATGGCTCATGCGGTTCATGGTCGACACGTTCCTTTCACCAGAAGGATCATTGGGATCACCTGGCCTCGACGAGATCAGATGGCCCCTTCCCGTGCGGGTCGGCGACACGATCCGCTACGACTTTGAAGTGCTGTCGACCGTGAGGTCGCGCTCGAAACCCGATCGCGGCATCGTGCACCAGCAGTTCACCGGCACAAACCAACACGGCGAAGTGGTCATGAGCGTCAAAGGCATGGGCATGTTCCGGTGCCGCTATGGCGGTTCGATCGACCACGTGGTCATGCTCGACGCGGTCATTGCCGCGCACCGTCAGCTGTTGACGCTTATCGACAACCTCGACGACCCTACCGCTCGCAGTCGATCACGGCTACCCGGCTGGACTGTCGGTCACTTACTGAGTCACATCGCCGGCAACGCCGACGGCCAGGCCAACCTCTTGGAGGGGCGTCCGCAGTATCTGTCGATGGCCGCTCGCGACGAGTCGATCGAAGCAGGCGCCGGGCGTACGGCCCGGGAACTCGTCGAGGCGGTCACCGCCGCGCTCGGGCGATTTGAGCAGGTGGCTGCGTCGGCCTCCAACACCGTCTGGGCGGGCAGGACCGAGCACATGCGTGGCCTCGTCGACACTGCGGCGATTCCGTTCCACCGCCTGCGGGAGAGTCAGGTCCACACGGCCGATCTGGGCTTGGACGGGTTCAGCGCGCTCGACTGGCTTACTACCTACACCGATGCCGAATGGCTGGCAACGGTAGGCAAGCTGGGCGAACGTCTGCCGCATGACACCGCCGTGCGCCTCGTCGTAACCGACTCAACGCGCGACACCGTGAAAGTAGGACCCGACGGTCTCAGCCCGGTCGAGGTGCGGGCCACCAAACGCGAACTGTTGGCGTGGATGCTCGGCCGCGACGGAGCCCCGGCGTGGCCAGTCCTCACGCCCTGGTGAGCGCTGGTTGCATGGCCTTGGGTGAGCCCTTGCGGCCCAACGAGACGGGCCGGCTGACCGTCTCGAAAAAGTCGTTGCCCTTGTCATCGACGACGATGAAGGCCGGGAAGTCGACCACATCAATCTTCCAGACAGCTTCCATGCCCAACTCCGGGTACTCAAGAACCTCGACGCGGCGGATGCAGTCTTGGGCCAACCGGGCTGCGGGACCGCCGATGGAACCGAGGTAGAAACCGCCGTACCGGGCGCACGCGTCGGTGACGGTCTTCGAGCGGTTGCCTTTGGCGAGCATGATGAAGCTACCGCCGGCCGCTTGAAACGCTTCGACATATGAGTCCATGCGCCCGGCCGTAGTTGGTCCGAAACTGCCGGAAGCCATGCCCGTCGGCGTCTTCGCCGGACCGGCGTAATAGACGCACTGATCCTTCAAGTACTCGGGCAATCCCTCGCCCCGGTCCAGTCGCTCCTTGATCTTCGCGTGGGCGATATCGCGAGCCACGACCATCGATCCGGTCAGCGAAAGCCGGGTTTTCACCGGGTACTTGCTCAATTCGGCCCGCACTTCGGCCATCGACCGGTTGAGGTCAATCTCCACAACCGGACCCCCGAGCGATGCGTCGGTCACTTCCGGAAGGAAACGCGCGGGATCGGTTTCCAGCTGTTCGAGGAACACGCCGTCCTTGGTGATCTTGGCGAGCGCGTTGCGGTCGGCCGAACACGAGACCGCCAGGGCGACCGGACAGCTGGCGCCGTGGCGGGGCATTCGGATGACGCGGATGTCATGACAGAAATACTTGCCCCCAAATTGCGCGCCGATGCTCGTATTCTGGGCGATGCGCAACACCTCCGCCTCGGTTTCGAGATCGCGGAATCCGTGCCCGAGATCGCTTCCGGCCGTCGGCAGGGTGTCAAGGTAGCGCGCCGACGCCAATTTGGCCGTCTTGAGACAATGCTCGGCGCTCGTGCCGCCGATCACCACAGCCAAGTGGTACGGGGGGCAGGCGGCGGTACCGAGCGTGCGAATCTTCTCGTCCATCCAAGTCGCGAAGCTCTTCGGATTCAGGAGCGCCTTCGTCTCCTGAAACAGGAGGCTTTTGTTGGCCGATCCCCCACCCTTCGTCATGAACAAGAACTTGTACTCCGACCCGCCCACCGCTTCGATCTCGATCTCGGCCGGCAGGTTGGTTCCGGTGTTCACCTCTTCCCACATTGTGAGAGGGGCCATCTGCGAGTACCGCAGGTTCGACTTCTGAAACGTGTCGAACACACCCCGCGCGATGGCGGGTCGGTCGTCACCGTCGTCTGTCAACACATATTGACCCTTTTTGCCTTTGATGATCGCGGTGCCCGTGTCTTGGCAGCCGGGCAACACCATGGCCGCTGCGATCGACGCATTCTTGAGCAGGTCGAGCGCTACGAACTGATCGTTGCTCGAAGCTTCCGGGTCGTCGAGGATGGCCCGCAGTTGGGCCAAGTGGCCCGGGCGCAAGAGGTGGCTGATGTCACGGATAGCAGTCGCCGTCAACATCGTGATGGCCGCCGAATCGACGCGCAGGAAGGTACTGCCCCCGGCCTCGAACGTCGACACCCCTCCGGTGCTCAGTTGGCGGTACAAAGTCGTATCGGGGCCCGTGGGAAGGAGGTCGGTATAGCGGAACTCGGCCGGCTGCTGATCCATGCCATGAGTCTTACCCAGTGGATACTGAACGCGTGAATGTGGGCTACCCCGTGGT
Organism: Acidimicrobiia bacterium; assembly: GCA_025359845.1. Taxonomy (GTDB): domain Bacteria; phylum Actinomycetota; class Acidimicrobiia; order Acidimicrobiales; family JANYDT01; genus JANYDT01. The sequence continues at coordinate 12,080 of JANYDT010000088.1, forward strand.
GCGACTGCTCGTCGAGCCCGCCGATTGCGAGATGGCTTCCGCCGACCTGTGGGCCTGCGACACCGTCGGCATAGAAGAAGTGCCACCGAGGCGGGCGGTGACCGAGGGTTGGCAGGCCCAGGGCGACATGAGGACGGCGCTTCAGGCCGGATTCGCATCAGTGGCGTTGGCTCAGCACGCCGTTGCCGAAATGAGACCTGGGTGGTCGCCCACCTTCTTCTTGATCACCGACGACAGTTGGCTCGACGCTTGGCGCGAGCACTTCGAACCGTTCCGGGTCGGCCGCTTCGTGATCGTACCCTCGTGGAAGGTCGGGGCGCCGGTTGAGCCGCGCGATAGAGATCTCGTGATTCGGCTCGAACCTGGGCGCAGCTTCGGCACGGGCGCTCATCCGTCGACCCGCCTCATCCTCGAGCTGATACAAGAGCTGACGGTTGCCGGAGCCAGCGTCCTCGACGTGGGTTGCGGCAGCGGCATTCTGAGCGTGGCTGCGGCACTGCTTGGCTCCGGACCGGTGACCGCAGTCGACGTGGAAGAGGCCGCCATACCGACCACGCTCTTCAACGCCAACCAAAACGGTATCTTTGTGACGGTCAGCACCACGCCCATTGATGAAGTCGAAGGTAAATATGACTTCGTCTTAGCCAACATTTTGGCCCCCGTCCTCATTGACCTCGCGCCAGCCATCGCGGCGCGGATGGCACCGAACGGAACGTTGTTGCTCTCCGGTCTCATCGAGACGCAACGCGATCGGGTCGTCGCTGCGTATCCGAACATGAGGGTCACGGTCGAGCGTCGCGAGCCGCCCTGGATAGGCCTGGCGATTCAGTCAGTAGCCCGGCAATACCGCAGTCACCAGTCTTGATGATGTCGCGCGGCGCTTCTCGGGTCGACGATCTGTGAGAGACAAGAGGAACCATGCCCAAAGCCACAGAAGAAAAATGGGGTTCAGACTTCACGCATATGGTCGTGCGGCGTTCGAGCATCGTCGACCGCCCGGAGAGGAGCCCATCACCAGAGCCGAGACGATCGGCGCCCTTCGGGCTGCGCGTCGCCGCGACGGTCGTCGACGCCGTGCTCATCCTGGCATTGATCGCGGGCCCGCTGTGGTACATCCGCCACCGCATGCCGTCGCATGACAGTTATTGCGCTCGGCTCATCGATCGGCTCTACAGCTGCCGTCAATACGCGGCCCGCGACGTGGTCCACCTACGCCAGGCCGCGGTCATCATCATCGCCGCCGTGCTCTTCACCGTCTGGCTCGTGCCGTTGGGACGGACCGGTCGGACCTTGGGCCGATGGCTGTTTGGCGTGCGCGTCGTCGACTTTCGCACCGGGGCGCCGATCGGCTACATCCGAGCAGTTTTTCGGTCCCTCATGGAAGTGTTTTCGGTCGGTATCGCGGGCATCGGGATCTTGAACGCCCGCTTCGATCGCTACAGCCAAACCTGGCACGACATCGTGACCCGCAGCGTCTCCATCGCCGAAGACCTCTAGACCCCCATCTTGGATTGCAATCGGCGGTCGATCGCGTCGAGGAATTCTTCGGTGTGTAGGAAGGGCGCATCCTTCGATATGCAGATCGCCAAGTCTTTCGTCATGTCGCCGGCTTCGACAGTCTCGACGCACACGGCTTCGAGCTTGTCGGCGAACTCGATAACCGCCGGCGTGTTGTCGAGCTTGCCGCGATGGGCGAGTCCCCTCGTCCACGCAAAGATCGACGCGATCGGGTTGGTAGAGGTCTTGTTACCCTTCTGATGCTCCCGGAAGTGACGGGTCACCGTACCGTGGGCGGCCTCGGCCTCGACCGTCTTGCCGTCGGCCGTCATGAGGACGCTCGTCATGAGTCCGAGTGAACCGAAACCCTGCGCGACCGTGTCGCTCTGCACGTCACCGTCGTAGTTCTTGCATGCCCATACGTAGCCCCCCTCCCACTTCATGGCCGCCGCTACCATGTCATCGATGAGGCGGTGTTCGTAGGTGAGGCCGGCGGCGTCCATCTCGGTCTTGAACTCGCCTTGATACACCTCTTCGAAGATGTCTTTGAAAGCCCCGTCGTAGGCCTTGAGGATGGTGTTCTTGGTCGACAGGTAGACGGGGTAGCCGCGGTTGAGGCCGTATCGCAGCGACGCCCTCGCGAAGTCCCGGATGGAGTCGTTGTAGTTGTACATGCCCATCGCCACGCCACCATCGGCACCGTAGTTGGCCACCTGAAACTCCATTGGCTTGGAGCCGTCGGCCGGGGCATAGGTCATGGTGACCGTGCCGGCCCCGGGCACTTTGAAGTCGGTGGCCTTGTATTGGTCACCGTGGGCGTGGCGCCCAATCACGATCGGCTTCGTCCAGCCCGGCACGAGGCGCGGGATGTTGGAGATGACGATCGGCTCACGGAAGATCACTCCGCCGAGGATGTTGCGGATCGTGCCGTTCGGCGACTTCCACATTTTCTTGAGCTTGAACTCTTCGACCCGGGCCTCGTCGGGCGTGATCGTGGCGCATTTGACGGCGACGCCGTACTTCTTGGTCGCTTCGGCCGAGTCGATCGTGACCTGGTCGTCGGTCGCGTCTCGATACTCGATGCCCAAGTCGTAGTACTTCAAATCGATGTCGAGGTACGGCAGGATCAGCTTGTCTTTGATGAACTGCCAGATGATGCGCGTCATCTCGTCGCCGTCCATCTCGACGACCGGATTGAGGACTTTGATCTTGCTCATGACCTACAGCTTACCCGGGCCATACAAGGTGCATACAAGTCGGGCTCCGACGGTTCGAACTTGTTCGAGACTCACGCGGGCGAGTTCTCCGGCTTGCTCGTGCAATTGCTCTGGCCCCAGGCAATCCAAACGTCCGCGGCCTTGCCGTACTCCTCGCTGAGCTTGAGCTGCGCGGCCAGCTTCTCGGGATGACCCTTCAGGCCCTTTTGGCCGTTCTCGATCTTCTCGCTGAGCGATATCATCTTCTCGATCGAGGTCTTGATCGAGGCAGGCACGCCGTTGCGCAACGGTTTCAACTGCTTGTTCAACGGCTTGGCGAAGTCAATCTTATTGGACTTCATAGTTTGGCAATAGGCGGGCTCGGCTCGGACCGTGGCCGATGCTCCGGTGCTCAGGGTACCCGCCACGGCGAGGATTGCGATCGCGCGAAAGGCGACGCTCCCGACGCTTCTCACGTTCCTGTCAATTCGGCGCTTGCTGCTTGGACGCGCATTACCCACTGGTGTTCGTACATTGTTCCACCCTTCAAAGTCTTTGACCCATTCAAGATTATCGCATTGGAATCAACCATGGACCGCGTCGAACCTGTTCGAGAAATCAAGCGGGGGACCGCTTCAGTCCGGCTCGCTCGCCGCGACTCAAGAACTTCGTGGCCATCTTTCGCGACGCCTCGTCGATCATCTCGTCGCCGAACATGACCGCGCCTTTACCTTCGTCTTCGGTGGCCTTGCGGTAGGCGTCGAGGATGTCGTAGGCCTTGTCGAACTGTTCCTGCGTGGGCGAGAACACTTCATTCAGGATGGCCACCTGATCGGGGTGGAGAGCCCACTTGCCGTCGAAGCCGAGCGTACGGGTCCGCTTGCAGTAGTCGCGAAAACCATTGGAGTCGCGAATGTACAGATAAGGCCCATCAATGACTTGGATACCGTTGGCCCGACCCGCCATCAAAATCTTGGAAAATACGTAGTGGAAATGATCGCCGGGGTAATCGGGAATCTGGACGCCCCCCGTGAGCACCGGGATTTCCATCGAGGCCGCGAAATCGGCCGGTCCAAAAATAATCGTTTCTAGGCGCGGCGACGCTCCGCAGATTTCCTCGACATTGATCAGGCCGCGCGTCGTCTCGATCTGGGCCTCGATGCCGATATGGCCGATGGGGAGCCCAGCCGCGATCTCGACCTGGCGCAGGAGCATGTCGGTGGCCTGTATCTGAGCCGCGTTCTCGACTTTCGGGAGCATGATTTCGTCGAGACGCTCGCCGGCGTTGCCCACCACTTCCATGATGTCGTAGGCCGTCCATTTGGTGGACCAGTCGTTGATCCGAACGCACAGCACCTTGTCGGCCCAGTCGTGGGTCTTGATGGCCTCGACAACCTTGCCGCGGGCCGCTACTTTTTCCTTCGGCGCGCAGGCGTCCTCGAGGTCGAGAAATACCATATCGGAGCCGAGGCTGGGGGCCTTACCCATCATCTTTTCCGATGATCCGGGCACCGAGAGGCAGGAACGACGGGGCAGTTCACGAGAGCGCGCAGACATGGCCCGGAGCCTACGGGCGATCCGGGCGCGACGAGTAACCGAGAATGGAACAAGAGGTCTCCACGACCGGCCTCGCGTCTACCTTGCGTTACCTCGCGCCGAGAGAGTCGACGCTCTTGAGTAGCTCTGGCGCGGGCGGACAATCGGTCACACGTACGCCGACCGCAGGCTCCATGGGTCCAGCAGGACCGATCACGGCATCAAAAAGATCAAGGGGGACCAGTTCATACGGGGCGTCCCACGGGTCTTCGTCTTCATTGAGCCGGGCGAGGTAGGCGTCCCACAAACGGTCGGGTAAGACCCGTCCGACCCCCAACACTCCCCACACCGAGCGGCCCATGTGCCGGGCTACTGCCGCCGCGGCACGCGACCCGGCGATCGCGACCAGTCCGTCGATGCCTGCGCCAACGGCATCGATCAGTACGACATCAACCGACGCGGCAGCCGCACCGACGCCGCGTTCCTCTACCAACGTGGCCTCGGTACCGGCCCGTTCCAAGGCCCGGACCAACCCCGAACCGGCGTCGAAAGCGTCGACCACATACACGTCAACGTCTCCCCGACGAGCCAGTGCGGGGGCGATCAGCTCAGGCCAACCCAAGACCAGCACGCTCGCCTCCTCGGGCAGCGCGTCGGCCACTGCATTAGGGGTTGGATCTTCATCGAGCTCGTCGGTGGCCGACCAGGCCTCTCGGGCCGGCTGATCGGAGGCGAGGACCCTCGCCGCCAGCCACCATACCGGCGCAGTCCTTGGATGGCGGTCGACGAGGCGACGACAGGCCGTCACCAGCGCCGCTGGATCATCGGAGAACCCGGCCAACGCGGAGGCGGCTTCTCGTACGAGCATCGAACTCGCGTCCCCGCCGGCGCGGGCCACATACCGGAGTCGCTCGATCGGATGCACGCGGTGAAGGTTACGCCGGGTTTGGCGGCCTGTGCCTACGCGACCGGCCAGACGCCTCTCGGCTGGCTTCGGCCCGGTGCTCCAGCCGGGGCGAAGAGGCGATGACTACCAGCCGGGACGCGCCCTCGACTAACTTTGCCGCCCGTGGCTTCCAACCCTCCGGCCGATCTCATTCTCGCGCCCCTCACGGGGAAGGGCTACCCCTTGCGAGCCTGGCTGGTCCAGTACCACTTGCTGCTGGCGGTGCTCGACCCGTTCACCGGCGAGAGTTCGTGGATCCTGCCCACCGCAACCCGTGTGCTCGAGACGTTCGATGAAGCCGATTGCCGAGTTGGCATTGTGTTGACCGGCGCGACCGCCGACGAGGCCCGCACATTCCTCGGTCCTATCGCCGATCGGCTCCTCGTCTTTCCCGACACGGATCGGTCAATCGTCAAAGCGTTCGCTTTCGAGCGCTTGCCGGCCCTCGTGCACGTCGACAACGATGGCAATGTGGCCAACGCCACCGAGGGCTGGAACCCGGCGGCCTGGCAGGTTGTCACCGATGAACTGGCCCGGGTGATGTCATGGTCGGGCCCGGTCCTTCCCGCCGTGAAGGACCCAAGCCCGTTCGTGGGCACACCGGCCCTCAGGTAGCACGGGCCTCAGGTAGCCGGGGCCTCAGGTAGCCGGGGCCTCAAGTAGCGGCGGCCTCAGCGCACGACCTTCTTCTTCGCCTTCTTTTTCACGACCAAAACCTTCCTCTTCTTCGGAACGATTCTTCTGATGACCCGTCTCGTCGTTCCACCTTGCCTAACGATGACGATGATCGTTTGCGGAGGCCCCGCCGATGTCACCGGAGGAGCCGTTGTCACCCCAGCCGCGGTTACGACGGGCGCCGGCTGAGTCGCCGCCGTTGGCGGCGTCGTGGCCGAGGCCGTGGTGGGGGTCACGGTCACCGGAGCCAGCGTCGTGGCCGCCGCCGCGGTGGCCACCACGATGGTGGCTGAGGTCGTAGCGGCGACGGTGGTGGTCGTGGTCGCAACAGTGGTCGTCGTCGTCGTCGTCGCCCCGGTCGATGTAGTGGGGGCCACGATCTGGTCAGTATCGGTGGCGAGGTTGTTGCTGACGTTGTTGTCTTTGAATTCCGACGACGTATTGCCGACGACGGTGGTGAAATTGTCCATGAGCGCGGTGTTGACCAAGGGGCCCGTCGCGTCGCTCTTTAGCTGGGCGTCCATCTGAAAAACTGCGGAACCGTCCTGGAGCAAAAGAACAAGAGAATTGATTGACCCGGTGCCGTTGGCGCCGCTCTGACAGGTTGATCCGGCGGACGGCAAGCATCCCCACACGGCCGCCGCGAACTGTGCCGGAACCGAGTCTCTGACGCTGACCAGGACTGTTTTGTCGGAGCGGTTCCGGACGGTGATCGTGTAGCTGACAATCGCGCCCGGAGCGACTTGGGTGACCCCATCGGTCTTCGCGATGCTCACGTCGTCGGTGTAAAACAGAATCTTTGGAATGGTGACGAAGACGTTCGGATCGATCGTGACAAACGGTGGGAGCTTGGCACTGATGGTGAGCGATGGCGCGGCGTTGCTTGATGGCGCCCAGTTAGTGTCGAGGATTGCGCCGGCCAGCAAGCCGGCTGACAGCCCGATGGTCAAGGTCCGTTTCGTGGTCCGTCTCATCCGCGGAGCCTACGCTCACCAGGATGCGTGCTGCCAGGATTGTTGATCGTGCTTTAGTCGTCAGCGAATGTCTCGACCCCGTGCCCGGTCTTGGAGAGGTCCTGGTAAGAGTACGGGCCGCGGGATTGAACAACGCCGACCTCATTCAGATCCTTGGCGGCTATCCAGCTCCTCCCGGTTCACCGGAAGACATTCCGGGGCTGGAATTGGCCGGAGAGGTGGTGGCGGTTGGTCCTGGGGTGTACCGCTTCGCCCCTGGCGACAGAGTCATGGCCGTGGTTGGGGGAGGGGCGATGGCCGAAATGATCGCCGTCCACGAACGCACCCTCATACCCGTCCCGGCGAACATGGACTGGGCCAGCGCCGGAGCGTTTCCGGAAGTCTTCACCACGGCCCATGACGCACTGTTGACCCAGTGCGCCTTACTGATGGGCGAGCGGGTGTGCGTTCACGGCGCCGCCGGTGGCGTCGGCGTGGCCGCCGTACAGATCGCCGCCGCGGCCGGCTGTTGGGTTGTCGCGACGGTGCGCAACGAAGCGATGAGACCGAGGGTCGAGGCCCTTGCGCCAGGGCGAGTGACCGCCGTCGACCCCGATGGTTTCGAGGCGCATGGTCCGTTCGACGTCATCATCGAGTTGGTAGGAGCGGCCAATCTGGCCGCCAACCTCTCCGCTTTACGCGTGGGCGGGCGCATCACCGTGATCGGCGTGTCAGGAACGGGAGGCAAAGGCGAGATCGACCTCTTGGCGCTGATGCAGAAGCGGGCCCGGATTCACGGTTCCACGTTGCGGACCCGTCCCCTCGAAGAGAAGGCCGAAGCCGCTCGCCGGATCGAACGCAACGTGACGCCGATGATCGCGGCCGGGGTAATCAGCGTGCCGATCGAGGCGACTTTTCCACTCGACGAGGTGAATGCCGCGTACGAGCGATTCCGCGCCGGGGCGAAGTTCGGAAAAATTGTCGTCACGATGTGAAGCCTTGAGGCGCTCGACGATGGCTGAGGCGCCGTGGCGCTGAACGGTGCGGCCGCGGTCACCCTCGGCGTTGTCGGTGTGGTTCTGTTTGGAATCGCCTGGGCGACCCGCGCTCCTCCTGTCGCGCTGGCCACCGCGGAAGTGCGATTGGCCCGCTGGCAAGCCCAGCACCGGGCCCACGACGTCGATCCCTCGAGGCAGCCATTTGTTCGTGGTTTCCTGCGGGTGGCTGACGCTCTGGCCCGCCCCCTCGCCCGGATCGGGATACTGCCCAATGCGGTCACGGCAGTGACGATATGGCTCGCCCTGTGGGTGCCGGTTCTCGCCGCGCCGCAGCGTCATTGGCCGCTGGCCGCCGCCGCGGCGATTCTCATCAGTGCTCTTGGCGACGGGCTCGACGGCTCGATCGCGGCGCTTGCCGACCGGTCAACGGCGTTCGGATTCGTCCTTGACAGCGTCGCCGACCGTGTCGCCGATGCCGCTTTCGTCGTGGCGCTCGTTTTGGCCGGCGGGATCGGCTGGTGGGGAGCGACCGCGGGCGCCGCGGTCGGACTGTTCGAGTACACCCGGGCCCGAGCTTCAGTCGCCGGATATTCAGGAGTGGGGGTCGTGACGGTTGGCGAGCGCCCAACCCGGGTCGTCGCCGCGGTGATAGGCATGCTCGCCTGCGGAACGGCCCCCCGCTCGGACGAGTTCATCGGCACCGCCACGCTCGTGATAGTGACAGCCACATCGCTGATCGGCCTCATTCAACTCGGTGTAGTGCTTATCCGAAGGCCCCCGGATAGTTAGGGTCGGCCGCCGTCGGAGGCCGCCTTTGATCACGCCGGGCCCACCAACCCGGCCACGATACGGGCGCTCAGCAGCACCAGCGGGAGCCCGCCGCCGGGGTGAGAAGAGCCGCCCACCAAAAAAAGGCCGGGCACGGGCGACCGGTTCGCGGGCCTCAAAAAGGCGGCCATCGGTCCGTTCGATGACGTACCGTAGATCGAGCCGCCGGGCGAGCCCGTGCGCCGCGCCAAGTCGGCCGGGGTGCGAATCTCCCGCCACCGGACCTGCGGACGGACCTCAACGCCGCGCTCCGCCATCTGCGCGAGCACCCGATCGGCGTAACGGTCGGCGAGACCGGGCGCGCCCCAATCCAGTCCATCATCGGGCGCGTGGCGGGGCGCGTTCACGAGCACGAACCAAGCTTGCGAGCCAGGCGGCGCCACGGCCGGATCGTTAGGGGCACTGAGATAGATGGCGGGATCGCGAACCGGTCGCGGGGCCGGTCCGAAAAGGTCGTCGAATTCGTCGTCGTAGCGTTCGGGAAACAACACGGTGTGATGCGCCAGATCGTGGTTCCTCGGTCCGTCGACGGCTAAGCACAATACGAAGCCGGACAAGCTGGGCTTCGCCCGCCTCAACTGCCGCAAAGCCCTGGGCGCATCGACAAGGCGCCCGTACACCTGTGACGCGTCGGCGTTGGCGACCACGACCTCGGCGGCGACGATCCTTCCATCCACCTCCACTCCTCGGGCCACGCCATTCACGCATTCGATTCGGGTGACCGTCGCGTTGAGGTGGACGGGTACGTGGCATTGCGCTAGGCGCTCCACCAACGCTTCGGCTATGCGTCGTAGGCCCCCGTCCACGTACCACGCGCCGAAATGGCGTTCCGCGAACACGATCGCCGCCAACGCCGCCGGCGCCTTTCGAGGATCGGACCCCGCGTAAGTGGCGTACCGGTCGACAAAGCTAACGAGGCGGGGATCGGTGAAGTGTTGGGCGGCGAGGCTGTGCAACGACCGCCACGGGGCCATGGTCTTGAGGTCACCGACTTGAAGGGCTTGACGCAACAGCGTCAGAGCACCGGCCCGCGGGGACTCCAAGAATGGCTCGTGCGACACGTCCCATATCCGTTGCGCCCGCGCCCAGAACCGTGCCCATTGCGCGCCATTGCCGGGTCTCAGCCGTTCAACGGCGGCGGCCATCGAGTCTTCGCCATCCGGCGCGTTCCACCACGTCCCGTCGCCGAATCGATAACCCGCGACCGGGTCGAGCCGCCGCATCGTCACATCGTCTCCGACCACCTCACGCAGCAGATGCGGCATGGTCAGCAACGATGGGCCGGTGTCGAACCGAAAACCATCACGCTCGAACAAACCCAACTTGCCCCCAACCGAATCGGCCGCCTCGAAGATCTGCACGCGATGGCCAGCCGCGGCCAGCCGAAGTGCGCACGCCATGCCGCCCACTCCTGCGCCGATGACCACGACGTCAGCCAACCAATCGCCCCTTCCACCTCAAAAGGCCCTTCCGTTTCGCCCTGCTGCTTCGGAGCCCCAGTCCGATCAGAAGGCCGACAGAGACCGGATGGAAGGCACTGTCGGCGACTCGCCCCCCGGTACGCCTGGCGCACACCGCTCGACCGGCCACCGCCGCGGCGTAACCGGCCAACCCCAGGGCTCGAACCCGACCTCGACCGAGCAGGGCAGCGGCGGGGGGCACCAGATAGGCCAGGGCCAGCAAACCCGCGGTCGAGGCTGATCCAGCCGCCCAAAGACTCTTGGTGTAGCCCTCGCGCAGGGCGGGCCAAGAGTCATACATTCGACACGTCGCCAACTCCGTCCCGTCGACGACCGCGACCGCCTTGCCCATCCGCTTGAACGCCCGAGCCAACCAGACGTCTTCGATCACCGATCCCCTCACCGCCGAATGACCGCCGACAGTCATATAAGCGACAGTGTCGACCGCCAGCAGCTGCCCGTTGGCCGCCACCATCGTGTCGGGACCATTGCGCTCCGACCACCGCACCGGCAAGAACGTGAGCCACGTCCATTGGAGCAATGGTTGGACGAGGCGCTCGATCGGTGTCAGCGCGAGTTGACACGGATACGGACTGACCATGTCGAGATGATGACGGCGCAACAAATCCACAGTGGCCGCAACCGCCCCCGACACCACCCGGACATCGGCATCGACAAATATCAACACCGATCCGGTCGCGATCTCGGCCAACTGAGCGCACGCATGCGGCTTGCCCAGCCACCCTTCGGGCAGCTTGCGCCCCGTAACGACGCGAGCCCCGGCCGCGCTGGCGACGCGACACGTGGCGTCGGTTGAACCGTCGTCGAGCACCAACACTTCGAGTTGCCCGACGCCGACGCTCGCCCGAATGGCCTCGACACACGCCCCGATATTGGCCCCCTCGTCACGGGCCGGAACGCAGACGCTGACCGGCTCGGAACACGGCGGCGGCGGGAGTGTCGGGCGGCGCAGCAACCGCGCGTTCACCATGGCGTGAACCGCTCCGAGCACGGCTACGCCCGATCCGACCCCGACCACCGCGACAACCGCGCTCGTCACTCCCCGTCCCTACTCCCCGAGCGTTGCGTGGCCTTTGGATCAACTTGTGGCATCGGGTTGGAGTGTTTTCGGCCGAGAACTCGCTCCAAACGCCACGCAACGGGCCGAACCACGGGCACGACCGGCCGGCGGAGGACGGGTGTGCGGAGGACGGGCCATGCCCCGGGCCCACGGAGACCGGGCCGCGCAACGAGCCGCGTTACGGGCCGACGGAGGACGGGCCCGAGTGCCGCGGCCATGGCCATCGCGCCGACGACGCCGACCGAGGGCCGGTGGAAGAAGACGAGATGGCCCAGTGTCTCGGAGAACCACGTCCAACCCAGCATGGCCGCGGGGAGGGCCGTAAGGCTCGCGTCGGCGGGCACCAACCGGTCGAGCACGGCCATCATCAGCGCGGCTACGACGAACCAACCGAGTGCGTTCGAAAGCGGAATCCCGTGCAACTTCGGCCATCGTGTCGGCGCCCACCGCCAATGCCCGTCTCGCACCATCTGGGGGTCGAGAAAAAGATCCCAGGTCGCGAGGATGGCTGCCCCCACGAGTACCGATCCGGCGCGGCGCGCCGCGAGCAGCGCCGGCCAACCCATCATGGCCCAGGCCAAGGCCACCACAAGGGGTACGCCGAACACCTCCCAACCCAGCGTGTGGGCGTACTCATAGCGCCCGAACGGCCATCCGGTTCGAGTGCCTACGGCCTCGACGATCAGCCCGCCGAACACGCATACGCCGATGAGCGCGGCCGCGGCCCGAACCCCACCCACGGAAATGGCGTGGAGTAGTGAGGCGGCGAAGAAGGCAACGACGCTGATGGCCGTGCATGCGGTCTTAGTCGAGCCGTGCACCAGCGGATAGACGATCTGGACGAGCACCGCGAGACCACCCAGGGCGACGGCTGCCCGGCCGACAATTCTCACAGGGGCTGCCCGTCGATCGTGCCGTGCGATCCACACACCGTGAAACGCGCAAACAGTTCCTCGGCGTACCAATGCTCGGATCGGGTGCGGGCCACCACATTGCGGTGCGCATCGCCACGGTAGGCGAACGACTCGAGCGATGGCGTGTCGGCCCAAAGGCTGAAGGTGGCCTGAAAGCCGATCGGCGCTTCTCCGATGCCGATTGCGAACAGCCGCCCAGGAGCGGCTTGGGCGGACGAGGCAACCGGGGCGATGGCCCGGGTGAACGTGCGCCACTGACGCGCTCGCACTCGGGCCCGGGTCACGACCGCGACACGACCAGCACCGGCCATCACCGGCGAACAGCCCTCGAACGGATCGCTTCCACCCCAGCTTCCATGCCAGCGCTGCGGTTCGAGATCGATGCGCCAGGTCTCGTCGGCAAAGCCCCAAGCACTTCGATTCTCGAAGCGGTCAGCGTATTCGATGGCCGACCAGACCGAGAACATTGCCCATCGGTGCACGTCGGCGTCGCGAGCCGCAAAGGTCTGTCCGTCTCCGGTGCCGAGCAGCTTGGCAAATCGGAGGCCCGGGGTCCGCCGCAGGAGCGGACGGTCAAGCGCCATGCGGGTCAGCGCCCGAGCCACCCCCACACCGTGCACCGAGTACACGTGCATCGTGGCCACTGGAGTCATCACTGCAAGGTACCGTGCGGGGCGTGGATGGGCGACCAGTGGCTGCGGGAGCAAGCGGCCTCGGCGTTGGGGCCGACAAGGCGGCCTGGCGGCGCCAACTGGTGGCGGAGCGTCGATCGTTGACTGAAAGCCAGCGCACGGCGGCCGCGCAAGGACTCGCATTTCAGCTGACCGCGTGGGACCGCTACGAGGGTGCCCGCCGGATCGGCGCCTACCAGCCGATGGGCGCGGAGATTGCGCCTCCTCTCGACCCGCGAACCTCGTGGCCCGTGATCGACCCTCCGGCCTTCATGCCCGACCCGATCGACGAACTCGACCTACTCCTATTGCCGGTCGTCGGCGTGAGCCTTGACGGCACCCGTCTCGGACGAGGGGGCGGCTGGTACGACCAACTGCTCGCAGCGTGCCGACGCCGTCCGTTCCTGGTCGCCGTCGCCTACGATTTTCAGGTCGTCGATGCCCTCCCATGCGATCCGTGGGACGTGCCCGTCGACGCTATTTGTACTCCGACCCGACTGGTGATGACACGGCGGAGCAGTGCCGGCTGACGCTCGCCCCCGAGCGGTGCATCAGGTCGGTGGTCTCCTGTAGGGCTCCTTGTCCAGATCGACGCAAGCGACGGGCGCGGTGCAAACTGAACCAGCTGCGAGCGTGGGCGCGCCCGTAGCCCGACCGCGACGGTCGGGCTGTATTGGGGTGGGGATCGGCGGTTGGCCCGGCGTGGATCGCTAGCGAGTGCAGCGAGCTGCTTGGTTGGCCATTGCCTCAGCCAAGGCGCTGGCGAGT
>JANYDT010000136.1 GCA_025359845.1 Acidimicrobiia bacterium
ATCTCCCGCTGACCATCAGACATCTTCAAAGCAAGGCTCGGCGCACGCACACCCAGACACTACCACAATCACCGATTATTTACGAGACACTACACTAGTCCGCGAGACCGTGCAAGAACTCGACCAGGCCGTCGAAGTAGCGTCGCTGGTCGTCGTACATCGCCAGATGGCTTCCATCCGGGCAATGCAGGTATTGGCCCTTGGGGAGTTGACCCGCCATCATCTCCATGTGGGCGGGATCCATGCTGTCGTGGCGGGCACCGATAACGAGGGTCGGCACTTCGATCGAGGCCAACCGGTCGGTGCATTCCCATTTGGCCAGCTTGGCGTCCGCGCTGATCCCGAGCTCGCTCGGGCCCTGCATCGACACGTAGACAGACTGATTGATGTGGGCGAAGGCGCGGTTCACCCCATCGGGCCAGTCGGCGACCGGAATGCGCAGGATGTGGTGAACGTAGTGCTGCTGGAGCAGCAGCTCCATGTACCGGGGATCCTCGGTGTTTCCGCTCGCTTCGAGCGATAGGATCTTGGCAAGCGCCGTCTGGTCCATCTCCGGCATCAGGACCTGTTGGGCGTATGCGTTGTAGGCGGGGGCGCTCGACATCATGTTCGAGATGACCAGCCCGCGCAGGTTCGACGGGTAGCGCAGCGCGTACTCCATAGCGAGGATCCCGCCCCACGACTGTCCGTAGAGAACGAAGTTGTGCCGCTCGAGACCAAGAGCCTGACGGACCTGCTCCACTTCGTCGACGAAGCGGTCGAGATCCCACAACGACGGCTCGTCGGGCTGATCGCTGCGGCCGGAGCCGAGCTGGTCGTAGTAGTAATACTCGATGCCCGCGGCCGGCAGGTAGCTGTCACAGGCCTCCAGATACTCATGGGTCGCCCCCGGCCCACCGTGGAGCAGCAGCACCTTGAGATCGGGGTTGTTGCCGATCCGCTTAGTCCACACCCGCCACGGGCCGAGAGGTGTGCTCACCGGGATCATCCGAGCGCCACCGCTCAGCACGTCGTCGCGCCCTGATGAGTCCAGGTAGTCATCGGTCGCGCGCGTCGCTGCCTTTTTATGTTCCATGGAATCTCAAATTACAGCGGCACCCGAATTCACGTCCAACTCCAGGGTCAGGTCGTGGCCTAACTTGGTTGCGGCGATCAGGACGTTCTTTCGATCAGATCCGTGTACTTGGCTATGTGCCCGAAATCGACGTCGGCGTGAAGTAGAGGCAGGGCGTTGCGGATTGACACGGCGGCGATCAGGCAGTCGAGCCACGACCTGATCGTGACCCCCTGGCGACGATACACACGGTACAGCTCGGCCGCACCGAGAACATCGGTCCTCGGCATTTGCGGGAGATACTCGACCCCGTCCAGCATCCCGATGAGCTGTCTCGGCCTCCAACCGCGGCTTGGCCACGGAGGTCGCCGACGCGCGAAACTTCAGTCCGACGCACCAAACCTGGCGTCGCGACGAGAGGAAGCTCATGAAGGCTGCGGTACTCAACGAACAACCCGGCGCGCTGTCGATCGAAGACATCACCGTCGACGCTCCTGGTGCGAACGAGGTGTTGGTCCGCGTCGTCGGCGCAGGACTGTGCCATTCAGACCTGCACTTCATGGAGGGTACTTTCCGCACGCCGTTGCCTTCGGTGCTCGGCCACGAGTCGGCGGGGGTGGTGGAAGCAGTGGGCTCCGACGTGACGTACTGCAAGCCCGGCGACCATGTGATCTGCTGCCTGTCGGTGTTCTGCGGGCAGTGCCGCCAGTGCCTCTCCGGCCACCCCTACAGATGCATGAACCCCGATGCCACCTCCCGCCCGAAGGCCGCCCCTGCCCGGCTGCGCCGTTCGGATGGCTCCGCGATCGACCAGTTCGCCCGTCTCGGCGGGTTCGCCGAAATGATGCTCGTGCACCAGAACGCGGTGGTGGTCATCACCAAGGACATGCCCCTCGACAGGGCCGCGTTGATCGGCTGCGGCGTCACCACCGGACTGGGCGCCGTCTTCCGCACGGCCCAAGTGGAGCCCGGTGCTCGGGTGTGCGTGATCGGCGCCGGTGGCATCGGCCTCGCGGCCATTCAAGGGGCGCGCATCGCCGGCGCCGGACAGATCGTGGTGGTCGACGTCAGCGACGAGAAGCTCGAGGTGGCCGGCCGACTGGGCGGCACCGATCTCGTCAACGCCTCGTCGGTCGAGAACGTCGTCGCCGCCGTAAAGGCGTTGACAGACGGCGGAGTCGACTACAGCTTCGAAGCGATCGGTCTCAAGGCCACAGCCGAACAGGCGTTCAATATGCTCGACATCGGCGGAACGGCCACCGTCATCGGGATGGTGCCACCGCGCCAGACTCTCGACATCCGCGGCATCGACCTGCTCTCCGAAAAGAAGTTGCAGGGGTCGATGATGGGATCGAACCAGTTCCGCACCGACATGCCGATGTTCATCCGCATGTACCTCGACGGCCGATTGAAGCTCGACGAGATGGTGTCGGGCCGCTTGCAGCTTGGCGAAATCAACGAAGGCTACGAGGCGATGAAGCGGGGCGAGGTCACCCGCCAGGTCATCATCTTCGACTGATCAGATCCGACCAAGCGGTGAGCGCTCGTGGATTCTGGACCGCGGTGCCGGGCCCCAACACGATCGCCATCGGCACCTCGCCGAGGTCGTCGTCAGTGACCCAGCGAGGCGGTTGCCGATCGAATGACAGAGACTGTGCGCTCCAAGTACTCGATCTGGGCCCTCGAACCCCGTCCGACCGGGGAGACTCGAAGCGTGTTGATCCCTACGGCAGAAGTCGCGCGGATCCGGTCGGCCACCATTGCCTCGGTTCCGATGAACAGTGCTGACAACACGAACTCATCTGCGACCGCGGCGATCGCCGCCGGCTTGTCGCCGGCAACCCACAGCGACTGCACCTTCCCCGCCATGTCGGCCCAACCTGCTCGGGAGTACGCCGCGTTGTAGAAGTTCGTCTTCGCCGAGCCCATCGCGCCGAGCGTGAACGCCACCATCGGTCGGTACTTGGCGATGAGCGCGTCGACATCTTCGCCGACTTCCACCGTTGCATTGATCTGCAGGTCGAGGTCGTCGAGCGTTCGGCCCGAACGTTCGGCTCCTGCTCGCAGATGCGGGATGACATGATCAGCGGCGTCGGTCATGAATGACGTCCCAAGCCAGCCGTTCGCCATCTCGCCGGTGAGCTCGAGCATCTTCGGTCCGAGGGTGGCCAAGTAGATAGGGATGTCGGGTTTGGGTGGCATCGAGAGGCGAAGCGCCTTACCCTCGCCCCCGGGTCGGGGCAGGACGTAGTGCGGACCGTCGCTGGTAACGCGCTCGCCGGCCAGGCCCTTGCGAACCACTGAGATGTACTCGCGCATGCGGGCGAGCGGCTTCGCGAACGACGCACCGTGCAGTCCCTCAACGACCTGCGGACCGCTCACGCCGAGTCCGAGGCAGAATCGATCGTTGGTGAGGCGCGCCATCGTGAGAGCAGTCATCGCCGTCGTGGCAGGGGTGCGGGCGTTGATCTGCATGATTCCCGTGCCAAGGCGGACGCGTTCGGTCAGCGGAGCGAGATAGGCGAGTGGAGCGATCGTCTCCATCCCCCACGCCTCGGCCGTCCAGGCGAAGTCGACGCCCATTCGGTCGGCGGCCCGAACCAGCTCGACCATGTCCTCCCAGTGCGCGCCGTCGTAATACGCGCTACCGATCGATAAGCCAATCCTCATGATGTCCTCTCGGCGTCTGTAGAGATCTTCTCATCGTTGACCTCTCGAACGAGCTCTACGAGTTGCGCGATTGTGTCGAGCTGCAGGCTGGTCTTTCCGGCAATCTTTGCTTGGAGCGTGGTGATCCCCGCGGCTCGATAGCGCCGAAGTCGTTCTTTGACCATCGCCGCCGGGCCCAGAAGGTTGGTGCGTACACCAATCTCGGTAGGCACGCGCTGGGCCGCCTCTTCACGTCGCCCGGCGAGCCAGAGATCCTGCACGGCATTCACGTCGTCGCCGAAGCCTTGACGTTCGAACGCGGCGTTGTAGAAGTTCTGGTGCTTCGATCCCATCGCGCCAATGGTGAACGCGTAGCCGCCCGCGTGGCGCCGTGCTGCTTCGTCGACATCGTCGGTGAACTCGACCGACACGGGTATCACGAGGTCGATTTCAGTTAGGGATCGCCCGGACAGGGCAGCACCGGCGCGAAGGTGTGAGAGGAAAGCGTCCGCGTGTTCGGGCATGAAGGCGTTGCCGATCCAGCCGTTGGCCAGTTCGCCGGTGAGCTCGAGGTTGCGGGGGCCGAGTGCGGCCACGTAGATGGGGATCTCGACGGGCGCAAGCATCGACCGAATGGCTCGACCGGAACTGTCGGGCAGCGGCAGCTCGTAGACCTTGCCGTGATGGGATAGGCGCTCGCCGCGTGCGACTTGGCGGACGATCTCAATTGTGTCGCGCGTCGCCGTCACTGGCGAACGGAACCGCACGCCGTGCCAGCCCTCCATCACTTGCGGTCCGCTCGTGCCAAGCCCGAGAACGAAACGTCCGCCCGACAAACCCTGCATCGTCATCGCCGACATGGCCAGCATGGCCGGGGTGCGAGCGCCGATCTGGATGATACCCGTGGCCAGACCGATGGTCGTCGTTCGCGCCGCAAGGTACGCGAGCGGAGTGAGGGCGTCGGTCCCCCAGGCTTCGGCGATAAAAACCGAACTCACGCCAATACGCTCCGCTTCGATCACAAACTCTGCGTCTGAGGGTTCGTGTATCGAAGTCGCGATGGCCACGCGGAGGGCGGGTGCGGGGTCGCTCATACTTCGACCCTACCTGTGGGTTGTGTAACGGAACTCATTCGGGCCCATGCGCTAGATCGTTTCCTTTCACGGCGTTTGATTGGGGTCGGTGGCGGCGTTCTCCGCAAGGTGCTTCACGCCGTCGACGGTGGCTTGCATGTTGGCCTGGTGCTCCTTGAGCCGTCGGGCGATGATCCGCTCTTCTTTGTCGGGCATGGCCTCGATTGCGGGCGTGAGTCCGGAAGGTGCGGGGCCCATTTGCATCCACTGCCGCAGTCCGACGCCGTCGGTTGCCGGTTCGAGGCTGAACCTCCACCGGGCCGACGAATGGTCGGGATCGCCGACGGCCCACTCGAACGTTTCCAAGGGGGTGAAGCGGGTCACCGTGCAGGTGCTCTGCCAGTCGCCGATCGCCACGTGCTGATTTCGTCCTGTGAACCTGGCGCCGAGGGCCGGCCCGTCGTCGAGCCAGTCCGCGCCCTGGAATTCGCTGGAGAACTGGGCGGGAAGGTCAATGTCGGTGATCAGCGCCCAGACGACTCCCACGGGCGCGTGAATGACGGTTTGGGCTTCGGTGGTCGGGCCGTCGGAGTAACGCATCAGTTGCTCCCGTTCATCATTTGCCCTGGGGAATATTTGTGCCCCCGAGACGGTGGAAGTTGTGGCCAGTAGGATGGCGCTCGCACTCGGTTAGTTTCGTCATGGAACTGACCTTACTAGACAGTTGCGTCACGGAACCAAGTAGGTTTCAATTGTGAGTCGTACCGACACGTCGAGCTGGCCGTGCACCATGGCGCGCAGCGCGCACGTGCTCGGCGATAGCTGGAACCTTCTCATCATCCGGCAGGCATGCCTCGGCACCCGCCGATTCGAAGACTTCAGAATCGCGCTGGGCATCGGCCGCAACATTCTCACCACGCACCTGAACCGGCTCGTTGACGACGGCTTGCTCCACCGCATCCCCTACCAGGAACGCCCTGTTCGCCACGAGTACCGACTCACCGAGAAAGGCCGTGAGGTGTATCCCATCCTCGCCGCCATGGCCGCCTGGGGCGACAAATGGCTCACCGGCCCCGAAGGCACCCCGCTCGTGCTGCACCACGCAAGTTGTGGCCACGACATGCGCGCCCAAGTCGTCTGCAGCCAATGCAACCAACCGATCGATGTACGCGAAATTAAAGCCAAGCCCGGCCCCGGTCACCCCTCATACAAGCGGCGCGCCAAAAACGGCTGATCCGCTCTAGATTGCTCCTCGAATACGCCGAATCTCAGCTCTCATGTCAGAACGGACTTGGGAGCGATGTTGAGCATCTTCGAGCCGCTTCCGGCGAGTCGGCGTACCTTGGCCGATCCACGTTTCGAAGCTAACAGCTGGCGCTTGGTCCATATCGCTCAGCCCTTCGGTCCATTCCTCCAACAGATCTGATTCCTCGTAGGTGCGCGAAAATGCCTCCCAGAACTTCGACGTTCCGACCTCGAGCCTGGTGAGGTTGTGAACAAGGCGCTGCTGAAGAACGTTCACACCAAACGGCGACAAACATGCGATCCTTGTTCCGAGTTCGAGCGCGCCCGTACGCACCACGCCTATGTCCTCAAGCCACGCCGCATGAAATGGGGCCCCATCACCGTAAAGTTCGGGCAACGGCATCCGATTGAAGTATCCATCCATCCACTTGTGCGCCGGAGTCGCCTCATGGGTTCTGACCGCCGCAAACAGGATCCGGTCTTTCAGGTTCGGGCCGGCGCGCATCGAACACGGATGAGCAATCACGATTGCCAAGTCTGTGTCGTCAATCGCCGGAACGGAAACGTGCTCAAAAACATCGCCCGTGAACCATGGACGATATGACGAAACCTCATCACCTCTCGTTAGGTAGAGCGAGTGAGCGCCGTCCCACTCTTCAAGACTCACCCAATAAGCTCCGCGCCTCGAAGCCGGATGGAAGGATGCCCATCAGCAGCGGTAAAGATCTCAAAACGATCATCTATACTGTTCCGCCATTGGGGATCATATTCGTCGAGAAGCTCTTCACTGGAAAGGACACTCGCTGCGTACAGTACAAGGGATTCAATTAATCCACTAGAGTATATATCGAGTCCGGTGATCGACGATTCGGCGAGAGTCATCTCCAACCACGATGCACCCTCCATAACCATATGGTCCGATCGCAAGAGTTCGATGAAGGCCAGAAGCTTGGCGATGCTCTTGCGGTGTTCGCTCGTGCTCGGCCCGCCCTGACGCCATTTGCGTACCGCAGGCACGGTTACGCCTACCAACCGCGCGATATCTCTCCAAGCGAGGCCACCTTCGGCCAATTCATTTAGGAGATCGGGCACAGCGCTCTTGGCCGTTTCCTCGGTGCGCGTTCGGAGCTGGACGGCGATCGCTCGACGCTGGAGCACGACAGCGTCGTTCGACAAACCGCGAGCGAGTGCATGCGTGTAGCCCGCCTCTTCGGCGAGGGCATCTTGCGATGTTCGCGTTGGCCGCTCAAGGACGGGCAGCACAACCGAATCAGCACGGGTGCGGTCACCCGTCAACAAGTCGATGCTCATTTTGCAACCTCTTGTCTGAAAACTTCCTCTCGAAGGCGATCAGTAACCAACGTGTGGAAGAGCGTACGGACCGGGACGAGCAGCTCATCGCACGCGAGAGCGATCCGATCTGCCGAGAATACCGGAATATCGGAGGGCTGCCAGAAACTGTCGAAATCCATCGTGAAGATCGGGCCCTCGAATGACCGAAGTCGGCGAAGCGGTCCAGTGGCAGCGACGACGGGTTGATCCGATGGGCCGTACCGAAGAACCAGATGCCGCTCCGGGTCGAAGTCGTATTGCACCACGCCCGTCCACGTCGCAGCCCTAAGACCTTCGGCCGTCGGCGGCAACAAGGACTCGTGGATCCAGCCGCCCCAATGTGCCGACCCTGTGACGCCGGGAACTGAAATTTCGTCGATATAACGAAGCCCAAGCCGTGAGATTCCTTCGGGCTGGAAGATCTCCTCGGTCGCCGATAGCGCCTCGTGGAGAAGTCTTCGAAATCTGTCGTAGCCCTCGTACCGCGTAGCCTCGATGGTCAGACCGTTGGATCTCAAGGTTACGATCTGCGTACGGTCACGGCTCGTGATTCGAGAGACGTGTTCCGATCGAACGCTCGGCGCAGCGCCCACTGGCAAAAGAGGGACCTCAAACGTCTGGACCTTGGTGCCCTCGATGACCCATTCGCCACCCAGACGATCGCGGATGGCGCGCTGGACAGGCGTCGCCACCGACGAGGCGCTTCCGTTGGAAAATCGAACTTCGACGGCTACCAGGGCGAGCGGCGCATTCGGAAAGACCTCGCTCGCGCTCATACCCATAGTGTTACCATATTTGAAACCGAACGGGGAAACGACCGGACCAAACCCGTTCCCCCGACGTCACCATCGTCACCGCGGCACGACTGGGTAGACCTGCTCGACCGGCTCCCGACCTAGGCGACCATTCCGGATCCTCGGACTGGCCCTCCGGGACTCACGAATTCCACCGGAACATCACCGGGCAGCGGCTTTGCATCCAGAAGCATATCGGCCACTTTCGCCGAACGCTAGAGGGCGGACCCGAGAGCATCAATGACTCGCTCGACATCGCTCAGCATCGACTCGAGCTCCAGCTCCGGCGCATGTCCGCCACCGGATCGATCGTGACACCACTGCGACAAGACCGTCCAAACCGCGTAGGCTTGATTCCTGGGCAGCTGGCGAGAGCGCGTACGAATTAAGACTCAGCAGGCGCAATGTCCAATTCGCGTGGTTCATCGAAGGCTCGATCTCGGCTCAGAATCCCTCTATGGCCTCCTCCAGCGCCTGAACCGGCCAGTAAGGTCTTGGCTCGATCAGCCGAGACGCTGTCGCGCGACTGTCCAACAAGCCTGCCGAACTTTTGCTTCAGGATTCCGGGTCCTCCTGGAAGCCCAATTCAATGAACTCAACCTTGACTTCCGACCCTTCGAAACCCGCCTCGATTACTCTTTTGGTCGCGTCTCGCCATTTGTGTGCGGCGGCGGCGAAGACAACCAGGTCGGCACTAAGCTGCTCGGCGACCGAGCGGTAGCGAACGACAATATCCTTCTCATTTTTCGCAGTCTTTTCGAGACGGCCAGCGAGCTTTGCCTCTCCGATAACAATCTGCCCGTCGACGATAGCCAAAGGTCAATTTCGATATTAACCCCCGACCCTCGGACCCTATGCTCGCTCATCGTCAGAACGGATTCATGGGCTCGCGTGAACCGCTCGAGCGCAAGGACCGGCACCGCAAAGTTCTGTCTATGAGCTTGATACACAACCTCCGTCAACTCGTAGTACCAGGCAGGTTCCGTACTCCCGCCCCGGCCAGATTGGCTCGTGATCAAATTGTTTGCCCGGCATCGCACGCAACTAAATGTCTGACCGACATCTTCGAGGTCATAAAACTCGAACGACCGACACTGGCGGCATTTAAGGCAGAACCCTCGACGTAGAACGCTGCTCGACAGGAGACGGTCAACGATCTCGGAAGTAGACTGCACAATTTCCGTTTCAACCCCATGACCGCTCGACGCGTCGATCGTCCTTCGCAGGTCCTCAAAGCTCATGTATCTTCGCCCGCCAATCGCATTGCCACAGAGTTCTGAAGCGGCGAATTCCCGCACATAGGCGTCAAGAACCGGGCGTGTCACAATGCGCTCTAGATCCATGGCGAGAGCGTGGATGTTGGGCCAATGACCCAACGCGAGGCGTGCCATCTGCCCTGCCGAAGACTCTTGGATCTTCAAGCCGGCTGCTTTTGCAAGGGTTTCAAATATCTCAAGAGCTCGTGGGAATCGCAGGGCTGGCCGCTCCGCGACCTTCGAGATGTCTCCGCGCTGGATGACTCCGTCCGAGTGGCTTCGGTAGCTGATGCCGCCCGTGCCGTTTACCCTCACCACAGGACGAATGTGAGTCTGCTGAGGAGGAGTCAGCAAATCGTTCACCGCCCAACGGTTCGGCAGTTGATGGGTCGGCAGCTCCGTGTCAGTCCACCAAATCAGGTTGGTCGAAGGTCCGGTCGCTATCGATGGGAACAAAGGAGGCAGCCGCCTAGACATCGAGATATCTGCATCGAACAGTTCGTCGTCGACAATGTCGAAGTTCACCGCATCTACCCACCACGCATTGAGCGCCATATCCAATTCACCCCCCGAAAATGTGTGCCGATCGACGGTCAACGAAGCTTTCGTTACGACATTGGCAAATCGTTCAAGGTCGGACTCGCTGAGTGATCTTGACTTGAATGTAGTGACCGACTCAGAGAAGCCCATCGGCCGGCTACCCCCGCTAGCTAGCCGCTCGCGCCATCACTGATGCAATTTGATTTGCGTCGATCAGCGATCCGAGCGCGCTAAGCGGGGCCCAGATAACTCGAGCGCAACTGCGCCCAAGAATACGATCAAGCGCGTGAGCGTACGCGAAATCATGCGCGGTGTCGCCCACGACAATCACAAACAAGAAGGTCCTCTTCGTCGCTCTGCTGGCCTCGACCAGCCCAACCGACGAAAGCTCACGAGGCGCAATCAGCTCATACCTCGGCTCGGAAACCTGTACTTCGGTAACTGCCGACCGCAAACGATGCGCCACGGGCCCGCGAGCATCACCCCAAGCAAAGGCCAACACATGCTCAAGTGGGACACTATCGATTGTCGCCTGATTGATTTTGACGCCCGCCGCCTTCAATTGCGTCACGCCATCGGGAGAGAACACCCCCACCGCATTGCAAGAAGTAGGGCGACGACTGGACCCAGGCCATCAGCGGTCGCCTGAACAATCCGTCTTCCCTCGAAGTCGAGACCGTCAACATTGGCGAACGGCCATTGCGGGGCGTTATCGGCCACGAAATACATTGGGATCGGTACCTCTTCGCGCCATACCGGCGACGACCTACCCTTGGCTCTTTCAATCAACATCTCCAAGGGAATTTGTTGACCAATGACATCGCCCCGCAATTGGGCTCGGACGAACTCGACCAG
The DNA here is from genome assembly GCA_025359845.1 of Acidimicrobiia bacterium. Taxonomy (GTDB): domain Bacteria; phylum Actinomycetota; class Acidimicrobiia; order Acidimicrobiales; family JANYDT01; genus JANYDT01. The sequence continues at coordinate 10,799 of JANYDT010000136.1, forward strand.
GCTTTGATCCTCGGGGCCGTTCCTCTCTTCCACGACACGGCAGCAGTTCTTGAGTTTCTGATCGAACTGATCAGGTCGGTGGCGTTCGATGTCACGGCCTGTCCGCACGTACGCTGCCCAGACGTCGGGATCGGACGCCACGACCGTTTTCCAGACGACGGGATCGGTCACGCCTTCCTCGCTCGTCGGCAGTACGACATGGGCAACGCCGCCCCAACAACGCGTCGAGCACTCCATCGCGCCGAGAGCATCAATTATCCAATCGTCGTCGTCTCTGATCACAATCGCCCGCGTCGGCCGCACATGGCGCACAATGGTCTTGTAAGTGGACGAGGTCACCTCAGGCAACCTTGGGCGGGACGTTATAGACCTGGATGATTTCGTCGCCGTAGTGGTCGATCACCTTCACTGCGATTTGGCCTGATCGGGGCGGCGAGAAGGCGCGGCTCACGGTCGAGTACAGCGTTGTCCATGCGGCTTCGTCGATGTCGGCCCGCAGCGCTTTGCGCAGCGACTCGTACGGTTCGTTGCCGCCGGTGAAGTAGGCGTGACGGACGAAGAAGCTCTTGTTGTCGTAGTCGGTGTCGATGAACCAGCACGCAACATCGTCGGTCCCCTTCGACGAGCGGACTTCGCCTCTGGTCGGGTCGTACACATCGACACCGTGGATCTCGACAACCCATTGGCCATCGCCGGTGGGGCGCACGTCGACGTCAGGTTCTCCGAAGACGGTGAACAGGTTGCCGGCGCCGGTCTTCTTCAACAACTCGTCGGCCATGAACAGATCAGGGTTGGCGCGAGCAAGGAGTACCCGGATCTTGCCGACCTTGCGCTCGGCAAGGTCGGGCGCGAACTCGCTCGCTTTCGTCCACGCGTCTGGGTCGAACGCGAACCCGGCCACGATCAGCAGATCAAACGGGAGGCCGCGCTGCGCTTCGATTCCGGCCTCGCCGATCTGGACAGCGCCGACCGTGCCGAACTGCGGCCCGATTGAGACCGCGACCCGTTTGGCATTGCCGTCGCCGTCGATGTACTCGCCGTCGGCATGCAGCCATGTGCCGGCATACGGTTCGAGTCGCTCGAACCGGATGCGCTCCTGTTTGGCGCCGTTCTGCACCCCTGCCTTGCGCAGGTTCTCGAGGATCATCGTCTCGAACTGCACAGCCTCAGGGTCGGCGGCCCGCGCTACGGCGTCAGCGGCGTCGCGGTCATCTTCAAGCATTCGATGCGGCGACAGGCTCTCGACCGTGAAGCGTCCCGACACCCGGACCTTCTTGGTGTCGACGTACGGCTGATCGACGAGCACCTCAACATCGGCGTGGCGGGCAATCGCCCGGTCAATCTCGTCGCCGCTCATGCCCTCTTTGATATCGGGGTTCTGGGCGATGGATTTGAGCGTCACATGCGGCACTCGCTTGCATACGAAACCCTGTCGGATGTCGAGCCCGTACGGCCGGCGCGGTGCGGGCACGGCGGTGAGGTCCTGTTCCTTCGCCGCCCCCTCGGCGGAATCGGCCAGCAGGTAGGCCGGGTAGCGCGCCGCCATCAGGCGGGTCCGGGCCAAGGCAAGGGCGACGCGGGACGTGTCGGTCGTGATCCACCGGCGCCCCCATTGCTCGGCCACATACGCCGTCGTCCCCGACCCGCACGTTGGGTCAAGCACGAGGTCGCCCGGATCGGTCGTCATGAGCATGCATCGCTCGACGACCCGCGAATTCGTTTGAACGACATAAACTTTGGGATCGGCGAAACCCGACGTCACGGTGTCGTCCCAAATATTGTGAATCGGGAAGGCGGGAAAGTCGTCGAAATAGCGAATATAGGTCAGCGTGTTGCCGACGCCCATAAGCCGATTCGCATGGAGGAGTCGGTCCATACCTTGCCGGTTTGTTTTCCAGCCACCTTTTGCTGGTACGTAGGACCGACCTTCAACGGTGACCGGAAAAACTGTTGTCTGCGCCTCACGCGTAGTTTGCGAAGTGAGCGGGGCGGGCCGAAGCACCCGCGAGGCTGGATCATCAACGAGCATCTCTTCTGGACGGCCGCGTCGACGCACGCCGTTCGGCTCCTCGATCCAGGAGTACTGACCGGCGCCGGCGCCGCCCATCTCACGGTCGCGATAAAGCTGGCGGTACTTGACGTTCGCAGCGTCCTTGGCATACCAGAGCAGGTAGTTGCTCACCGCGGCGAGAACGTTGGTACCGCCGGCGAAGCTCCCGGCGCCGCTCGTCGTCTTGAACGCGATCTGGGAACAGAAGTTGCTGTCCCCGAAGACCTCATCAAGGACTGACCGCACCCGGTGCACGTTCTCATCGCCAATTTGGACGAACACACTGCCCGACTCATTCAGCAGATCCCGCGCCGTCACCAGCCGATCGCGCAAGTACCCGAGATACGAGTGAATTCCTAGTTCCCACGTATCGCGAAATGCCTTGACCTGCTCGGGCTGGCGGGTCGCGTCGTCGGCCTTTCCGTCTTTGACGTCGCGGCGTTTCGTCGACACCTGCCAATTGGAGCCGAACTTGATGCCATAGGGCGGGTCGATATAGATGATCTGGACCTTGCCGCGCAGGTCCTCCTTTTCGGACAGGCTGGTCATGACGAGCAGCGAATTGCCGAGGATCATGCGGTTCTGCCAGTTGTCGGCGTGTTCGTAGAACTCGAGCTGTTCGAGGGTGTCGAGCCCGGTCCAATCCGCGAACAGGGTCAGTTCGGGTTCGGGTTCACCGGTCGCGGCGGTGTCGCGCAGGTTCTCGATGATGGCTCGCGGGTCGATCTTCTCCTGGATGTAGATCGGCACCGCGGGGATCTCGAGATCGGCGGAGTCCTGCTCATCCTTGCCCCGCCACACCAGCTGCGGGTCGAGGGACGGGTCGCGCTTGTACCGCACCTTGGCCGGCGCCGTTTCGACGTCGTCGACCATGTGGGCGAGCTGACTGGTCGGAATGTTGGCGCGGGTGTCGACGTGGATGGTCGCTTCAACCGGTGTCGGCCCAGTCGGCTTGGGTTTCCTTGGTGCCATCTCTCGTCCCTTGGTCGCTTTCAGCGGGCCCCGGTGAGCGGGGTGAGTTCAGAAATCACGTTGGCCGGGTCGGTTACCTCGACCAGCTTCCAGCGCCCGAACGAACCGAGGTTGGTCACCGCCGGACACCACAGATCGCGGGCCGTGTCGACCTTCGCCTCTTTCGGCCGGCCCCGCATCCCGGTGACTTCGATCAGCAGATTGAGCAAATCGCCGGGACCGTGACCGTCGTCGATCCGGGCCACGAAATCAGGCATATAGCGGTGCTGCTTGCCCTCAATCGCATAAGGAATCTCGAAACTTATGCCCTGATTCTTCACATACGCCTTCACCGCCGGCATCTGTTCGAGGCGTTGCGCGACGGTCTGCTCCCAGCGGCTGTCGAGCGTCACCGCGTTCACGTGACACTTCGTCCCTTCGCCCGCCTTGGTCGGCCAAAGCGTCTTTGCCGTCATGAAATCGACCTCGTCGGTCGAGCCGACCGCCTCGACCTCACGCAAGATGGCCGACAGTCGCGGTTCAGGGCCGGGGGTAGACACGATCGCGTTGTAGATCCGCTCGACCGCCTGTTCACGCAACGACCCAATCATCAACAGTTGCGCGAACACTCCGTCCGTCAACACGAGCTGACGCGGATCGCCCATCCAGTCGCGGACAATCGAGAGCAGCCGCGGAAACAGCACGGCCGGATACCCCGTACTCCGTTGTCGTCGGGGTCATCACGAAGCCGCAACACCAATTCGTCGGCCAGTTTGAACGCCACGCTCGATCGACGCACCGTGCGCAGATCGTCAAGCGTATGGACCTCCTGCGCGCCGGTGATGCCCTCAACTTCGGTGTACGTGGGCAGATCGGCGTTGGAGAGCACCAGACGGCTCTCGGCATCGAACTCGGCCGCTAGGTTCTGATCGCCGATCTCGTAGCGGTACCCCACCACCCGCGGGAACGTGATGCGGCAATGACCCCGATCGGGTTGCGCCCAGACCCGCTTGCCGGTAGTCGCCCGTCGGTACTGATGATCCTTCGGGACGTCGGACGCCGGCATGAACGTGAAGGGAATCCCGTACACCTCGGCGTACTCCGGCAGAAAATGGCCCGAGTCGGGGTCGGTCACGTAACTCATGCGCCGCAACCCCCGCCCGACCACCTGCTCGCACAGTAGCTGCGTGCCGAACGCTCGCACCCCCAACACATGCGTAACCGAGTTGGCGTCCCACCCCTCCGTCAGCATGCTCACCGACACGACACAGCGCACATGCTCTCCGAGACGACCGGGTTTACCGACAGTGTTCATCACCTCTCGCAACAGATCCGAATCCGACAACGCGTCGACGTCTCGGCCAGGAAACCGGGCCCGGTACTCGGCCTTGAACACGTCGATCTCCGCGGCGGCGGCCCGTTTGAACTCGTCGCTCATCGCGTCGTCAGACTCCAACTGCATCGAATCGACCAGGATCGACGACGGCCGCGACGTCCACCGCCCGTCGACCACGTTTGAGAACAACTCCAGATGACCGCTCACCGCAGCGGGGCCCGACTGACCGGGGATGGTCCGGTTGTATCCGGCGACCCAATCGAACACCATCTTCGACACCGTCGTGTTGTTGCACACCACGATGAACACCGGCGGCGTCGCGTCAGGGTCATCCGTCGTCGCCGCCCGCCATGCGTTGAACGACCGCTCGTAGTTGCCGTACAGACTCAGCAGCGCCCCTTCCAACTCAACCGGGAGCGACGGCTCATCAATCTTGTCGCCCTTACGCGGCAACTTGTCACGGATACGCATCCACAACGTCCGGTACGTCGGCAGATCATTGGGCTGCAGCGTGTCGTCATCAACCGGGACCCGAGGGATCTTCACCAGGCCAGCCTCGATCGCGTCGATCAACCCGAAATCACTCACCACCCACGGGAACAGCGACCCCTCCTCATACCCCGAACCGCGCAGAAAGAACGGTGTCGCCGACAGGTCATACACGCCCCGCACGCCGAGCTTCACGGCCACCGCCTCCAACCCCGACAGCCAGACACGGGCGTCACGATCACGCTGCTCGGCCTCTTGGCGGTCCTCCCCCTTCAACACCTTCAGCTCCTTCGCCACCAACTCGTCGGTCGCGTCGGGCTTGCGTCGGTAACAGTGATGGGCCTCGTCGTTGAGCACGACCAAGTTGCGTTTGCGGGCCAACGACCCCACTGCCCGGCGCACCATCTGATCAGGCGTCTCCGTGAACACGCCCACCGACTCCGCGCCCTGCCCGAGAATCTGGCGGGTCACCTTCGGAGCCTTCAACGTCTCACGGCGCTTGAACACATGGAAGTTCACGATCTCGATCTGCGCCCGCCCCAACTTCGATCGCAACTCGGGCGGCACAAGATCACGCTCGCGGTAGTACTGCCCGGGTCAGCCGGCAAGAGCACGCGAAGTCGATCCCGGATGGTGATACCCGGACACACCACCAAAAACCCGTCGCCATGCGCACGGCTCATCAAATTCGCCGCCTTGTTCAATTCAACGTATGCCACGCAATCAGCATTGCCATCACGACCGTCTTGCCCGTCCCCGTCGCCATCTTGTGCGCCACCCGCAACAAGCCAGGATTGGCGTCATCGTTGAAGCGGGGCAGATCGCTCACGAAATGCGCCTCACCTTGGCGCTCCGCACATTCGGCCAGAAAAATGGCCGTCTCCAACGCCTCGATCTGACAGAAGAACAGCCGCCGCTCGCGCTCGGGGTCGGTCCAATACTCCAGGAGCCGCCTCGTCGTGGCCGTCACCCCCGGCCAACCCCGACGACGCCAGACGTCGACCCGGTCACGCAAGTGGTTCGTGAAATCATTCGGCCGGATTTCGGTCGCCGACTGCTCCGACAAACTCAACTCCTGCTGCCCGGCCCCCCGCTGGCGACGAGGCGGCGGTATCGGCACAAAATGCTCACTCCGGCGACGGCCATCCACCACCTCATCGGTAATGCCGTCATCATCGAACCGGAAATGCCAGCCAGGCATGTCGAAGGGGCCGTTGATGATCGGGTTCTCGATCCGCCTCGACATGCACCCATGACGATACCGCGGCCACGCAGGTCCGGCCCGACTCATCGTCGCCGGACTCGACACCGCGCTCGGCGGGACCTGGGCGTCGATAACGCCTCAACCGCTCCGGCAACTGACCCGCCCATCCGAGGCTGGGTACTCGAACGCCCCCTACGGACGGGGCCAGAGAAGACTCAGGAGAAATTGTCCACCGCCTTGTTCGATCCGAGTGGTGAAGGCCACGCTCGGCACCAGTCGAGTGAGGCGGTCTTCGAGCCAGCGGGCCGCTTCGCTCGCGTCAGCTTCGGTGGGGCACCGGGCGACCAACTCTCGGCCACCCTTCGCGATCAAGCGCTCGGCCGACTGGACGATGGGCGCAGGATCGACCAAGAACAGGTGGTCGGGCCAAGCGATCGTCGGTTTGATCGCCCCCTTTTTGGTGTTGCAGCTTCGATGGGCTAGACGTTCCTCACCAGGCCCGGGCTGGCCCCGCCGCAGGGGTCGCGTGAGCACGCCGCAACGGTCGATGCTCGGCCCGAGTCCGTCGTTAACGGAAGCGGCGGGATCGACCGAGACATCGCAGATCCAGCAGCGCCAACCGTCGCGTTCGCCGACCTCATCCAGACCCATGAGTGGAACCTACAGTTGATTTCAGGCCCGAGGGGCGGAGTTGCTCGTGCTCGGGGCCGATCCCGCCGGCGTCTTCCCGTGGGAGCCGAGCTTTCCCCGTCGTCTCGCGGCGCTGCAGCCCATTCTCGGTTTGCAACCATTTTCACGTGGGCCCGGTCGGCAATTGGCCTCCATAACGTTCGAACGAATGGCTACGGTGTCCCGATGGCCGCCGCCCCGTTCCCCGAACCCGCAGAGGCTCGCCGCCCGGCCGACATCACGGCCGGCCACTTCTTCGCCGGAGTCATCGGCGTTTCGATCCTGCGAAATTGGTACGTCGACGGCGCATTCAACGAGAGGCGCCTCGCCGAACTCCGAAACCTCGCCAACTCGACCGAAGCGTTTCCGTACTCACTCGCCCTCAACCCGGCCGAACGAGACCTCCAGTCCGGCTACCGCGAATGGGCGGCGAACTACGACGGACCCAACCCGCTTATTGCCGCCGAGGAGCCATCCGTTCGACCTATTCTTGATCGCTACGCCGGTGCGGGAAAGCGCGCGCTCGACGCCGCGTGTGGCACGGGTCGCCACGCTGCCTATCTGGTCGGGCGCGGGTGCGTGACTACCGGCGTCGACCAGTCCGCGACGATGCTGGCCGTGGCTCGCGCGAAGGCGCCCGGTGCGACTTTTTTCGAGGCCGATGTACGGGCCACCGGCTTGCCTTCCGACGAGTTCGATCTCGCCGTAATTTCCCTCGCGTTGTGCCACCTTCCCGACCCGACGACGGCATTGATCGAGCTGGCTCGCATACTCCGTCCAGGCGCCACATTGATCATCACCGACCCGCACCCCGACTCCGCGACGGCAGGCGGACAGGCGTTCTACGGCGGCATCACGCCTGGGCAGCCGATGACGTGGGTTCGCAACAACTATCACCGCGCGTCGGTCTGGCTGGCCGGATTCCGAGCGGCGGGGCTTCGGGTGGACGAGTGCCACGAGGTGCCCATCGACGAGGCCGGAATCGCCGCCAACCCGGCCGCGCTGTTCGTACCCGAGGCGGTTCACGCCGCCTTTGCCGGGCTGATCGCCTTCTGGGTGTGGGTCGTCACGAAACCGGCGACGTGAGGGATCAGCGTCGTGCAAATTTGGGCCGCGCGCTCATCGAGTTTCTGGCCACGTTAAAGTAAGGCTGACGCATGGATGCCAACGTCGAAGTTGTCGAATACAGCGACCCCATCTGCTCGTGGGCGTGGGGTACCGAACCGAAACTGCGCCTGTTGCAGTGGCGCCACGGCCACCGTCTCGACTGGCGAGTCGTCATGGGCGGACTGGTCGGTGACGCTTCGCAGCGTCGCGCCGACTGGGACGCGGTGCGCGCCGCAGAGCCGATGTCGCAGTATTGGCGCCGCACGCACTCCTACACAGGTCAGCCGTATCCGATGCCGATGCGGCGCATGGCCCGCTCGACCGATCCGGCGGGACGGGCCGTCAAAGCGGCCAGCGAACAAGGGGCCGACGTGGCGGCGCGCGTGTTGCGCCGTTTCCGGGAGTCAATCTTCATCTTCGGGGAGACGCCCGAGACACCCGAGCAGTTCGCCGACGCGGCTGCGGAGGTCCCGGGGCTCGACATCGCTCGTTGGCTCCTTTTGCTCGAGGACCCGGCCAGCGAGGCCGCCTATCGAGCCGACTGGGAGGAGACCCGCCGGCCCAATAATCACGTACGGTTCCTCGTCAATGACGAAGTCGGCAACGGTGCAATGAAGCACTCCGAAGACCATGATCGCTATGCCTTCCCGACGTTGCTGTTCCGCACGCCGAAGGGCGGCCCCGATGCCTCGGAATTCACCGTGCCCGGGTGGATGCCGTACGAGGCGTACGAGGCAGCCATGGAGGCGGCGCTGCCGGGCTCGACCGCCGACGCGCGCCCGGGTCCCACGCCGGCCCAGGCGCTCGCTCGTTGGGGCACGCTCACCGAGCAGGAGCTGTTGTTCATTTGCGGTGGCGATGGGGCGCTGGCGTTGCCACTCGAAACGGTGTCGCATTTCTGGGGTGCAGGGTTGTTCTATCTGACTCCCGCCGAGGCGTCGGCTCGGCACATCCCGCCGATGCCCATCCCATCGCCGACCTGAGGCCCACCGTCAGCGTCGGCTGACAATCGACGGGCGCCTCAAATGGAAAGTGTCAGCCTAGACTGACGGCGTGGCGCGACCGCAACTTCCCGTAGACGGCGCGACGGTTGCCGGAACGGATGTCACCAAACGATTGGGCGCGGAGGTCGCCGCAGCCGCGCTTCAGCTGAAGCGCTTTCCTGTGAATCAGCTGTGCACGTCAGCGCGTTTCCCATCGATTCGACGATGTCGGTCCCCATGATCACGTGACCCGCGAGGATGGGCAGTTGCACGTTCATCACGAGCCGTTTGGCCTCTTCGGGCAACTCGGGCTCCATGGGCGGCCCGTCACCGAGACGGAAGATGGGCGCGACGAACTTCGTGCCGAACACTTTGGCGTAGAACAGGAACGCCTCTTCGGTCGTCCCGTTGAAATTGAGATACGTACTAAACGCTGACCATGGCTTCCCTTCGAGTTGGTGCCCGAGTCTGGCATAGCCGGCGGCTGCGCAACCCGGCGTGACCATGCTGGTGCTCAGCGCTGTTGGGTCGTCGCGGTACGGTGCGGCATGGACGAAATGCTGGCCGGTGGTATCGCGAACGCCGGGGCGGTCCGGCGTCGTGACGGTGTTGTCGTTCGTCCGTCCACGCCGCACTCACCGACGATCCACGCCTTCCTCGGCGCGCTGCGCGCGACGGGGTTCACGGGCGCGCCTGAACCGTTGAGCTTGCATGCGACCGAAGAGGAACTCCGGTTCGTGGAAGGCGATGTTGCGCTGCCGCCGTACCCCACCTGGGCGCAAACCGATGACGCGCTCGCCTCGGTGGCACGGTTGCTTCGACGGTTTCATGACGCTTCGGCGCGGGTGTCGGCACCGTTTCTGGCCGGACCGTGGAGCGATGCGTTCGGTGAACCGTCGCCTGGTGCCAGCATGATCTGTCACTTCGATGTGTGCCTGGAGAACGTGGTGCTCCGCGAGGGTAACGCCATCGCTCTTCTGGACTTCGATTTCGCCGCGCCTGGCAACCTGCTCGACGATGTCGCGTCGTTCGCCCGGATGTGTGCGCCGGTCGACGAGATCCGCCACGAGCAGCTTGGCTGGAAGGCGACCGATGTGGGGCGGCGGCTTCGCGTCATCCTCGACGCTTATCAAGTCAAGGCGCCGCGAACTTCAAGACGCAATCGACGCCTAGGTCCGTGCGCGCGGCATCACCACCCGATGGCTGACCAAAGTGGTGAGTTCGGCCTGGCTTGCGAACGAACGGCCTACGCGTGCGTCATCTCGCAATCAGCCGGCCTCGCCGTCGTGGAGACGTTTCGGGAATCTGGTTCGCAGCTGGTCCGGGCTTTCCCATTGGGGTTGTGATCACGTTTGGCAATCACGAGACCGCTACTCCAACCGGGCGCGCGTCCACCCGCCGGGGGTCGGAGTCGGGCTACATCGAGGTTGCCGCGGGCGAGCAGCCATGCGATGACAGAGTTGGAGTTCCACATGTCTCCGGCCCGTAGCTCGTCGCGTCCCCACACGGGAGTGGGCACCGTGGGGAGGAGGTTGAGGAGCTGTTGCGCGCACGATTGATCGGTGCTGACAGTCACGGTGGTCACGGCCTCGTTCGCGTCGGCGATGATGCCTCCGCACCATCGACGGATCTCATAACGGAAGATCCGGAATCGGCCGAGCACTTTCAGTCCGACCGGCCCTTCGGCGACTACCCCTCGCTGTTCGCCATGCCGGTCCGGGATAGGCGCCATCTCGATCGTGTATCGGCCCTCAGGAACGGCGATCGTGAGGGCTGCGTGGTAGATATCGCAGGTTGCTCGTCGTTGGAACAGGGCCGAAATGGCCTCAAAGAGCTTGCCGCTGAACTTCACGACACGCTGTCCTGAACCGAGCGGAATCCACAAGAGTTCAACTGATGGTGTCGCTTTTGCCGCGGTGTTCACGATCGGCATATACCCGCTCCAAGGGTCGCCGAAACCGATCGACGACCACGCGCCCTCACCGTCACGGCACGATCCCGATGGCACAGATACGCGCCCACATTGGGTCCGGCGATTCGGCTTGGGGTTTGCGACGCTCAGGATTCGGGTATGGCAGATCTCGTGCAGCTGCCGAGCGGTATCGTGATGGATGTGGTGGGGGTCGCCTTTGGCCTGTTGGTGGTGGTTCGCCGTCGATCACGATCGACCCTCATATGAACACCCAGGCGTCGACCGGGGTACGGCCTCCTGACAGCTGTCCGGGGTTCCTCCGTCCCGCGGCAAGGCGATCCTGGGCCGAGCTGGGCGGATTCACCGGCACGCCAGGTGCCACGTTCGACCCCGACAGTGTCGACGGGCTTCCCTCACCTGTTGCTCGGTGGCTCCGCCATGCCATTGCTGCAGGCACCCCGCTTCGCCGGGGCGCGCAGGTTGCCATGCACGGCGACATCCGAATCGGGAAATGGAGGCCGTTCACCGCGCAACAGATCGTTGCCCCGAACGGATATCTGTGGGCCGCCAAGGCTGGCCGCTTCCCCATGAAGGTGCGGGGCTTCGACCGGTACAGCGCACTCACTGGCCAGATGTCGTGGCGGCTCTTCGGGCTGATCCCGGTCGTCACCACCACGGGAGCTGACGTCTCTCGCAGCGCAGCGGGGCGACTCGCCGGCGAAATCATCGGACTGACCCCAGCCTGTGCGCTCGGCCCCAACGTCGCCTGGGACGCCATCGACGATCATCAGGCCACGGCCACCATCACGGTTGACGACCTCGCACACCACGTCACGATCGACGTCGCAGACGACGGAGCCTTGAGGACCGTGTCGCTGCCCCGATGGGGCAACCCGGACAAAGGCCGGTTCAAGCTTCACACTTTCGGCGTGATCTGCGATGGCGAGTTCACCGCCGACGGCTACACCCTGCCCGGTCGCATCAAGGCGGGCTGGTGGCTTGGCACTCCTGAATGGGAACAAGGCGAGTTCTTCCGCGCCACCATCGACCAGGCCCGCTTCTTCTGACCTCTGATCCCGTCGAACGACCCTCGATTGCGACGGTCAACTCGAAGTGTCGTTATCACGGCGACATCATATGAACCGGGCGGCGATGGCCAATGAGTCGCAATTGACGACGATTCTGGGCTCGCCGTGCGAGAGTGCTGCCGCGCTGCTTGAACCCTGGAGGTGATCTCGTGCGCCGACAATCCCCGCTGATGGCCAACGCGCTGCGAACAGTGGCCGTTCCCAACATGATCCTGCTGGTGCCCATCGGGGCGCTCTTCGCGATCGCCATGGAGAAACCTGCGGGCTATGTCGGCGCCGGGGTTTGTTGGGTCGGCACGTTGGTCTTGGGCGCGCTCGTCGGGCGTCTCGATCCGTATCGTCACGATCCGGGTTGGCTGCCGTTCGAGGACGACTCCCGACTTCGGAGGGTCCGGTCGCGAACGCGCCACGGTGTCGGCCATGACGTCAATGCTGCCCGACTTCGACGGATTCGAAGTCTTCGCGTCAGCTTCGGGTTTTCAAAGTCGGCGACATCCGAGCCGAAGATGACGCCCAACGCGTCACGAAGGCCAAGCCCGATGTCGGGTGGTGCCGAGTATTTCGGTGTCCAACGGGCGTAAGCGGCTTAGCGCGCTCCACAGGGCCGTAGGTCGAAAGTCGGGTCCGGGCCGTGGCGGTGACGGTGACAGGACCGTCTGCCTTCCAGGAGAACTCGAGGATGAGGCGCCCGGTGCCCTACACGCAAACCATTGCGCACCTCAATGATCGCGAGGATCCGCTCGCCCATCCAACATTACGTAGTTAGTTTCGCCGGCGGTCTTGACATGCTCGGGGAAATGTGGCTCTTCGGAAATTGGCGGGGTGTGGTTGGTTGGCGGGTCTGAGCGAATCGCACCTGCACCTCTCCGCAGTCACGCTCGGAGAGATCCAGGCTGGAATTGAGCTGACCCGCCACCGGGACCCGGACAAGGCCGCGGAAATAGATCGCTGGACGGACCAGGTATCGGTCACGTACAACGTCCTTCCGATGGATGATGAAAGTGTTCCGACAATGGGCTCGATTCATGCACCGGAAGTCCGACGCCCTGATCGGAGACGCGATGATCGCCGCAACGGCGCACGTGCATCGGCTAACGGTCGTGACGCGAAATGTGTCCGACTTCAAGGTGTTCGGCGTAGCGATTCTGAACCCGTTCAAGACCAGTCGTCCATGACGCGAACTCAGGCCAATCCGTAGTCAGCGCGCCCGGCAATTCAGCCCGAAACCGAAGCCGTCGGCTTCGCGGGTTCGCGTACGACTGACCCGTGGCCTGTCAGGTCGTAGTGATCCGGTTGAGATCGATGAGGACGAGCGCTGTCGTCTTGTTAACATCAACGGCTTCTACGCTCTGCGGGTGCCGTGGATAAGCAACGGGATCGACGTTGCGTGTTCGCCGTTCCGGTTGGCGAACGCTGCCTAGGTGTCTGGTGCAGAGGGGACGTGGCCGCGGGTGGCTGGACCTTCCGGCACGCTCATGTCGAGGGTCAGCGCTCAGGCATCGGGACGTCTCACGATGCGCCGCCGGAGCCACTCTTCGAACTGCTGCTCACTGACGAGGTTCGCGGCGAGATCGAAGATCAGGTGCACGATGGAGTCTTCGTCGGCCTCGTCTGACGGATCACGGTCTAGGTCGTGGCCGTCCTCGTCGGGGAAGGTCCGCAGGCACGCGTAGGCGACGCGTTTGTTGCCGTCGGGCAGCGGATGGTTGCGAACGAGGCGTGAGCACAGGACCGCCGCCTTCGTCTCAATGTTCGGGTAGAAGTCGATGTCGCCGGTTCCGGCGGCGGGGGCGTGGAGTGCCGAGTCGACGAGTCCAAGGTTGGCGTAGCGCGCCAGTTCCTCGGCTGGGATACCAAGTGTCGCTTCTGCGATCACGAGGTAGTCGCCGAGTTCGAGGTACTGGACGCGCACGATGGCGCTAGTTCTTGCCGAGCTTTGCCAGCAGACGTTGGTCCTGGTCGATGCGGGCCTTGAGTCTGGCCATGAACTCCGGGTCTTGGCGGCGGCGTTCGATGTGGGCTTCGACGGCGGTACGGATGATCTCGGAGACAGCGAGCTCATCGACACGAGCAACGGTGTCGAGTGCGTCGGCTTGGTCAGTTGGGAAGCGGACGGTGGTCACTTTGTCGCTCATGAGGTCCTCCCAGAGGGCATGGTTCGCATACCTCCCATAGTACGCGACCAGGTGGCGAATACGCAATTAGTGACATTGCTAATACAAATATGGTAGTGTCATGAAGCCTTCACTACAGAGAGGCCCGGAAGCCATGCCCGCGTCGGTTTTGAGCGTGGATTCCCGCGTTCCAGCGGACGCGAACTGAGGGGATTCCGTGATGGTCTGCAAAACGCGCAGGAACGGCGACCCGAAAACAGTGGTCGTTGACCGCGACCGCCAACCCGACGACGCACCCGCATCGCAGAGCGGAACGTACATGGCGTTCATGAAGATCCGCCAGAACCTCACAGGCTGGGGGCCCTCCCGTTTCATGGTTCCTTCCGATACCCGACTTTCCACGACATCGGTGAATCCGACTTCGAGAGGCCTTGTTTGTATTCGCTGATGGTGAGCGCCCCGGTGATGCATTCGACGTGGGTGCCTTGGCGCTTCTTGGCCTCGTCGGTGAGGTCGTCGTCGGTGACGACGTCGGTGATGCCGATCCTTCCGTTCGGGCGAAGGAGTCGGAACATTTCGCGGAAGATGAGGGTCTTGTCGTGGACGAGGTTGATGACGCAGTTGGAGATGATTACGTTGATGGTCTGATCGTGGAGAGGAACGGCTTCCATGTGACCGTCGAGGAACTCGACGTTCGTCGCGTTGACGAGTGCGGCGTTGCGGCGGGCGAGCTCGACCATGGCGGGCGTGAAGTCGATGCCGAAGACGTGTCCCTTCGGCCCTACGCGTTTCGCGGACAGTAGGACGTCGATCCCGCCACCGGAGCCGGCCGGTGATGACGGTTGCGTCGCTGAGGGCGTCGGCGACGTTCATTGACTGGCGTCCTTCGGGTTCGTGATCGCGAGGAACGCGTCGTCGAGACTCGGACGCGATCTCGATGAGCCCGATACCAGCCGCGTCGAAATCAGCTGCGACCGCCGCAACGGTTCGGGCCCCGCCCGTGACCGTCGCAGTAAGGCGCGCGGTGCCGACTGCTTCCGCCGATCTGTCGGTTCCGTAACGGGTGAGGATCTGCCTCGCGCGGCCGAGTTCGGCCGCATGTTCGAGTTCGACCTCGAGGTATTGCGTCGTCAGCACCACCGTGGTGCCGTCATCGACGAGTTGAGTGGTGAGGTTCCACACATCGAGGCGGCCCACTGGGTCGAGGCCTGTTGTGGGCTCGTCGAGGAACAGAACACGCGGTCCTCCGATCAGGCCGACGGCGTCATCAACTCGTCGTCGCATCCCCCCTGAATAAGTTGCGACGGACCGATCCGCGGCCGCGGTGAGGTTGAGGCGGTCGATGAGCTCATCTGCTCGTCGATGACTTTTCGCCCGGCCGAGATGGTGTACTCGGGCGACGAATCGCAGGTTCTGGCGGCCGGACAATGCCGGGTCGAGGGCCACGTCTTGTCCGGTCACACCGATCAACGACCGGACCAGCGTCGGGTTACGGGGGACTGGTCCGGTCGTTCCTCCATGAGCAGATGCCGCCCCAAACACGCCGGCCGTCGCGCGCAACGCCGGATGTAAGTTGGTCGACGGTTCTGGCTCGTCCCATATCGGCGGCTCGTACGTTTGCGGCTCGAGCGCGACCACCCTTCCGGCCCGGGGCCAGCTTGGATTCCGCAACCGGCGAATATCAACCTGCCTGGCCGGACAGTCTGGAAGCTAAAATTCACCCTCATGGAGTGTTCGCCACTGATCGTCTCACTTGTCGGCAACGGGGACGTTCGCACGGAGCCGTTCCTGTGGCCTCAGGTGATTACACACCTCACGGCCTCGATAGCCACCAATTCGCCTGCCGATGTCGGAAGGGTGGCTACGAACGCCGAAGTCAGCTCGGTCTCGGACGTTCGGAACTGGCAAGCAAACATGAGCGCATTGATGGTCCGCGACGACAATGGTCAGTCGCTTGGTTTGGTGGTCAACCGCGTCCATGGCTTCGAGGCCAGCGGGCTGACCGTCGCACGGAATGGATATCCCGCGGACGGACGTACCATCTAGAAGTCACGGTACCGAGCGCTTGGCGGATCGATCTCGTTGGTTGCAGGTATAGGAGTTCGGTGACGAAGTCCGAGCTGGTGGCGGTGGCGACCACAGCGCCGGCAACTTCGCCACCCCCGGCTAGCACAGCCACTCTCAACACGACTGTAACGGCCGCGTCGTCGCAGCCGACCACAACCACGACGGTGGCCCCCGCGGCTGCCGATCCCGCGACGACCACAACGGTTCCCACCGTAACTGCGGCTGGCGTGTCGACCACGCCAACGACGATCAAATCAAAAGCAAGATGGCACCGCACCCCATAAGCCACGACTGAAGCTCGGAAGTAGAGCCAGCCGAGGAAGGTCGGGTAGGGATCTGGCGCGGTGACGGACGGGATCGATCCGACTTCCCGGTGCCGTGCGCGTTCCTGTTCCACCTCCTCCCACCGATCCGGACGCGAAGTTCCTTTCATCTGCGGTGACGCGCGCATGGCGAACGCCTCGCGCTTGCGGCCACGAACCGTTCGGGTGGCGTACTACTCACACGCGGCGTGTGAGTCGCTCAGACTGTTCGTCCCATGAACGCGGCTACGCGATCGGCGGCGGACGCGTTCGCCGGGGCCGGCTTTTCGGCATCGAACAGGCCCGGCATGCGTAGCTCGGGCGTGATGAACCCCTGTGCCGCGGTTAGCACCGCTTCCGCCATTTCGGGAGCGATATCGGTGTTCTGGCCCGATGCTTTAGCGATATCCCAAGCATGAGCGAAGTTGTCGTTGATGAAAATACCAGCCACCGCTGCGCCAGGGAATTCGCCGAACGGCATCTTCACCGTCTTTGCGAGAATGGCGGGATCAGCCCGGAACGCGGCCAGGGCAGCGTCGGCCGCCGACCTGAAGTTCGCCGCGGGGTTGTCACCGGCGAGGTCGCCGGCCAGCGTCGACATGTCGAGTTCGTGCCCGGATACGCACGCCGTCACCATCTTGGCGCCGCCGATGATGTGGTTGACCACGCCGCGGGTGTCCCACTCGGAGCATGGGGACTGGGTGTTCCAACGATCCGCGGGGACGTTGGCGATTACCCCGTGGGCGAGGTCGTAGGCCTGGGCGAGACTGCTGATCGGGTCCATCGGTGCTCCTTCGAAGTGATGCGGCGGGTTGCCGCGCGTGCAACTTATCGCAGCGGATCCGTCAGTTGGCCCGGTCGTTCTCAGCGAGACGTAATCGACCGCCTATTCAAGGCCACACTCGGCCGGCCCGACAACTTCGCCGCGAGCCCTTCCGCTAGTGTAGTGTCTCGTTATTATCCGGTGATTGCTTGGAGGGCGACTCGGCCTCGTCGTACTTTTTCGAGGATGGCGTCGGCGGTGGCGGTCCATACGAATGGTTTGGGGTG
>JANYDT010000160.1 GCA_025359845.1 Acidimicrobiia bacterium
CCGCTGGCCGACCTGGCCTATGCGATGAACTCGTGGGAAGCGGTCGACGACGCTGATACGGGTCCGCTCGGTCGACCGAGCACCGCGCCCGGCTTTCCTTCTCGTCAACAGTTATTGACACGCTACGCGCAAGTGTCGGGCGCCGACGTCTCGGGCATCGACTATTACGTGGCGTTCAACCATTGGAAGACGGCCTGCATTCTGGCCGGGGTGGCGGCCCGTTACGACGCCGGCCAGAAGAGCACCGAGGGCGTCGACGTGGCCCGCTTTCGGGCCCGTCTCGACTCCGCGATCGTCGCCTCGACTGCCGCGGCGGCCAAACTTGGCTATCGCGCCGGCTGAGCAACGGGGGCACCGGCTGGCTCGCGACCGTCCGTTCCGCCTAGAACGGAGGCCCCAGGTTCGACCGAATGGAGTGCGTCACGGAGCAGGAATTTCAAGGTACTGCGGGCCGCTACCTGGAGGAGTCGATCCCATGGTGGCCGCCCGTGACGCGGTGACGCCCGAGAGCGCTCGCAACCTCGACGCGGTACGCCGCGGGTTCGCCGGCATCGCCGCCGGATCCGTCGACGCGATGCTCGAGAGCTACACCGACGATCTTGTGCTCGAGCTGCCGTACGCCTCGCCTCCGAAAGTGGTGAGCGGCAAGGAGGCCATCGCCGAGTACCTCGGGGCGGCCTTCACGGTCTTGCGGTTCGTCCTCGAAATCACCGATGTACACGAACTGGTCGACCCCACCATGCTCGTACTCGAATACACGAGCGAGGGAAGAGTGCTCTCCACGGGCAGAGCGTTTGCCAACCGCTACATCGGTATCTATTGGTTCCGCGACGGCCAGGTCCGACGGGTCCGAGAGTTCTACAATCCGATGCTCACCGCGGATGCTCTGCGGCCCGAACTTCTCTGATGTAGCCGCAGTCCCATGCACAAGACCGATGGGACAGGTCGCCGCAACTGACGTAATCTCGTGCTACGGCCCGTATTCCTCTGGTTGATAGAAGCGATCGAACCTAGTAAACCGGTTTCATGCGACGTTCCTAACCGACGTCGATCCTGCGACGAACGCGATCCTGGCGCCGAGCTGCCCGCTGCATTATCCCGATGTACCCGAGGGCGAATAGCCGGGTTGGCCCTGGGCGGGGCGCTTACGAGCCTGACCATTTGGGCTGGCGCTTCTGGGCGAAGGCGCGAGGGCCTTCCGAGGCGTCCTTTGATACGAATACCGATGCAACCATCGGGGCCTGAAGGGCCCAGAAGTCCGCTTCGCTCATGTCGAGGCTGGCCCGGATGAGTTGCTTCGAGGCCGCCACGCCTAGAGGGGCGTTCTTGGCGATGCGTTCGGCCAGTTGAATAGCCA
The DNA here is from genome assembly GCA_025359845.1 of Acidimicrobiia bacterium. Lineage (GTDB taxonomy): Bacteria > Actinomycetota > Acidimicrobiia > Acidimicrobiales > JANYDT01 > JANYDT01. Next base: position 1,358 of record JANYDT010000160.1, read on the forward strand.
CATCGAGGGCCTTGCCTTTTTCGGCTACTCGGGCCACCATCCCGTATTCATGAGCCTTCTCGGCCGTAATGGGATCGGCGGTGAGGGCCATCTCCATGGCCACGCCATACGGAAGCATGCGGGGGAGGCGCAGGAGCCCGCCGCCGGCGGCGAAGAGCCCTACGTTGACTTCAGGAATGCCGAGCTTGGCCCCGGCTGCGGCTACCAACAGGTCGCACGATAACGCCAGTTCTAGTCCGCCGGCGAGGGCGAAACCTTCGATGGCGGCGACGAGGGGCTTTTGGGCGCCGTTGCGGATGAATTGGTCCATGCCGATCGGACTGTCGCCGGCGGCGAAAGCTTTGAGATCCAGGCCCGCGCAAAACCCCCGACCGGCGCCGGTAAGCACACCGACGGCCAGGTTGGGATCGCGGTCGAGCTGCTCGATCGCGGCGAGCAGACCCTGAGCCAGCGCCTTGTTGATGGCATTCATGGCTTCAGGTCGATTGAGAGTGATGACAAGCACCCGGGCCCGGGTTTCGGTCAGAACGGCAGGGGCAGTGGCGACTTCGGTCATGGCTGGTCCGGTCTCTGTCGGGTGGCGATCTGTCGGGTGGCGATCAGGGGATGGGTGATCGGAGGGAGATGATCAGGTGATGGTGACGGTGGCAACGTGGGCTATATCGGCCGATGACCGCCCGATATGGACGGAGTAGTCGCCCGGGTCGACTCGCCAGCCGCGGTGGCCCGATGTGGGCGGTGGCGGACCGCTGAAGGCCGGCGCGGGGGCCGGGTAATATCGGTCACCAGGGTCCCAGTAGGCGAAGGCCCGGTCGTCCAGTTCGAAGGTGACGGTGGTCGACTCGCCCGCGTCGAGCCACACTTTGCGGAAAGCCTTGAGCTCCTTGGGCGGTCGCGTCACCCTTGGTTGACAGGCACCCACGTAGCACTGGACCACTTCGGCGCCACGGCGGGCGCCGGTGTTGGTCACCGCGACCCGTACCTGGCGTCCCTCGATCACCGAGGTACCAATGCTGAACGACGTATAGGAGAGCCCGTGGCCGAAGGCGAACTGGGGCATGATCCGACGAGCCTCATAGCCTCGGTAGCCCGTCAGCACCCCTTCGCCGTAGCGAACCTGTCCGTGGTCGCCGGGAAAGTTGCCGAACGACGGGTTGTCTTCGATACGAACGGGAAACGTGGTCGGAAGGCGACCTGATGGCTCCGTGTCGCCACAGAGCACCCCGGCTAGGGCCGGGCCCATCCCTTGACCACCAAACCAGACCTGGAGGACACCGGGCACCGAACGGGCCCAATCCATCGAAACCGGCGCGCCCGCGTTCACGACCACGATCGTGGCCGCATTGACGGCCGCCACCCGTTCGATGAGTTCGGCCTGCGCCCCGGGTAGAAGAATCGTGTCCCTGTCGAAACCCTCGGACTCCCAGTCATTGTTGGTGCCGACCACCACAATGGCGGCGTCGGCATCGCGGGCCAGAGCGACGGCCCGATCGAGAAGGTCAGGCCGAGCAACGGGGACGCATCCGATCCTGGCGCCAAAAGCCCATTGGCGGTCCTCGGTCTGGTACTCAACGTGGATTTCGTGCGCCCGTCCGGCCTCCAACTCGACGCGCGTTCGCACCTCCTGCGATCCCATCCCGAAGAACTCTTGGCCCGGGGAAGGGGGCTCAACGATGCCATCGATCACGATCCGCCCGTCGAGGCGGACCCGGGTACCGCCGATTTGTATCAGCGAAATCTCGTACGGGCCGGTCTCGTCGGGCGTGATATGACCGGTGGCCCGAAACGACATCGGACCACGCGGCAGTCCTCGGTCTTGTCCGGGGATCAGCAGCACGTTACCGTTGTCACGGGTGAAGCGGTTCGATACTTCGCCCGACCAGTCGGTGCTTGCAAACACCTCGACCTCGAATGTGACGGACGCGGCGGGAAGGGTACGCAGGATTTCGCACCCTGGCTCGAAGCGCACTTCAACATCAGGTCCGAAGCGATCGCGAAGCGCGGCGAGCGGCGAGCTGTTGTCGTAGGGCGCCACCTCGGCTGAACCGCCACCCATAATCCGGGCGTGTTCGGCATTCGGTCCTATCACCGCGACTCGCCGCAGCTTTGAACTGTCGAGCGGCAGAACCCCTTCGTTGCGCAGTAGCACCATCGACTCCGCGGCGGCCTCGACGGCCAGCGCCAAGTCGGCTTCATCACAGAGGGAGCCGGGCTCACTGGGCTCATCGTCGAGGGCTCCGATTCGGTTGAGAACCGTCAAGAGACGCCGGACGGGCAAATCCGCCTCGAGTTCGCTCACGGCCCCGTCACGCACGGCGGCGCCCAGCGCGGCACCGTAGAACCGATCCGGTCCGGGCATCTGGAGATCGAGTCCAGCCCGCACCGCGCCTTGGGTGGTGGCGGCCGCGAACCAGTCGGTCACCACGAAACCCTCGAACCCCCACTCGTCGCGCAGGACCCCCAAAAGCTCGGCGCTCTCAGCGCAGTATGTGCCGTTGAGGCGGTTGTAGGCCGTCATGATTCCTAGAGCGCCGCCCTCGCGCACGGCCAGTTCGAAGGGCAGCAACGTAATTTCGCGCAGCGTGCGTTCGTCGATTACGACGTCGATGGTCATCCGCTGAAACTCGGCGTCGTTGCCGGCGAAATGCTTCACCGTGCAGACGACACCCTCCGACTGAACGCCACGCACATACGCGGCGGCAATCTTGCCCGAGAGGAGCGGGTCTTCGGAAAAGCACTCGAAGTTGCGTCCCGCGAGGGGTGACCGATGAATGTTGACCGTCGGAGCCAACAGAATGCGGGCGGTCTTGGCCCTTGCTTCGCGGCCCAAGGAGCGGCCCAGTCGCTCCACGAGTTCGGGGTTCCAGGTCGCTCCTAGGGCGGAACCGCACGGAATGCAGAGCGACGGGACTTGGCGACCGATTCCCGGCGTGAAGGGCCCGCGCACGCCCGCCGGTCCGTCGCTCATTATCACAGCGGGAAGGCCGAGGCGGGCTATAGGTTTGGTCGACCAGCCACCGACGCCGGCGGTCAGGGAAGCCTTCTCTTCGAGGGTCATCTTGGCCAGAAGGGCTTCGATGTCGCGCGTCATGGACTCAATTCAGTGCGCAGGACCCTCCGGAGCACCTTGCCCGTATCGTTGTACGGCAGCTCATCTCGGCGTTCGATCCGGGCCGGCGCCCGTGAAGATCGCAGCGCTTGGCTGACCCAGGCCCGCAGCTCATCGTCAGACACTTGGACTTCGTTTTCGTCGGCCACCACGACCGCCGCGACGATCTCGCCCCACTGGACATCAGGCAATCCGAGAACGACGGCCTCCTTGATACTGGGATGCGCCAGAAGTACGTCTTCGATCTCGCCGGGCGAGAGGTTCTCGCCGCCCCGGACGATCACGTCATCGAGGCGTCCTTCTACGAACAAGAAGCCCTCTTCGTCGAAATGGCCCCCGTCATTGGTAGGAAACCAGCCGTCGGTGGTCGTTGACCCTCGCTTTGCGTACTCGCCCGAAACCTGGTCGCCGCGAACCCACACTTCGCCGGAAACGCCGGCCACGACGGGGATGCCATCGGGGTCGCGAATCTCGATCTCGACGGTGGGAAGCGGTTTGCCGACGGAACCCAGACGGGCCCGCACCGCCGGGTCGGTGGAGGCGATCGCATCTCGGTGGTCATCGGGACCGAGCAACGAAACCGATGAGCTGGTCTCGGTCAACCCGTAAGCGTTCACAAAGTTCACGTGCGGGAGCAGCTCGAGCGCCCGCTCGATGATCGGCAGCGGCATTCTCCCGCCGCCATAAGAGAGCGTCCGCATCGATGGGAGGCCACGGCCGTCTGCGAGAACGTCGATGATTCGGGCCAGCATGGTCGGCACGACCATGGCGTGCGTGACGTTCTGTTCTCTCACCAGCTGGACCCATTCGTGCTCCTCGAAGCTCGGGAGTTGCACGATGCGCCGACCGGCGAACACGTTTGACAAGATGGCCGCCATCCCGGCAATGTGATAGGGCGGAACGCTGATCAGTGTGGCCTCGTCTTCACCTGCGCCCATGAACTCGACCGAGCCGATGACGTACGAGACGAGATGCTTCTGGCGCAGAATGGCCACCTTGGGCTCGCCGCTCGTGCCGGAGGTGTGAAGCAGCACGGCAATGTCGTCTTCGTCGAAGGCCCAGTCGGCTTCGGCCGGGGTCTCGTTGTCGAGCTCCGCGAGGTATGCCATCGGATCGCACATCGAGATGCCGTCGGTCGCGACGAGTCGGTCTTGTACGTGACCACCGCACAGGGCCATGGCCGGGGCTTGGCGAGAGACGAGATCGCGGAGTCGATCGTCGGCTAACCGGTACGACAGCGGCACGAACGGACGACCGGACCACGACGAGCCGAACAACGCCACCGGCAGCGCCGGTGTGGAGATTTCGCAGTACAGGAGCCGTTCGTGGCCCCCTTCTCGCAAGTGGGTGGCCATGCGGGCGGCCAGCTCGAAGAGTCGCGCGTACGTGAGGCCGGTGTCAGCGTCTCCAATGGCGACGCGGTCGCCCATTGCGCCCGAGGCCATCTCGAGCAGCATCATCATGTTCATTTGGGCTCCTGATTGGTGGGGGCGTCAGTCGGACGCGGGGAGGGCTTTGGCGCCCTTCTGCTCGAGGAAGGCGTCGCCGACCCCGAGCGCTCCGGTCGCCGCCTTGGTGACGAGCAGTTCCACGCCGAGGGCGTCGTCGGCATAGCGCTTGCCCATGGGTGCACCACCGTCAGCCCCCGTGGCGGCAACTACCTTGTCGCCGGCGGCGTCGTGGGCGAGCACCGGGTGACCTCCGCAACGAAGGTCGAGATCGTCCTTCGGCGCTCGCACGACAATAAATTCCCCAGCGCATACCGCGCTCTTGATACGAAGTCCTGCCTTCAACTGCATGACGTAAGCCTCCCCGGCGAATCGTTTCCTGTCCAATCGGACGAGCGGACGAGCCTACCCACTTATGCGTACCGCAGCGGCGCCTCGAGCGACCAAGGGGTGAGTGTCTCTACCGGATCGAGTTTGACCTGCTTCCAGGTCACCGCAATGCCGGCCCCATCGGCGGCGGGATCGACCATCACTTCGAACATTCCGTGATTGGTCTCCTCCGCCGGTCGGGCGAACAACTGCAAGAAAGCTTCGGAGGCTTCATACGGCTCAAGCATGCGAGGCTGCCACCGGCCATACACCTTGGGGTTGTCGGCGTACTCGTCGGTCATGCCGGTGCGCACGAACGGATAGAGCACGCTGAAGGCCGAGATATTGGCTGCGGCCTTGCCCAGGTTGACGCTGAGCACTTTAGGCAGCTGGAGGACGGCCCAGTTGGAAATGGCGTACCCGGGAACGCTGGCGCCAGGGTCTATGGCTTGGCGGCTGGACACGTAGACGATTCGTAGGGGGGTCTGGGCGTGGACGGCCTCGCCCGCCCACAGGTGGGTCATGGCCAGAAATCCGTCGA
>JANYDT010000163.1 GCA_025359845.1 Acidimicrobiia bacterium
CCAGCGCCGATCGAGACGGCCCCGACCCGCGCTCTGGTACCGGGTGACGGCCACGTCACCTGGTACCCGTCGGCCGGCCCGGATGCCGGTTGCGATCCACTCATTGGTGGAGCCGATCTCGTCGAACCAATGCATCCGCCAGCGGCCGCCGATGGTCGAGGTCGCCCGGGGTGTCGGTACCGGTTCAGTAGGTTCAGGCGGTCCTGTTGGTGCTGATGGCTCCACGCGACCAGACTACGGACCCTCATGTTGAAGAAGATCCTGATTGCCAACCGCGGCGAGATCGCCGTCCGGGTCATCCGTACCGCCCGTGAGATGGGCATTGCCACCGTCGCCGTGTACTCAGACGCCGACCGCGACGCAATGCACGTCCGTCTCGCCGATGAGGCCTACGCCCTCGGCGGTAACACCAGCGCGGAGAGCTACCTCAACACGGGGGCCATTCTCGACGCCATCAAACGCAGCGGCGCCGACGGGGTCCATCCCGGATACGGCTTCTTCAGCGAGAACGCCGATTTCGCCCGCGCCATAACCGCCGAGGGCATAGCGTTCATCGGTCCGCCCCCCGGCGCCATCGATGTGATGGGCGACAAGGTCAGCTCCCGCATCGCCGCCCAGAAGGCCGGCGTGGCGATGGTGCCAGGCACGATGGAGTTCTTGAAGGGGCCCGACGACGTGCGGGCCTTCGGCCAAGAGTTCGGGTATCCAATCGCCATCAAAGCGGCCTACGGCGGCGGTGGGCGGGGCATGAAGGTGGTCCGGGCCGAATCGGAGGTCGACGACCTGTTGGCCGCGGCACAACGTGAGGCCAAATCGGCCTTCGGGCGCGACGAGGCCTACATGGAGCGCTACCTGACCTGGCCCCGCCACATCGAAATGCAGATCATCGGCGACACGCACGGCACCGTGGCCTGGGTCGGCGAGCGCGACTGCTCATCACAGCGCCGCCATCAGAAGCTCATCGAGGAGTCGCCGGCGCCCGCGTTCACGCCCGAATTACGCCAGGCTATGGGTGAAGCGTCGGTCAAGTTGGCCAAGGCGGTCGGCTATTACAACGCCGGCACTGTCGAGTTCATCTTTCAGGATGGTCAGTTCTTCTTTCTCGAAATGAACACGCGGCTCCAGGTCGAGCACCCGGTCACCGAGATGATCACTGGCATCGACCTGGTCGAATGGATGATCCGGGTGGCTTCGGGCGAGAAACTGCCCATGACCCAAGACGAGATCAACTCGTCGCGGCGCGGTCACGCCATCGAGGTCCGCCTCAACGCGGAGAACCCTTCGGGGGGCAAGTTTCTGCCGTCGCCCGGTCCGATTACCCGCTTCGACCGCCCCGATGGTTTCGGCGTGCGGGTCGACGCCGGCTACGAATCGGGCGATCAGATCAGTCAGTACTACGACAATCTCATTGCCAAGCTCGTGGTGTGGGGCAAAGATCGTCCGACCGCCATTGCACGTACTATCCGGGCCCTCAAAGAAACCCACATCGAAGGCGTCCACACAACAATTCCGGCCGATCTTGCGATCCTCGAACATCCTGATTTTGCCGCTTCCGAACACTCGACCAAATGGGTCGAAGACCGGCTCGACCTATCGGGTCTGGTGTCGTCAAAGGGATCGGCCGAAGTTGCCGCTCCTGAAGGACGGGTCCGTCGTGACCTCGACGTCGAGGTCAACGGCAAGCGTTTCAAGGTGGCCGCGTGGGTGCCCGACGTTGCCCCACTGGTCGGTGTGGCGGCCGGTCCGGCAGCCGCGGGTGGCGCCAAGCCCAAACGGACGTCGGCCGCCACCGGTGGCGGCGTCGGTTCGGGCAACGTCACCGTCCCGATGCAGGGCACGATCGTCAAAGTGCTCGTCGAGGTCGGTCAGACAGTCGCCATCGGCGCGGCCGTCGTGGTGCTCGAAGCCATGAAGATGGAGAACCACATCAACGCCGAAACCGCCGGCACGGTGAAAGAGATCAAAGTAAAGCCGGGCGACACCGTCGGCGCCGGCGACGTCGTCGTCGTGATCGGTTGACCCGTGCGGGCCGGGTCGCATGGCATTTGGAGTGAGAGTTTTCGAGCGAAAACTCACTCCAAATGCCGCACAACGGCCGGTCAGGCGCGACCGACGGTCGGGGGATGAGGATTTCTGCCGGGGCACCGCGGACCTAGTCGGGTACGGTGTGAGCAAACGGATCGCGGCGCGGCCTAAGGTCGCCGCTGTATGACCGATTCCGACGCCGGAGCAAGAGCGAGCGAGCTGCGTCGGCTCATCGATCACCACAACCTGCGCTATCACGAGCTCGACGACCCTGAGATCAGCGACGCCGACTACGACGCCCTCGTGCGTGAACTCTTGGCGTTCGAGGTCGGCCATCCCGACCTTGTCGATCTCGCGTCGCCGACGCTCCACGTCGGGCGCCCGCCGTCAATCCAATTCGCGCCGGTCGAGCACCTGCAACCGATGATGTCGCTCGACAACGCCTTCGATGAAGCCGAATTGAGGGCTTGGGGCCACCGCAACATGAAGCTGCTCGACGACCCCGACCGGCCCATCCACTACGTGTGTGAGCTGAAAGTCGACGGACTGGCCATGTCGCTGCTCTACCGCGACGGCATCTACGAACGGGCCGCCACTCGCGGCGACGGGCGGGTCGGCGAGGATGTGAGCGAGAACGTGCGGACGATCGCGGCAGTTCCCAAGCAACTGGCCGGTCCTGACGGCGCCCGCACGACCGACAGCACCGAACGCCTCCCGTCGTTGCTGGAAGTGCGCGGCGAGGTGTTCATGCCTACCGAAGCTTTCGAGGCCCTGAACCGGCAACGAGGCGAGTGCGGATTGACGCTGTTTGCCAATCCCCGCAACTCCGCCGCCGGCAGCCTCCGCCAGAAGGATTCCTCGGTCACGGCCGGACGCGAACTCTCGTTTCTGAGTTATCAGCTGGGGGCTATGGAAGGGGGGTCGAGCTTTTCGTCGCACTCCGAAAGCCTCGCGTTCCTGGCCGAGTGTGGGTTTCCGGTCAACCCCGAGATCCGCCGCGTCGACACGCTCGACGCCGTATTGCAGTTCTGTCGCCATTGGCAGGTCCAACGCCACGACGTGCCCTATGAGATCGACGGTGTCGTCGTCAAGGTCGACGAACTGGACGCCCGAGCCGAATTGGGCTCCACGTCGAAAGCCCCTCGTTGGGCCATCGCCTTCAAGTTCCCGCCTGAGGAACGCACCACAGTGCTGCGCGCCATCCAGGTGTCGATCGGTCGGACTGGCAAGGCCACGCCTTTTGCCGTCCTCGAGCCGGTCTTCGTGGGCGGCTCCACCGTATCGATGGCCACGTTGCACAATCAGGACCAGGTGGCCGCCAAAGACGTGCGTCCCGGCGACACCGTCATCGTACGCAAGGCCGGTGACGTCATCCCCGAGGTCGTCGGGCCGGTGCTGAGCGCTCGACCCGAGGGACTGGCGCAGTGGGTGTTTCCGACGAGCTGTCCGGTGTGCGCCGAACCCCTTGTGCGTCTCGAAGGCGAGAGCGACCACCGCTGCGTCAACGACGATTGCGCCGCTCAAGGGTGGGCCAGGATCGTGCATTTTGCCAGCCGCGGCGCCATGGACATCGAGGGTCTGGGCGAGCGCAGTGTGGCCATCTTCCTGGAGCAAAGGCTGATTACCGAGGTCGCCGACATTTACGAATTGGCCGCAAAGGCCGACGATCTGCGAGGGATCGAAGGATTCGGCGACATTTCCGTCACCAACCTGCTTCAGGCCATCGAGAACTCGAAGACGCGTCCTCTGGGCAACCTGTTGTTCGGGCTCAATATTCGCCATGTCGGCGCGACGATGGGCCATGTTCTGGCCAAGGCCTTCGGCCATCTCGATCGGCTGGCGTCGGCCACGATCGACGAGATTGCCGCGGTCGATGGCGTAGGACCGATCATCGCGGCCAGCGTCCACGCATGGTTCGCGGCTCCCGATCACGGCGACCGAATCGATCGGCTTCGCGCCTACGGCCTCAACTTCGCCGGACCGGCCGCCCCGGCCATCGCCCAGACCCTCACCGGCCTGTCGGTCGTGGTGACCGGGACGTTGGCCGGTTTCAGTCGCGACGGGGCTGAGAGAGCCGTCACGTCACGAGGAGGCAAGTCGCCGGGCACCGTCTCCAAGAAGACCACGGCCGTGGTCGCGGGGGCCGAGCCGGGGGCGGCCAAGGTCACCAAGGCGACCGAACTCGGTGTGCGGATCCTCGACGAGGCCGCATTCGTGAAGCTCCTAGAAACCGGCGAACTGCCACCTTTGTAGCGCGGACGAGCGGCTATAGGCCGGTCCCTGGCCGTGGTCGCCCACACCCGCCGGCCTTGCCACGGATCGTCAGTTTACGAAGAAGCGCCAGCTGAACTGTCGGCCGTCGCGCTCTTGGGTGCCGCCTCGCGTCGGCCAATATGTCACCGTCGCGACGTGGCCGCCTCCGCCAAATCGTCGATATTCCTTGCCCTGTCCGGGCGAAAACGAAACAATCCCCTGTCCGACGATGTGGTCGAGCTGATCGATGGGCAACTCGACGCCGTCGATACTCAAAACCGATTCGTAGCCGAAGATCAATTGGGCGCTGATCGTCGACTGGGCCGGCACCACCGGCGAACCTGGCGCCGGGTCGACACTCTGGATCGCAGCCGGCAGTGGATTCACTTCATCGGCGCGGTTCTGGGTGAAGGCCCACCCGAATCCCATCAACGAACCTATGACAACCAGCCCGGTGAGAAACCGTCCCCATGGAAAAGATCGGCGGCGGGGCGTCGTGGTTTCGGGGAGGGCCGCCAAGTTGGATGAAGGGTCCGGCGATTGGTCCACGCCCTATTGTCGTCGACTCGTGACCGATATGCCCGATCGGCGCCGTCTTCGGCACTACCCTCGGCGGTGATGGCCTGGCCTGGAAGTGATCTGGTGGGCCGCGTGCTGGGTGATCGATATCGCCTTGTCGCGTTGGTCGGGGTGGGTGCATCCGCGCAGGTGTACCTGGCCGACGATATTTCGTTGCGCCGTCGGGTGGCCGTCAAGATCTTGCATGAAGCGTTGGCCGACGACGCCACGTTCTTGCGGCGCTTCCGGGCCGAGGCGCAGGCCGCAGCACAACTCCATCATCCGGGCATCCTGGTCATTCACGACTGGAACGACGGAGCCAACGCGCTGGGTGGGCCCCCCTACATCGTGACGGAGTACCTCGAGGGCGGAAGCTTGCGAGCCCTACTCGACCTGCCTTTTCGACTGTCGCCGTCACAGGCGTTGGTCGTGGGTCTGCAAGCGGCGCGGGCGCTCGAGCACGCTCATTCTCGGGGGTTCGTCCATCGAGACATCAAGCCCGCGAACTTGTTGTTCGACGGCGAAGGGCGAGTGCGGATCGGCGACTTCGGATTGGCCAGAGCATTGGCTGAGGCGGCGTGGACGGAGCCGTCGGGGGCCATGCTCGGAACCGCTCGCTACGCCGCCCCGGAACAGGCCCGGGGAGCCTCCGTGGACGGAAAGGCCGACGTGTACGCCTTGGCGATGGTGCTCCATGAGGCGGTGATGGGCGTCCCCGCGTACGCCGCCGACACAACGATCGCCACCCTGATGCGACGCCTCGAGGCCGATTACGAACCGCCTGCTGAGCTCGACGCATTGGTCCCAGCGTTACGCGGAGCCGGCCGACTCGATCCTTTGGCGCGAAGCGACGCGGCCGTGTTTGTTCGCGACCTCGAGGCCGCCGCCCGTCAGCTTCCTCGCCCGATGCCGCGGCCAACCGGTTCGCGGCTGGCGTTGAGCGTTCCGGTTGGATCGATCGATGCGCCTGAAGCGACTCAACATGGTGCGCAAATGCCGGTCGGCGAAACGTCGGTGGGGGAGGGGCAGGTCGGCGAAACGTCGCTGGGGGAGGGGCCCGCCGCGGCGTCGCCGGTCTCTCCGGCGGCCCCCGGGCACTCGTCACCGGTCGCGCCGGTGGATGGGCCCCCGGGGGCCGCCCCCGAGAGGTTGGACCCGGTAACCAAGATCGCCTCCGAACCGGATCCGCTCGCTGACCAACACGGCCGATTGGGCGGGCTTGACGACGACAATCGCAACGGCCGGCGTGGGCCCCGACGTTGGTCGAAACGGGTCCTTGCCGTGGTCGTGGCCTTGGTCGTGGTGGGGGCGGGGGCCTTGGGCGGTCGTACTCTGTGGCGACGATCTCACCCGCCGATGCGTTTGGTGCCTGTACTCGTCGGACGGGCCCAAGCGGTGGCCCTGGCCGGACTGGCCGAACGCGACCTGACCGCCAAAGTCACGGCCCGTTACGATGAATCCGTCGCGCCGGGACAGGTGCTGGCGCAAGATCCGGCGGCCCGAACCCAAGTGAAGAAAGGCTCGCCTGTCGGGCTCACGGTCAGCCGAGGCCCGGCGCCTCGGGCCGTACCGCAACTCTCTGGGCTGACCCTCGAAGCCGCAACCGCAGCGCTGACCGACCGCGGTTTGGTCGTGGGCACCGTGTCGGAACAACGTGATCAAGCCGTCGCGAGAGGGATGATCATCGATTGGTCGGCCAAGGCCGGGGTCGTGGCCAGGGGGACGGCCATCGACCTGGTCGTCTCGGCCGGCAAGCCCCTCGTGGCCGTCCCGAACGTGTCGGGCGAGACTCCCGCCGCGGCTAAATCCAAGCTCGAGAGCCTCGGACTCAAAGTACGGGTCGCCAACGTTTTTCATCCGACCATCGTCCCCGGACGAGTAGTAGCCGCCAACTACAAAACTGGCACCGAACTCGAACCGGGCTCCGCCATCACCCTTCGAGTCTCCAAAGGACCGGAACTCATCGCCATTCCCGATGTCAGAGGCTCATCAACGGCCGCGGCCGAAGCCACCCTGAAAGCCGCCGGCTTTTCCGTAGCCGGGGTCGAAGGTTCCCCCTCATCAGCCGTCACCCTTACGCGTCCCGCACCCAACACCAAAGTCCGCCCGGGCACGTCGGTAACATTGATCACCTAGCGGACCGGAGTCTCGAACCCCCGAGGGCTGTCGCTACAGTCCGTTTGCCATCCGAAGGCCGGCCGGCCCGACCAGCACGACGAAGAGGGAGGGAAGAATGCACACCACCAGTGGAAAGAGAATCTTCACGGGCAGTTTCATGGCCTTCTCCTCGGCCCGTTGACGGCGCTTACGGCGCTGCTCGTTGGCTTGGACTCGTAACACCTGCGCCATTGGAATGCCGTACTGATCGGCCTGAAGGATGGCCCCGACGAATTGGCGCAACTCCGGAATCTTGTTGCGGGCACCGAGTCCACGTAGTGCCTCGGCCCGAGAAAGTCCAGCATGAATGTGGCTCATCGTGCGGTGAAACTCTTCCGCCAGGGGTCCCTTCGACGCCTTGGAGGCCCGGGCCAGCGCCGCGTCGAACCCGAGGCCAGCCTCGACTCCGATGGTGATCTGGTCAAGCATGTCCGCCAAATCGAGCGCTATCTGTTGTTGGCGCTTCTTGGAAGTGTTGTTGATATATAGGTCCACGGCAAAAAAGCCTAAGAGACCAGCGCCGACCATACCCATCGTGCCCTTGAAGTTTGTCACCTTGGCGAACAATGGGAACAAGGCTCCAAAGACTATCTTGCTGGCTAAGATCTTCTCGATCGTCCACGACGGAGGCAGTCCAGCCATGGCTCGACGGTGGTCGAGTGATGCGACTCGCCCGGCCGGGGTGAGCCGTCGCGCTATCTGCGCAAGAAGGGCTACGAATGGCTGCACGGCCCTTTCGTTGGCCCCCTTAGCGAGAATCACTTCCCGCAGGTCTGTCGTGAACCCTTCGGCGAATTGTCGTGTCGTCATGCTCTGTTGCGAAGAGCCCACGACCGTCCAAATCAGGACCGCGATGGCGGCAAAAAAGAGAAATCCGATGAGAATTATGGGAGGCATGATATGACCTTTAGAACTTGATCTTACAGAGTTGGAGCATCCACAAAGTGCCGACTGTCATCAAAACCCCGGCGATGGCGAGAAGGTACAGGCCGGTCCCATGGAAGAGAGCCTCCATGTAGGTGGGGTTGGTAGTTTTCAGAAACAAGCCAAGACCGATGGGCATGGCGAGGAGCACATAAGCCGAAATGCGACCCTCGGCCGACAGTGTCTTGATTTGGCGTCGAACATCAGATCGATCGCGGATGGTCTGCCCGACATTGTCGAGCACTTCGCCTAGATCGCCACCCACGGTGCGGTTGATCTCGATAGCTGGAATCACCCAAGTGAGATCCTCACACTCCATCCGAGTAGCGAGCGCGTGGAGTGAATCGAGCAAATCCCGACCGAAGCGAGTTTCCACGATTACCCGGCGGAATTCTTCGGCCGCCGGCGATTCGGCTTCGCGAGAGACCGCATCGAGGGCTTGCATGAGTGACTGTCCGGCTCGCATGGAGCTAGACAGCAACTGCAATACGTCACCGAGTTGCGTCCCGAACGCATTGCGGCGGCGCCCGGCTTTCATCCGCAAGGTCATGAAGCCACCCATGAGGATGAAAAGGGTCGCGCCCACTCCCATGATCGGGCCCTTGGCCGCGTACGCGAACCCTCCGCCGCCGATCATCAGCGCGCCGACCAAAAGCACATATTCGCCCGGCCGAAGATTGATTCCAGCCGTCTCGAGCGCGTCGTTTATCCCCGAAGAACGTCCTTGACGCTCCAAGGCCCGATCGATGGCGATCGAAAGCTTCTCCGATACTTCGCCCACCGGTGTGGCCCCGGCTCGGCCCTCGACTACCAGTCCTTCGGCGTTTATCTTGATCTTCTTGGGCTCGCTCATGATGGCGGCAAGGACGCCGACCGCTCCGAGTAGCAGTAGGGCCGCCAGACCGATGAGAACGAAGCTCGGCACATGGAAACCTCGACCTTTGGTCGATGACGTCAACACCACCTCCGAACGCGCCGAGATTTGGTCTGCCAACGTATTGAGTTCACCGATGTGGACGCGAGCACTCTTGGAAGTGAGCAGCGCCCGGATGAGCGGCTCGTTGGGCGGCGACACATCAATCGTCACGAAGTCAATCGTGACCTTCTCGGCCAAGAGCTTTTGCTTGAGCTCGGCCAGGGTGACGCTGTTGCCAGAACTGCGCCCGTCACTGACGATGACCACCGTCCGCGTCGGCAATGCAATGGTATCGAATTGATCGATCGCCAAAGAGACAGCGTCGAGGATTTGGGCCTGGCCGACCGATCGCAAGGTTGAGATGGAAGTCATTGATGCCGAACGGTCGCGCGCCAACGGCCGGATCACGGCTGGGAACGGCCCGGTCGAAACAACCCCCACGCGGGCCTCGGCCGGCATCGATCGGATGGCTGAGACGGCAGCCCGTTGGATGGACGCAAAATGGAAGGGAATATCGCGCTTCGAAGTGTCGACGACGACCATGACGTCGATCGGTTTGCGTACCCTGGCCGCGGCCGCCTCTGACGGTGAGGAGAGGCCAAGCAGCGCCGTTCCGAGAGCCAGAAATGTCGAAGCGACGACGCACGCGACAGCAAGGCCGGACCGCAGTCGCCCCGTACCGTGATTGGTTCGGCTTCTCTCGAAAACCGACGACTTCACGGAGAGGACTTTCGCATTGCCGCCATGGGATCGATCTTGCCGAAGACCTCGGGCGGGAGGTACAGGCCGTAGTCGGCCAATTTTTCGCTGAACTTCGGACGGATTCCCGTAGGCTTGATCGTGCCAAGATGGCGGCCCTCGGCGTCGACGCCCGCGGCATGGTCGAAAGCGAAGATGTCAGACATAGTAATTGTCTGACCCTCCATGCCTTCGATTTCGGTAATGTTGACTACTCTGCGACTTCCATCTCGAAAGCGGGAGATTTGAACAATCAAATCCACAGCAGAGGCCAACTGTTCACGAATGGCTCGCGTTGGAAGATCAAATCCTGACATAAGTACGAGAGTCTCGAGCCGCGACAGTGCATCGCGAGGAGTGTTGGCGTGCACGGTTGAAAGCGAGCCGTCGTGACCCGTGTTCATCGCTTGAATCATGTCGAGGGCTTCGCCACCGCGACACTCTCCGACCACGATTCGGTCGGGGCGCATACGCAAGGAGTTGCGAACGAGATCGCGGATGCCCACTGCGCCTTTGCCCTCCACGTTCGGCGGACGGGATTCGAGCCGCACGACATGGGGCTGACGAAGCTGCAGCTCGACCGCGTCTTCGATCGTGACGATTCGCTCGTCGCTCGGGATGAAGCTCGACAAGATGTTGAGCATCGTGGTCTTACCTGTGCCCGTGCCTCCGCTCACGATCACGTTCAAGCGGCCGCGAACACACGCGGCCAAAACGTGGGCCGCTTCGGGCGTGAGCGACTTGAACCGCACCAGGTCCTCGACTTGCAGAGGGTCCCGGGAGAACTTTCGAATCGTAAGCGAAGGACCGTCGACCGCTAGAGGAGGGATGATGGCATTGACCCGAGAGCCGTCCGGCAGACGGGCGTCGACCATTGGCGAAGACTCGTCAACGCGCCGACCGACATTGCTGACGATTCTCTCGATGACCCGTCGGAGCTGCTCATTGGAGAAGAACCGCTCCTTCGTCTCGATGAGTTTTCCTTTCCGTTCGACATAGATCGGCTTCTCGCCGATGACCATGATCTCGGAGACGGTGGGATCCTTCAAAAATCTATCGATCGGTCCGTGCCCCAGTACGTTGTCTGACACCTCCGATACCAGGATATGGCGTTCTTGCGCCGATAGCGGAACCGACTCGGTGTTGATGATCTGGGTAATCTGATCGACCACCGTGGCCCGCAATTGGGCATCATTTTGCGATGAGTCAAAGAGCTTGGAGCCGAGCTTCTCCAGAAGCGTGTCGTGAATCCGTTCCTTAAGTGCCAGGAAGGGATCGAGAGCCTTCGGTTCATCGCCGGAAGGCACACGCCGCAACGATTTCGGCTCGGCCGTGGTAGGACGGGGCGAGTACGGAGCCGTGACCGGCAGGGCAATGGCGACCACCGCATCAGCGGCCGGCCCGTCGGGCGCGTCGAACGCCAAGTCGAGTTCCTCACCCGCTTCCTCCGCGGCGAGAGCAGACAAGCCTTGGGTCTGCACACGAAGCCGCTGCCCGAGCCTCATTTCGACCTCTTCCACGGCAGACTGAGCGCCGGTTTATGATCGCGGCCCTTGCGCTTGGGCCCCTCAACGTCGGCCAGAACGTCCGCATAGGCGATGAATCGCTTGGCAATCGCCGACTTGGGATCGCTGCGAACCATGGGTAGCCCCTGATTGGCGGCGGTCAAGACCAGCGGATCGGTGGGCAACTGGAGTGAAGCTTTAAGACCGATGGCGGTCTCGACATCTTCGGGTCGGGCCCCCCCCGGGGCGTTGGCCCGATTGAGCACAAGGTGACGCCGTTGATACGTCATCCCCAAGCGATCCAGGGCCTCGATTTCTCGACGCAGGGCCCGAACGCTGGCTACGTCGACCGAGCAGACGAACATCAGATCGGTGGAGATCTCGGCGCTGGCCAAGGTATGTGCGTCGAGACCGGCCGCCGTGTCGACTATGACCGTGCCGAATGACGAGGCCAGTTGCCGAATGATTTCGATCGACTTGTCGTCGGTGATTTCATCGGCTTCGGCCGGGTCGTCGGGGGCACACATCGCGTAGAGGCCCGACTCATGGGGAGCTAAGAACACTTTCAGCATCGCCGCTTCGCGGGCCAACGCACTGCGTGTGGCCTGGATGAACGTGTGTTCTGGCATCAGATGCAACGAGGCCGCCACGTCGCCGAACTGCAGGTCGAGATCTACGAGGGCGACGTCTAGGGGAGTCATGCGGGCGAGGGCAACGGCCAAGTTCGTGGCCACGAACGTCTTGCCCACTCCCCCTTTGGGGGACATGACCGTGAACAAACGCTTTCGACCGTGCCCCACCGAGGGTGCGGGGGCCCGTTGCGAAAGGCGCCGACTAGAGTTCTCTATGGCTCGATCGATGGCGTCGGCCAGTCCCTTTGCAGAAATAGCCGGCGAGATGACGTCTCGGGCCCCAGCTCGCAGAGCCTGTTCGAACAGATCAGGCGAACGCTCGGCCACCAAGACGATGCAGACTTCGGGGTGCTCGCGATCGATGGCGGCGGCCATAGCCACAGCTGAGTCGGCGGTGAGATCGGGGCCCAGCAAGGCAACGGCGACGCCACTCGCGCCCGGCTCGGCGCGGTTCAACGGCCAGGCCACGATCCGGGGGGCTTGATCGCCGACCAAGAGCCGTCGCACCTTCTGTTCGAAGATCGACGTAGTGGAGACAAGGGCGATGTCGCCGATGTACGGATGGGTGATCTGCGGCCCGGGGACGGCCGAGAACCGGGCCGCCAGGTCGTTGAATTCCGATGAATCGGTTGAAGGTGAAGCCGAGCTCATTGTGTGGCTCTTTCCTCAGGGATCATTGTGTGGACGGCTGCTCAGTGTCCGAGGCGGACAACGGTTGTATCGACCGATGTGGGGGTCGGACTTGAGGCCGCCTTGGGGGAGGTGAACACACCCACCCGATGCTTGACGCTCGTGGTCGTGGTGGTCGTCGGACCCGGCTTCGTGGTGGCCACTCTGGCCACCGGTCTCGTGGTCGTAGTAGTCGTGGTCGTCGGGGCGTTGCGTCCAGCACCGGTGGCCGTCCCGGGGAGCGTCGTTGTCGGCGCGTTAGGGCCCGCCACCACGCCGGTCGCGGTCACGGCGCCGGCCGGTGAGTTCGATACGTCGTCCCAAATATTGATCCGGTCCACCAACTTCGTACCGCCCTCAGACGCGTCGTTGGGCTCTTTGGCAAGCCAAAGTGAACCCTTCTCGGAGGCGAACACGATCCGTTCCGCGTTGGGTCCTGTGACCGCGAGCGTGACGATCATCGACCCGCTCGGAATCGTGTCTTGAGCCGCCGGCGCGGTCGAGCCCGGATTCTGGGCTTGGTTCCCCGCGAATTGCACGTTCACCACGGCAACCTTATGCAACATGATGTGGGTTTCGTCGTTGGCGATCAAGTTGTTCTGCGCGTCGCGAAAGGCGGCGAGGGTGGCCAGCACCGCGACCCGATCTTTGCCGGCCTCTAATCGGCCCCCGACCACACGGTCGGGGGACAGAAGAATCGAGATGGTGCTCAGGTCAGGCGGAATCGTCACGCCGGCCCGTGTTTCGGTGCTCCCGAACCGGGTCGACAGCACCTGCTCACCGGGGATGAGATCGACTGACGCGATCAACCCTTGAAGTTGGGCCAGCTGGTTGATGGCGGCCGGCACTCGATCTTGTTCGCGGACCTCTTTGACCTGGGCGAAGCGCCCCATGTCTTCACCCTTGGTGCCGGCCTTCACCGGCTGGGTGACGATGAAGACTTTGGCCAAGGGCACCTTCTCTTGGATGACCCGCTTGTTTGAGCCGGCCACCTTGAGCAGCAATAGCGTCGCCAGGGCGGCCACGACGAGGGCGGATACGATGGTCAGATTGCGGCGTCTGGACATAGCGGGGAAGGTGTCCTTGTGAGAGTGAGGGGCGAAAAGAATCGGCTAGGTGAAGTTGCCTTCGGGATCATCGGCATTGAAGTACCGATACGTGAGGATTCCGTAGTCATTTCCGCTGAACTTTGTCTTAGCCGTTTCGACGAGCGCCTCGAAATGACCCTTCAAGCAATGGCCGTCAGGGCATTCTGCCGTAGTCACCTTCCACGTAATGTTCGCGGCAGTTTCCTGGATACCAGTGATGCGGAAGAGAGCGAAGCCGACAATCGTGTACTGGAGATGGCCGCCACAGTCTATGGACGAGTTCCAAATAGGTATCCGCACCAGTTGATTCTTCAGCGCATTGATCTTAGTGGAATCACAGCCGCTCGGCGGCCGAGTGGCCTTGTTATTGCCATTTCCTTGCGGAGTGATCTCGGCGACATCGAGCCCGCTCACGTCCGACGAGATCGTCTCGGCGGTACATACACTTCCACTATCTTGCCAAGTAAATCCACCACTGGGATTGCTGCCACCGTTGGCGCATCCGGGATTGTTGTAGCCGTTCTTGATTACTATGTCTGCGCCGCCGGAAGATTTCCACCGCTGGTATTCGCAGTCGGCCATCATGATCGGCGGCCCAGTGACCCGATCGGGAGGCCCCCATGCGGTGTATGCCGTGGCATCGACGGTTCGGCCGGTGAGTCCGAATATTCGGCCGAACCCGTAGAGAATCTGCGTATTGCCGGCTTTGTCAAGCGTACTGGTCTTGGCCTGGACCCATCCGGCCGCGCCCGATGGTGAAGTCACGGCACCGGAACAGGCCGGCATGGTGCCGTTCTTCGCCCATCCGCAGATTTGATCGACGTTTGCCTTCTTGTCATCGGCGTTCGAGTCGGCGTAGGTCTTGGCCGTCGCCGCCACGCTGCCACAGTCACCACTTATACAGTCACGCACTACCGCCAACGCGGCGGCGTCGGCCCCGTTCTGTAAGGACCGGCGTTCCTGGCGCAAGGCGCCGATATCAAGAACAAAGGCGGCCATACCGAGGATCGCAACGATCGCTAATAACACAATGACTATGGACGCGCCGCGCTCTTCACGGCGAACAGTGAGCTTCGAACGATTTACAACCCGCATCGCATGACTCCTTCCACTTGGATGTTCCAAGTTCCCTTTTTGAATAGATAGTTGTAAGCCAGCGAATAGTTGGCCTGAACCCTTGCCTTGCCAGTGGTCGAACCCGGAGGACAATTCTCCAGAATCGAGATGTCCGAACTGGCCAACGCCGGGCTGAGATGCGGCGTGCTGTCCTTGACTCGCTGAATGGCGTTGGCATCGGTGTCGCCCAGGGCTATGAGCCGGGCTCCCTCTCGAACGCCGGCCGTCAACGAGATTTTCGTGTTGTATGCCGTCCCGAAAGAGATGATTCCGAACACGAGCGCCAGGAGCAAGGGGGCTACTAGAGCCATCTCTACGGCGGCTGCCCCCCGCTCCGTGCGACGGGTTGGACACCCGGCAGTTATGAACATGCTGTCATCATTGGAGGGCAAGGGGTTGTCTTTGATCATCAACGTTGGGGAAACTCGTACACTGCGAGACACGATTGAGACGACCGACCTACAACCGCTCTAGTGAACGCCGACGGCGGCCGCGCTGGTGAAGTTCTGGTTGGTGCGATGACCGAGAGCCGTTACGCCAAAAACGACTACCGCAGCGATGAAGCCGACCATGATTGCATATTCCACGGCCGAGGCCCCGCGCTCGCGGCTTCGGCCCAAACGGGCTCTCATGAAGGCGATGATCGGGAGAAATGCAATCACGGCGTCTGGTCCTTCTGCTTGGGTTGGAGGGGTGAGGTGGGAATTGGTTTCCCTACCATCGACCGGACTAGGGGTCAGATAAAGGCCATATTGATGATAATTACCCAGTCAGAAAATGAAAATGCCCCGGTCGAAACCGGGGCATTTCACGTCGATTGAGTCGGGTTAGTGAATGGCAACCGCAGCGCTGTTGAACTTCTTGCTGGCGTTGGTGCCTAGGAGGGTGACGCCGCCGATGACGACGACGGCGATCAGGGCGACCATGAGGGCGTATTCCACGGCGGTGGCGCCCCGCTCGTCGATGTCGGCTTTGCGACCGGCAATAATGTTTTGGATCTTGACGAAGAGCTCAAGCATTGTATTTGACCTTTTTGGTAGAGGAGGTTGGGGGCTGCGCAGTGGATCTGCTAGAGATATAATCGGATAGCGATCACCGGGCCTCATCACTAACCTTGGTGAAGTCCCTTTTTGATGATCCCGAATGAGTCGGTTGACCTATGCCGAGGTTGACTCCCCAAACGAAAAAAGGACGAACCCTGAGGTTCGTCCTTTTCGATCGAGGTATCGGTGGAGAGAATTTTTGTACCCGTTGACAGCCAGGCGCCACCTAGTGGACGGTAACCGCTGCGCTGTTGAACTTGGAGCTGGCATTGTTGCCAAGGAGGGTGACGCCGCCGATGACGACGACTGCGATCAGGGCGACCATGAGGGCATACTCCACAGCTGTGGCGCCGCGCTCTTCGATTGCGAATTTACGACCGAGAATGGCGTTTTGTATTTTGACGATCAGTTCGAGCATGTCAGGCTTCCTTCGGGAGTTGAGATGATAGGACGATGATAAGCAAGTCATCGACTCAACTCTGCTAGGTCTTTAGTCCTAGGCCCGGGATTCATCAATCGGTAGGAGAAAGCCAGCCGGTTCTATAGGCCGCGGCAACGGCCGCCACCACCGAGTTGACGCCAAGCTTGGTCAGGACGGCTCGAATTTGGGTTCGGACCGTATTGAGCGATACGAAGCTGACCCTGGCGATCTCTTCCGGTGAGGCGCCCTCGGCCAAATGGTGAAGGACGGCGGATTCTCGTTTGGTGAGCGTCCGAAACGGCGCGTGACGCTGTTCTTCCTCGTGTCGACGGACTCGCAGATTGGCCAGCAAACCCTCGCGAACGGCCACCCCCAACAGCACTTCCCCTCGCGCCAGACGGACGACCGCGTCGTGTAACTCCCCAACGCTGGCGTCTTCCGTCAAAACCGCGCTCGCGCCGGCCTCGATCCACCGCGCCGCGCTGATCGGATCGTTGCCGGCGAGAACGACCAGGACCTCGGCGCCCTGCGCTCTAAAAGACAGGACCGTCTCGGGCATTACCGACTCGCGCCACCGCTGGGCTCCGTCGACGATGACGACATCACCCCGTCGCGCCAGTCCAGACCCGATTCGTTCGGGTCTCGCCTCGACCATCGTAAAGCCGGGCAGGGCCTGGCCGAGAAGTTCGGTGAACAGCCGCCGACCGCTGACCACATGAAGCTGCGCCAGCGGCGGTGATACCGCGGTCGGCAGTGGCGAAGAAGTGGTGGCGGATGCTCGAAGCTCCATGTCTATGGGCACGACTTAAGCATCGTCACCCCGTAGGGAGGCCTTGAGGGCCGGGCCAGAGATGGGCCGATCGACCTAGTGCCGTGCTGTCGTTTTGTAGGGCATAGCGAAACGTCGTCGTGCGTCCCAGCCAGGGGTCACGGCGTCGGGGCCGGTCGTTTCGGCGTTGAGGCCGGTCATTACGGCGTCGGGCCGGTCGTTACAGCGTCATGGCCTGGATGCGTGCGGCGACCGCTTTGGCGGCCTCGCCGAGCACTCCAGGGCCGGTTTGCAGCGCCATGAGCTTCGTGAGATCACCCTGGACCCTGATCTTGCCACCGAGAAACGCGGCCATCGCCGCTTGCGGATCTTGTTCGACGAACAGCGCCCTGGCCGTGACATAGTCGACAGTCACTGTCACGTCGGCATTGACCAGGTGGCCATGCTCGAGTTCGACTTGGCCAGACGACGAGTCGAGATGGGCGTGCAAAGTGCCGTCGCCGAACGGCACTTCAGTGATGATTTGATTCATGCGCACGGCCACGACCGTCGGGACCGCTCCCGCGAACTCCTCGCGGATCTGTTTGGCCGCCTCGACCCAGGCGTCCGATAGAAAGGGGTGGCGCTCGGAGGTAGTCACATCCGCCACGATATAACGTCTTCACGATGAGGGATCGGTGAGCGACACAACGGGTGCGCCAACAGCTGAGTTTCGAGCGACGTGACCGGTTCGCCCATGGAGGGTCTGGGTGCGGCGGCGACTGGTCGCGCCCAGCGAGTGGCCGAGCGCGAACGCAATCCCAAGTGGAAGCACGCGGCGTACGTCATCGACATGGCGATCTGTATCAACTGCGATACGTGCCTGCGCCACTGCCCTCCGCAGTTTGGGGCCATTTTCAATCATGGCCTTGACGTGATCATCATTGCCGAACTCTGCTCAGGCTGCGGCAAATGCCTGCCCCCGGTGTGCCCTGTCGATTGCATCATCTTGGATCCGAAACCGGCGCCGACGCCCGAGGAATGGTGGAAGTATCCAATGGCGCCCGACGACCCGTACCGCTGAACCCCCAAGGCGGTCGACGGGCCCCGCGGGGGCTCGTGCTCACCTAAGGTCACACCATGCCGCAGAACGTCCGCGCCGTCATTGCCCGCACCAAGGGCGACCCTGTTTCGCTGGAGACTATCGTCGTCCCCGACCCTGGGCCCGGCGAGGCCGTCGTAAAGATCCAGGCGTGCGGGGTCTGCCATACCGACCTTCATTATCGAGAAGGCGGAATCAATGACGACTTCCCGTTTCTTCTCGGCCACGAGGCCGCCGGTCTCGTGGAGAGCGTGGGGGCCGGTGTCACCGCGGTTGCGGCGGGCGACTTCGTCATCCTCAACTGGCGCGCCGTCTGTGGCGACTGTAGGTCGTGTCGACGAGGCCGCCCTTGGCTGTGTTTCTCGACGTTCAACGCCAACCAAAAGATGACCCTGACGGATGGGACGGTTTTGACCCCGGCCCTCGGGATCGGAGCGTTCGCCGAGAAGACGCTCGTCCATGCGGGGCAGTGCACCAAGGTCAACCCGGCCGCCTCACCGGTCGCGGCCGGGCTCCTCGGGTGCGGAGTGATGGCCGGGCTCGGCGCAGCCATGAACACTGGAAACGTCGGCCGGGGCGACTCGGTGGCCGTCTTCGGATGCGGCGGCGTGGGAAACGCGGCCATCGCCGGCGCTCGCCTCGCCGGCGCCCATACGATCATCGGCGTCGATATCGACGATCGAAAACTGGAATGGGCCCGCAAATTCGGCGCTACCCACACGGTGAACGCGAAGGTTACCGACGCGGTCGAATTCATCAAATCGGTCACGGGCGGAAATGGCGCCGATGTGTGCATAGAGGCGATCGGCCATCCAGCGACCTACCGGCAGTGTTTCGACGCCCGCGACCTCGCCGGCACCGTCGTGTTGGTCGGCGTGCCGCGTCCTGACATGACGATCGAACTGCCGTTCATCGAGGTGTTCGGCCGGGGTGGAGCGCTCAAGTCAAGTTGGTACGGCGACTGCCTGCCGAGCCGCGACTTCCCGATGCTCATCGACCTCTATCTGCAAGGCCGCCTCGACCTGGACGGGTTCGTGAGCGAGACTATCGGCATCGACGGCGTCGAAGCCGCCTTCCACAAGATGGAACGGGGCGAGGTTCTGCGTTCGGTGGTCACGTTCTGACTTGGCCGCGGCCCACGTTCGGCTCAGCCGGTTGGCCACGGCATTCACGCTGACCGCCACGATCGCGAGATAGGCCCATCCCACCAAGACATCGGCCACATAGTGTTCGCCGCCGTAGACGAGGCAGAACAACATTGCCACCGGATAAAGCACGAGCCACGGCCGCCAACCCTTTCGGACCCGACTCCACAGGAACCAGACCACCAACAGCGAATGGGCTCCGTGTAGCGATGGTATGGCGGCCACGTCGTTGGCTGCCTTCTGCCCTCCGACAACAAGGAACGACACAGCCTTCGCCCCGATCAATTGCCAGCCATCGCTCACGAGGCGAGGGGTCGGGGGTAGCAATCCACGGTCCGCAGCCATCCACGGCGGAGCAGTCGGGTAAAGCGCGAACGTCACAAACGCAGCCGCCGCCAGAAAGAAATATACTGCGGTGTAGCGCTTCCAGGCCGATCGATCGCGCTTCCAGAGAAAGGCGGCAACGGCGTAGGGAGCAACGAAATGACTGAGGTAGATGATCGCTACGACCGCGTCGAACCAGCGCACCTGACCGGTGCGGTGGAGGTGGTGCTGAAACCAGGTGGTGGGGGCGGTCCCGCCGAACAGCCACTTGTCGAAATGCAACTGCGGGTTGACGACGACCTTGCGGCCGAAGTTGTCGGCGAAACTCCCGCCCAGGTCATGGGCCACGACGGCGGCCAAGAACGGCACCCACCGCACGATGGTCATACCCGCCTCGCGCCGAGACTTGCCCAGGGCATTGATGGCCATGGCGGCGATGATCCACATGACGGTGAAGCGGCGATCGAACGGAATTCCCCGGGTCACGAGCACTACGACCGTGGCCCCGATGTACCCCCACAGCAGCGTCTTGGCCATGCGTTCGCGGGAGGCCCGCTCGGAGTCGACGGGGGTCGCCGCCGGGCCATTTTGAGCGCCAGGCAGACTCGACGGACGGGAAAACCCGACGGCGGCCATCGACGGCGAAGGGGACGAAAGGGGTGCAGCGACGCGAGGCACGCCGGTTCATCGACACGAAACGCGATCGAGTTGAGACCCCACTCGCCTACGATTACCGGCCGATGAGCGCCGCCCGCGAGAGTCCGCTGACCCGAGCCGATGTGGTCCATGTGGCGAATCTGGCCCGGCTCGCTTTGAGCGATGACGAACTGGACCGGCTCACGACCGAATTGGCCGGGATTCTGGCGCACGCCCAAGACATCTCTGCCCTCGATCTCAGCGGGCTACCGCCCACCTCACACCCGCTGCCGCTCGTCAACGTTTTCCGTCCCGACAAGGTGCGCCCTGGCGCCGATCGGTCGGAGGTGCTGGCCATGGCTCCGGCCGCCGAAAGCGACCGTTTCCGAGTCCCGAAGATCTTGGGGGAATCGTGAGTCTCGCCGTATCGGGGCCCACCGCTTCGGCCATCGCGCATGGCGTACGCACCGGTGAGCGCAGAGCCGTCGAAGTGTTGGAAGAGCACCTGGCGCGGGTTTCGGCCCACGAGGGCGACATCCACGCGTTCAATCTGGTGCTGACCGAACAGGCTCGGGCCCAAGCCGCGGCCGTGGACGACGCCGTGGCCGCCGGGCATGATCCGGGGCCATTGGCCGGCGTGCCGATCGCCCTGAAAGACAATCTGTGTACCCGGGGCATTCCGACGACGTGCTCGTCGAAGATCCTCGAAGGCTGGCGTCCCCCCTATAGCGCCACGGTGGTCGAGCGAATGGCGGCGGCCGGAGCAGTGTTTGTCGGCAAGACCAACCTCGACGAGTTCGCCATGGGATCGTCGACCGAAAACTCGGCCTTCGGGCCCAGCCACAACCCCCACGATCTCACGAGGGTGCCGGGCGGATCCTCCGGTGGGAGTGCGGCGGCCGTCACCGCCGGCTTCGCCGCACTTGGCGTCGGCTCCGATACCGGTGGCTCGATCCGTCAACCCGCGGCGCTGTGCGGCGTCGTCGGCATGAAGCCCACGTATGGCCTCGTCAGTCGCTACGGGCTGATCGCGTTCGCCAGTTCTCTCGATCAGATCGGCCCGTTTGCGCACACCGTCGAAGACGCGGCATTGCTCCTCGAGGTCATGGCCGGCCACGACCCCCTCGATTCGACCTCGATCCCTTCGCCCTCGCCCGGGCTACGAGCCTCCCTCGGCCAGGGCGTGAAAGGGCTCCGGGTCGGCATCATCGAAGAACTGTCGGGCGAAGGCATTGCTGCGGACGTGGCTCGTCGAACTGTGTTCGCGGCCGAAGCGCTGGCCGCCGCCGGCGCAAAAATCGACACCGTCTCCGTCCCGGCGACCAGGTTCGGTTTGTCGGCGTACTACTTGATCGCGCCGGCCGAATGTTCTTCCAACCTGGCCCGTTACGACGGCGTGCGTTACGGCCTACGCGTCACCCCAGAGGGCAATGACACCAACATCGCCGACATGATGGCCGCGACCAGGGCCGCCGGTTTCGGCCCGGAAGTTCGCCGCCGCATCATGCTCGGCACCTACGCTCTGTCGGCTGGGTATTACGACGCCTATTACGGGCAAGCGCAACGATTGAGGACGCTTATCATTGCGCAGTTCGCTTCGGCTTACGAGCGGTTCGACGTGCTGCTGACGCCCACCGCGCCGACCACGGCATTTGCTTTCGGAGCCAAGACCGCCGACCCGATGACGATGTATCTCAACGATGTGTGCACCATTCCTTCGAACTTGGCCGGCCACCCCGCCATTTCGGTGCCGGTAGGTGTGGGTGATGACGGCCTGCCGGTGGGCGCTCAAATACTGGGGCCGGCGTTGTCGGAAGCGCTGATCCTGCGAGCCGCCCGAGTGATCGAGCAGGCGCTCTGATGGCCATTCCTGAAGGGTGGGAGTTGGTGTGCGGCCTGGAAGTGCATTGCGAGCTGCAAACCGAGACCAAGTTGTTCTGCGGCTGCAATGAGGTGACAGCGATCACCGTCTCGGCAGATCAGGCCGAAGCAGTGCAGAGTCGGCTCAGCCACAGCATTGCGAATTCTCGCCTGAATATCATTCTGGGCGATTTTACTAATCCAAATATCCTTCCGGCGCGGACTGACGCGATTGTCATGATTGAGAGTATTGAACACTTGG
>JANYDT010000177.1 GCA_025359845.1 Acidimicrobiia bacterium
CCTGCTCGGGGTCGAACGCACCCCACCGGGTAGCCATCCGCACGATGCGTGTGTCGGGGGTGAAGTCCTTCGCCTCGCTGTACTTGCCCGACAGCCAGCCGCCGGCCAGCGGGCTGTAGGTGATCACCCCCATCCCGTAACGGTCGCACGTGGGCAGGACCGAACGCTCGATGTCGCGAGCGAGCAGCGAATACGATGCCTGCTCGCAGCGCAATCGGGCCAACCCGCGACGCTCGCTCGTCCATTGCGCCTCGACGATTCGTTCGGCCGGCCACATCGACGACCCGAACACCCGGATCTTGCCGGCCCGCTGCAGGTCGGTCAACGCCCCGAGCGTCTCTTCGGGATCTTGGTTGTCGGGAAACCGGTGACACTGGTACAAGTCGATGTAATCGGTCTGAAGCCGCCGCAGTGAGTTCTCGACCTCACGGACGATCCAGCGCCGCGATCCCCCGCCATGATTGGGGTCCTTGCCCATGGGAGCGAAGAACTTGGTGGCGAGCACGACCTCGTCGCGACGCCCCCCGGCCAGCGCCTTGGCCACGATCTCTTCGGACTCACCGGTCGAGTACACATCGGCGGTGTCGATGAAGTTCACACCGGCTTCGAGGGCGTGATGGATTTGGCGGACGGCGTCGTCATGATCTTTGTTGCCGGCCGACCCGTACATCATCGCCCCAAGGCAGACCTCCGATACATGGATACCGGTCTTACCGAGAAGTCGACTGCGCATCGCCCCAGCCTCGCAGGCAACGATCCCCGCGCCCAAACTCCGCCCAAACCGGGACCCCGCGCCCAAAACCGCCACCCAAATCCGGATTTGGCGTTTTGGGTGGCGGTTTTGGGTGCGTTTGGGCGCGACTGGGCGCGGTTTGGGCGCGCGGGTCCGAAACGTGCCCCCACGGACTGGCCCCTTCACTACCCTTGCAGTCCGTGAATCCGTCTGCGCCGCCGCCCAACGTCGACTTCATCCGGGAACGGGTGCAGGCCGACGCGCACGACGGCACGTTCAACGGCCGGGTCCAGACGAGGTTTCCGCCGGAGCCAAACGGTTACCTCCATATTGGCCACGCCAAGGCGATCTGTCTGAACTTCGGTTTGGCCGAAGAGTTCGGTGGCGTCTGCAACCTGCGCATGGACGACACGAATCCAATGGCCGAAGACGAGTCGTTCGTGACCGGCATCGAGGAAGACATCCGCTGGCTTGGCTTCACTTGGCCGGCCCCCACCAAGTACGCGTCGAGCGCGTTCGAGCAGCTCTACATCTGGGCCGAAGAGCTGGTCACGAAGGGTTTGGCCTACGTCGATGATCTTGACGCGGAGACGATCTCGGCCCAGCGGGGCACGTTCTCGGAACCGGGCCACGACAGTCCGTTCCGGTCCCGTTCGATCGAAGAGAACCTTGACCTTTTCCGGCGCATGCGGGCCGGCGAGTTCGTCGACAGCGAGAAAGTGTTGCGGGCCAAGATCGACATGGCGCACGCCAATCCCGTCCTCCGTGACCCGGTCATGTACCGAATCCGCCACGTGGCCCATCACCAGACCGGCGATGCGTGGTGCATCTATCCAACTTATGACTGGGCCCATGGTCAGACCGACGCCATCGAAGGCGTCACCCACTCGATCTGCACGCTTGAGTTCGACGTCCGCCGGCCGCTGTACGACTGGTACCTCGATCACCTTGACCTGCCCGGTGATCGCCCGCAGCAGATCGAATTCGCCCGGCTCAAGCTCACCCACACAATGATGTCGAAGCGCATCTTCTTGAAGTTGGTGGGCGAGGGGCTCGTCGACGGATGGGACGACCCGCGCATGCCCACGCTGCGCGGCATGCGGCGCCTGGGCTATCCGGCGGCGGCGATCCGTGCGTTTTGCGCCCACGTCGGGGTGGCGAAGAACTACAGCGTCAACGAAATCGAGCTACTGGAGCACTTCGTCCGTGATGAACTCAACCGCACCGCGACCCGGCGCATGGCCGTACTGAACCCGATCCGGGTCGTGATCGAGAACTATCCCGATGATCAGGTCGAATGGCTCGAAGCCATCAACAACCCCGAAGACCCGTCACAAGGCACCCGTAAAGTCCCGTTTTCGAAGGTGCTCTATATCGAGTCCGAAGACTTCATGCAGGACCCGCCCAAGCAGTTTTACCGGCTCGCTCCAGGGCGAGAAGTTCGCCTGCGTTACGCTTACCTAATCACCTGCGCGGGCGTGATAAAGGACGCCGACGGTCAGGTGGTTGAGCTGCGTTGCACCTACGATCCGGCCACGGCGGGGGGCGCGACCCCCGATGGGCGCAAGGTGAAGTCGACCATCCATTGGGTGTCGGCCCCGCACGCTGTGGCCGGCGAAGTCCGGCTCTACGGCCGATTGTTCACCGAGGCCTATCCCGACGGCGAGGAGGGGCGCGACCCGTTCGATTTTTTGAACCCGGACTCCGTTATCGCCGTGGGCGGAGCCAAGCTCGAACCCGCTCTCGCCGACGCGCCAGGTGGAGCGCTGGTCCAGTTCGAGCGCATGGGCTACTTCTGTGTCGATGCCCGTTCCCCGATGGTGTTTCATCGCACTGTCGGTCTCAAGGACGAGTGGGCCAACATCCAGAAGCGCGCCCAGAAGCCTGTCCCTAAGGCAAAGTAGCCCGGGCGAAAGCCGAAGCCAGCTGGGCGACTTCTGGGCGGCTGAGGCTCAGCAGTCGATCGCGGTTCGGGCCGCGTCGCACAATTTGTGTTGTTTCGCCGTCGACAGCGTGGCGATCCGGTAGACGAACGCCCACTTTGGAACGACCTCGAGGTTATCGAGGCTGGTCGCCCCATCTTTGGGAAGCCCGTTCGACACGCCGATGGCCACCTCCGTTGGGATGCGCCGAATGGTGGTGGTGACGGGGGCCGCGAGCACCGACCGAAGCACGCCGATGGCGGCGTCCCGAGTCATTATTACGTAGGGCCTCCGTTTTCGATCGGGCAATTCGCACCACCACACTTCGCCGCGTTTCAACTCCATCCGCCGTCCTCTTCGTCGAGCGAGGCAGCCGTGATCTGCGCCCAGAGTGCCCTGTTGCGCGTCGAGATCGCCCCACTCGTCGACCGTCGGCGGGGGAGTCCGTCGGTAGCCCTCGACTATGGCCCTGTCGGTGGCGTGGCGGCGCTCGGAGGCCAGGTACTCCTCAAGCGCCCGTTGGAGCGCGGCGGTCCGATTGGAGGGGCCGCCGCCCCTGGCAATGTGGGCGTCGAGTTCGTCAACCAACCCATCTGGGAGACGGACAGCAATCTGAACTGTCATGCAATTACTCTACCAAGACCGCCGCCGTAGCCGCGAAAAGTGAAATTGAACTCTACTTCTGCTGGTCGACGAAGGTCTGGAGATCGAAGTAGTCGCGCCACTTGGTGATTTTGCCGTCGACCAACTCGAACGTACCCATCACCGGAAGGGTGATCTGCTTAGCGTTCAAGTCGAACTTGTCGGTGCGCTCGGTCAGCACGACGCCTTCGCTCGACGAGCCGATGAAGTGGATCTCGAACTCCGCGTTGGTAGACGTGGCTAAAAAGCCTGTGATCGCGGCGCGCACGTTGGCCTTGCCGACGACGGCCGCCATGGGGATGTTGTGCCATACGCCATCCTCGGCGAAGAAATCCATGATGGCGTCGATGTCGAGTTTGCTCCACACGGCGCAGAAGTCAGTGATGATCTGTTCATTGGTTGTCATGGACATGTTCTAGTGCCCGTGCCGGTTAAAGGTCGTGTCGGCCAATTCGGCTCGCCTCCGGTGCAGGCCAAGTATCCTCGGTCTTCTCCATGACCAACACCCACCCCGCGACGGCGGCCCGCCGCTACTTCGTCAACACCTACGGGTGTCAGATGAACGAGCACGATTCTCAACGCATCGCCGGGCTGTTGGAGCAAGACGGACTCGTGGCCGCGCCGTCGGAGGCCGACGCCGACGTCATTGTATTCAACACCTGCTGCATCCGGGAGAACGCCGACAACAAGCTATACGGCAACTTGAGCAAGCTGGCCCACCTCAAAGAGTCGCGACCCGACGTGCAGATCATGGTGGGTGGTTGTCTGGCCCAAAAGGATCAAGGCAAGATCCGCAAAAAGGCGCCCTACGTCGACGTGGTCTTCGGCACCCACAACGTGCATCGGGCCGCGGAGTTGCTCAATGAGTCGCGCCTTGATGGGCCGATCACCGAGATCTTGGCCGAGTCTGACGCCTTCCCGTCGGCGCTGGCCGTGAGGCGCGACGAGCCTTGGACGGCATGGCTCACCATCCAGATCGGCTGCGACAACTCATGTGCGTTCTGCATCGTGCCGACGGTGCGGGGCCGTGAGATCTCGCGGCAGTTCACCGACGTCGTGGGTGAGGCGCAGATGCTGGCGGCGGCGGGCACCGTGGAGGTCACGTTGCTAGGTCAGAACGTCAACTCCTACGGACGTGACCTCACGACCGAGTGGCGCACTCGTCCGGATTGGCAATCGGGAAGCACAGTGTGCGGCGAACTCTGGGCCGGCGCGAAAGAACCGCGCGCCCGTCCGCTGTTCGCCGATTTACTCAAGGCCGTCGGGCGAGTGGATGGCATTCGTCGGGTTCGGTACACCAGCCCGCACCCTAAGGATCTGCGGCCCGAGACGATAGAGGCGATGGCCACCACTCCGGCCGTCATGCCCCACCTGCACTTGCCGCTTCAGTCGGGCAGTGACTCCGTGCTTTCGGCCATGCACCGGGGCTATACCGCAGCGCGATACCTCGAGAAGTTGGCCGCGGCCCGTCGAGACATCGCCGATCTGGCTGTGACCACTGACATCATCGTCGGCTTTCCGGGAGAAACCGACGACGATTTCGAGCGTACCCTCGAGGTGGCCGCGGCGGCTCAGTACGACTCGGCTTATACGTTCATTTTCAGCCCTCGCGAGGGTACCGAAGGGGCCATGATGATCGATCGGTTCGTGCCCGCAGAAGTGATCGCCGAGCGGTTCGACCGGCTCAAGGTGGTGCTCGAACGCAGCGCCATCGCCAAGCACGAGGCCCGTATCGGCCGGCTCGAAGAAGTTCTCGTGCAAGGACCGTCGAAGCGAGACCCGGCCACCACCAGTGGTCGGACTCGCCAGAACAAGCTCATCCATTTCGACGCCGGCCAAAGAGCATTGCCGGCTGGGACTTTCTGCGACGTGCGGGTGACGAGCGCTGCCCCTTACTTCTTGCGCGGCGATCTGGTCGAGGTCACGGCCAGACACCGTCACAAGATCCGGATCCCTGTCAACACGGGTTGACGCACCCGTCGTGACCGAGCTCATCTTCCACTTGGCCGAACCCTCGGCCTGGGCGAGGGCGGTGGCGTGGGGCGCCTACGCCGCCGATTCCTTGGCGACCGAAGGGTTCATTCATGCCTCCACCGCCGCGCAAGTTCCGCGTACGTTCGAGCGCTACTATTCCGACCGCACCGACCTGGTGTTGCTGGCGGTTGATCCGACTGGTCTCGATGTCCGTTGGGAACGGGCTGGCGAAGACCTGTTTCCCCACGTATACGGATCGATTCCCACGGCCTGCATAGAACTCCTCGGCCCGTACTCGGGTGGCGACGTTCACAGGGTCGGTGCAACATATAGTTAGCAAACGGAGGTACAGTGTCTTTTCGTGTCCGCTCAGGAGCCGCCCGTCAACCCCCCGTCGTTGCGCCTCTCGGCGCTCGAGTCGAGAGTCGTAGCCGAGTTCTGGGCCTTTTTGGCGGCCACGCCGGCGCTGCGATTGGTCGGTCGCGGCGATCGCCATCCCGTACTGGTGTTGCCCGGATTCATGGCCGACGACCGGTCGACGGTGCCGCTGCGCTGGACCCTGCGCAACCAGGGGTATTGGGTCCACGGCTGGAAGCTCGGGGCCAACATCCCGACTCAGATCAAACTCGACGGTCTCCGAGCGCGTCTGAACGAGATCTATACGCGCCACGGCAATCCCGTCAGCGTGGTCGGGTGGAGCTTGGGCGGCGTGCTCGCCCGCGAACTGGCCCGTGAAACCCCCGAGCTAGTACGCCAGGTG
>JANYDT010000097.1 GCA_025359845.1 Acidimicrobiia bacterium
CAGCGTTTTCGCGTCGCGCCCGGGCTGGAAGATGGCCCCTGGCGAACGCACCAGCTGGCTGACCACCACTCGCTCAGTGCCGTTGATGATGAAGGTGCCCTTGTCGGTCATCATCGGGAAGTCGCCCATGAAGACCGTCTGCTCTTTGATTTCGCCGGTGGCCGCGTTCATAAACCGGGCCCGAACGAAAATCGGCGCGGAGAAGGTCATGTCTTTCTCGCGGCATTCTTCGACGGTGAACTTGGGCGGCGGGCGCAAGTCGATGTCGTGCGGGTCGAACTCGAGTTCTAGGCGCAGGGTGCCGGTGAAGTCTTCGATCGGACTGATGTCGCCGAATGTTTCGGCCAGTCCATGATCGAGAAACCACTGGAAGGAGGAGCGCTGCACCGAGATCAAGTCGGGCAGGGGCAATACCTCGTCGTGGTTCGCGAACGAAAAGCGTTCACGGGTAGAAAGGGATTCGCGGGAGGGCAAGTTCGTCATCTCCTCGACAGGAAGGGTCCACTCAAGCGCCCGCGACAAAAGACGCGGGGCATTGGGGGGACAGGGCGCGCACGGTAGCTTCGACTCTAGCGCAAAATGCGCGACTCAAGAAACACGAACCAGCACGAACCGGACCGGTCCTTGCCACTGCCGACAAGGTACGGGATCAAACGGCGACCGTCAAGGGTCTCGCCCCGGATTCTCGTGAATTTCGTCACTATTCTTACCCGAGCGCGAACTTGGCCCCGCCGCGCCGGAATCGGCGGACGGGGCCAGGAGCGGAAGGGTGCTACTTCAGTTCGACCTTGGCGCCGGCGTCTTCGAGAGCCTTGACGGCCTTCTGGCCGTCTTCTTTGCCGACCTTTTCGAGGATCTTCGAGGGGGCGGCGTCAACCAAATCCTTGGCCTCTTTGAGGCCGAGTTTGGTAAGTTCGCGTACGACCTTGATGACCTGAATCTTCTGGGCACCAGAGTCGGTGAGCAGCACGTCGAACTCGTCTTGCTCTTCGACAACAGGAGCGGCGGCAGCCGCCGGTCCGGCCATGGCCACCGCCGGGGCGGAGGCTTTCACGTCGAAGCGCTCTTCGAAAGCCTTCTTGAGATCGACCAATTCGAGCACGGTCATGCCGGCGATGGAGTCGAGAATTTCTTGTACATTTGCCATGATTTGGCGCACTTCCTTTATGTCTTACGATTTAGTTGTTGCGATTACACACGGGCGCCAGACGACGCCCCAAAAGGGGTTTGAGACGCCGCCTAGGCGGCGGCGAGCTTGTCTTCCAGAGCAGCGATGGCGTAGGCGATATCGCGCACTGGGGCTTCGAGCAGGCTGGCCATGGCCGATAGCGGGGCTTCCAAGAGACCGGCGATCTCCGCCAGAACTTGTTTGCGTGGCGGCATGTCAGCGAGGGCGCTGGCCTGGGCCGCATCGAGGATCTTCGTCCCCAAAACGCCGCCCTTCACGATCAGGTTGACGTTGGTCTTGGCGAAATCGCGCAGGACCTTCGCCACTTCAACCGCATCGCCATGCACGAATGCGACTCCGGTCGGACCGACCAGAAACGGCTCAAGTTCGCCGAGTTCGATACTCTTTGCCGCAATGCGCACGAGGGTGTTCTTGTAGATCTTGTAGTCACCCCCCGCGCCGCGAAGGTTGCGGCGAAGGGTCTGTAGATCCTTTACCGAACACCCTCGATAGTCGGTCAAGAGCGTTGCGTTGGATGCCCTGAAATGCTCACGCACTTCATCAACGATTGCCACCTTGTTGGCTCGAGGAGCCCGTCCGGATTCCATTGTGGTTTGTTCCATATTGTGTACCTCCCTTCAAGATGGTCGAGACGTTCGCTTTAGTCATACGGCTAGCGCGAACGCCTCGCTCTTCGTGAGCAAGGTCACTCGCCTCGTCGGGCGGATCCTGGTTGCAGGATCCCTTCGCACCTTTCGGTGACCGGATTTCTTCAGCGCGGAACGTCGGTTGAGTGAAACTTCAGGCCGAGTTACTCTTCGTCGGCCTTAAGGCGGCTGGAGTCGATCTTGACGCCAGGACCCATGGTCGAGGCCACGGTGATGCCGCGGAGGTACTTGCCCTTGGCCGCGGAGGGCTTGGCCCGTTGGAGTTCGTCGAGCACCGCCCGAAAGTTCGCGGCGAGGGCCGGCTTCTCGAAGCTGGCTTTTCCGATCGGCACATGGATGTTGCCGAACTTGTCGGTGCGGTATTCAACTCGTCCGCCCTTGAACTCGGTGACGGCCTTGGCCACATCGGTGGTTACGGTTCCCGTCTTCGGATTCGGCATCAGGCCGCGAGGGCCGAGCACCCGCCCGAGTCGCCCGACCATGCCCATGAGATCGGGCGTGGCGATGGCCAGATCGAAATCCATGAAGCCACCATTGATGCGCTCAACCAGATCGTCGGCTCCGACCACGTCGGCCCCCGCGGCCCGAGCGGCGGCGGCGGCTTCGCCGCCGGCGAACACGGCGATGCGTACGTTCTTACCGGTGCCGCTCGGCAGCGCGACAGTGCCCCGCACGATTTGATCGGCCTTGCGGGGGTCGACACCCAGGCGCACGGCCAGTTCGACGGTCTCGTCAAACTTGGCCGAGGCCATCGCCTTCACCAGGTCGAGTGCTTCGGCCGGAGTGTGTTGACGGGCGCGGTCGAACTTCTTGACTGCGTCTTTGTGCTTCTTTGCTGTTCCTATCGCCATGATGGCTCCCTCCTTGAGGTGGTCGGATCCGGCGAGGTCGTCCGGTCCGTTGAATTGTGCTTCGCGCCCTGAGACTTTGCCAGAGCAGCTGGGGCTAATCGACGATCTTGACGCCCATCGAACGAGCCGTGCCCAGAATCTGCAACCGGGCCGACTCGGCGTCGTTGGCGTTGAGGTCTGGCATCTTCTGCTCGGCGATGGCCACCACTTGGGCCATGGTGAGTTGGCCGACGATCTCGCTGCCGACCTTGCCCGAGCCCTTTTCGATACCCGCGGCTTTGCGGATGAGCACCGGCGCGGGCGGGGTCTTGAGAACGAAGGTGAAGGTACGGTCGCTGAACACCGTGATCTCGACCGGAACGATAGTTCCGACCATCGATTCGGTGGCAGCGTTGTACTGCTTCACGAAATCCATAATGTTGAGACCATGGGGGCCGAGCGCGGTGCCCACCGGCGGAGCCGGCGTGGCCTTACCGGCG
>JANYDT010000051.1 GCA_025359845.1 Acidimicrobiia bacterium
ATCAGCTGCGACGGAGGCGTACTGCTGGTCTGATGCCGAACGCGCTCAGGCCTGTCGCAAATCCGGGCCGCTCATGGAATGCCGATCATTTCGGTTCGCCCCCGCAGCACAACGGTCTGCGTGGAATCGACCCATCGCTCCATGCCGTCGGGCTTGACCGTTTCGAGGTAGAGACGCCACCCGGTGAAGTCGGCAAAGTACAGCTCGGCCATGCCGGCGAACGGTTCCGTCTCCGGATGGAGACTGTGACTCACGACGTACCGGTATCCGCCCACCCGTTCGATGACCTCGCGTGCGTTCGGTGCGTGGACGCCCAGCCAGTGCGCGAACAACGCCTCGAAGTCCGTCCCGGGAAGGGCGGCAGTCAGCACCGTGATTTTGGCGAATCCGGTTCGCGTGCACGGAAACGGGGCGTTGAGTGTGTTGGGAACCACCGCCAGGCGGTCGCTCCCGTCGATCACGACATACTCGGTGGTCGCCCACGAAACGTACGGCTCGGCCTTCTGCTGAAACGTGTCGGTGGGCATCGTGGCGTGCGGTTCGGACGGGGGCCGCAATTCCCGATCCCACCAGAGCTGCGCCACTCCGTCCCATGCCCATGAGCCGTTCTTGTCGGCGTCGAACAATGTGGCGAGATAACGGGTGGCGTGTCGCCGGCCCTGAGCCGCCTGAGTCTCCTGGGCCTTGATCACCAACGGCATGTGGTTCGCGAACCAGTGGGCAACCAGCTCCTCTCGCGACGTCGTGGGCTTGCGCCGGATGAGATACATCATCTTGGCGCCCGGTGTAGCGGTCAGCTCGGGACGAGACATGGGCGCATCATAGGGCGTCCCACAGGACCGACATGGCCATGGGCGGGCACTTTGCGGCGTTCGAACAGCCCGACCTGTTCGTCCACGACGTACGCAAGTTCTTCGCCACCATTCGGTAGGGCCGACGCCACAAGGTCCGCGAACGCGAGGTGAGGCTCAGACGCGGGCCCGAGGCACCTTCTCGTTCTGCGAACGGTACGGAAAGATGTCCTCGAATCCGGCGAGGACCCGGAACGCGCTCGGGTCGTCGCAGTCGTCGACGAGCTCCCGGGGAAACGAGCCCTTGATGTCTTCTTGCGGCAAGACCATGTAGTGGCGGTAGTAGTTGGCCACGGAGAGGCGCATGCCCGGCACCAGACGAGGATACGCGCCGTGCCACGTCGCCCCGTGAAACACGATCACCGAGCCTTTGGGCGTCTCGATCGGCTGGGCCAGTCGGGTAGCTTCGGGAAACGTGGGCTGGGTCATACGGCGATGCGAGCCGGGAACGTAGGCGAACGCCCCTCCGTCGCGGGTGTAGTCGGTCAGGACCCAGTTGGTGTTGGCGGTGAGGGCGTTGCGGCCCCACGGCAGCGGAACGGCGGTCTGATCACAGTGGAGCCCGAGGTTCTTGCCGTAGCCGAACTCGCCCTGCCACTTCACGAACGAGTTGTGGCTTGAGAAGCGCGTCGCGGTCCGCCCGATCATGTGGCGGATCAGGGCGACGGCCACCGGGTTCACGGCGAGGTCGCGGAACATGCGGTGGTGACGGGCCAGCTGCTGGATGAGGAACTGGCTGGGTACACCACGGTCGCCGCTCATCTCGGCGAGCACGTTCGACGGGTCGCCGAAATCGAGTTCGGCCGCCGGACCGGTCTCGAGATCGAATCGGCACCCGACCATCTCCTCGGCGCGGTTCAGCAGCCATGCCGCCATCTCGTCGAAGCGGGCTACGGGCACACCGTGGACCTCAGGCGGGACGACGGCGAGGCCGTCGACTTCCAACGCCAACACGTACTGCTCGAGGCCTAGATCCCGGATCTCAGAACTGAGACGGCTTTTCACGGCATCGCGCCTATCCCTTGCAGAAACCGGCGATGTCGCGGGCGGTATCGCGGCTTATCTCCGGGCAGACGAGAAAGATCTCGGTGCCATGCATGGTGCCCATGACCTGCCTGCACCTTGCGCTCACACCGTTGGCGATCAGGAGCCGATAAAAGTTGATGCCTTCGTCGCGCAGCGGGTCGCACTCGTTGACGCTGATCACCGTGGATGGCAGCCCCTTCACGTCGTCGGCGGTGGCGAAACCGGGCCAGGCCAGCGGATTGCCGGCGGTGAACGCCTCGATGCCGTAGGCCATGGCTCCACGGTTGTTGTGCAACTCCAGCAGGATGCCGTTGTTCTCGGTCGATGATGGATTCTGAGGGAGCGGCCATTGGCCGGCGATGTACGGGCAGAGCGCATAGAGCCCTTGAATCAAGCCCAGCTCACCGTCCTGCTTCAGTTTCAGACCGGTGGCCAAGGTGAGATTTCCGCCCCCGCTCTCGCCGGCGACGATGATGCGGCCGGCGTCGATGCCGAGCCTTGTCACGTTGGCGTGCACCCACTTGAGCCCCGACACGCAGTCGTTCAGCCCCGCCGGGAAGGGCTCCACCTCGGGTACCGATGACGCCGTGAGGGAGTTGCGAAAGTCGACCATCGCCACGGCCACACCCTGCGCGGCGATGATCTTTCCCCAGGCGCGGTAGTTGCCATAGAAACAGGACAGCGTCTGCATGCCACCGCCGTGGATGTAATACACGCAGGGAAGTTCCTCGTCGGTATCCGGCCGGATGAACTGGATGTTGATCGTGTTGCCGTCCGGCTGCGAGACGACCTTTTCGGTGTGGACGCGCAGCCCGGCGGACGGCGCAATGACGTCGTTGTCGCACGCCTCCATGAACGCCTTCATGCCCTCCGCCATCTGGATCGCCTCGTCGGTCGCGGCTTCGGCCAGCAACTCGTCCCGACTGGCCACGTCCCCCGGCGGTCCTTCGTAGGGGAAGGAATCGAGGAGCACCTTGATCCGCGGATCAATGCGGGGATCGTCAGAAGTTTTGGACATGCGGTCTTTCCTTTGCTCGGGTGCGCTTGCAATTGGGATGCGTCAGCGCGTGCTAGCAGTGTGGTCGAAGGTGCTGGTCGGCGCAAAGCTCATCGACCGGGCCAGTCGACACCGCTCGTCGAGTGTCATTCCGCTTTCGGCTTCTTCACGGGCGTTTCGATCGGCTCTGGAGGATCGAACCCCCTGGTTCGCATCCCGTCTTCGATCGCCGCGATGGTGGTCTCCACGACCTTCACCCGCGCGAACCGCTTCGACTCGGCCTCCACCACATGCCACGGCGCATGTTCGTGATCGGTCCGATCCAGCATTTCCTCCGCCGCCTCGAGGTAGTCGTCGATTCGGGCTCGGTTGCGCCAGTCCTCGTCAGTGAGCTTCCACCGCTTCAAGGGATCGGTCTCGCGGCGGTGGAACCGTCGTGCCTGTTCCTCGACGGAGATGTGTAGCCAGAACTTGACCACGATCATGCCCTCGAGCGCCATCGACCGCTCGAAGTCGACGATCTCCCGGTACGCGCGCTGCCACTGCTCGACCGTCGCGTACCCTTCGACCCGTTCGACGAGCACGCGGCCGTACCACGAGCGATCGAGGACCGCCATGCCGCCCCACCCCGGCATCTTCGGGACGAAACGAAACAAGAAGTGGTGCCGTTTCTCG
This sequence comes from Acidimicrobiia bacterium, assembly GCA_025359845.1. GTDB lineage: Bacteria > Actinomycetota > Acidimicrobiia > Acidimicrobiales > JANYDT01 > JANYDT01. Next base: position 3,550 of record JANYDT010000051.1, read on the forward strand.
TCAGGGGTCGGCGCGCCGAATTGGGCGACCCGGACGTGGCGCGGATCGAGCGGCGCGACGAGATGCTTGATGCACCCGCCTTTGCCCGAGGCATCCCAGCCCTCGAACACCACCAACAAGGCGGGGCCGAGACCGCCACCGAGCTGGCCGCCCAGCGTGAGGCGCAGCTGCAAGAGCCTCGGCCACGCCTTGGCCAGCCGTTTCTCCTCCGCTGACCGCGACAGCTTCAGGCCGAGATCGAGCGGGTCGAGACGGGCCACGTGAGGATCGTTCCCGCCGGGGTCAGCGGGTGGACGCGTAGTCGAAGTCCGTCACAAAAGCGGCGTGACCCCGTCCTCGTATCTCCCAGCGCAGCGTCTCGTCGGTGGACACCAACTTCTGTCCTTGGAGTTCCGTACCGGGGTGGTCAAATCCGGGAATGCCGCACTGCACGTCGTTCGGCTCCGAGGCGGCGCCTTCGGCCTCGACGGTGATGAAGCCCACGATGTCGATGCGTTTTTGCGCTTCCACGTGCTCGACAGTGATCCGGCCCCGCCGGACAGCATGGACCGTGCCGATGGCCGGCCCGTACTGCTCGCCGACGGTCCCGCCGACGCGACCCAAGAAGATGTCGGCGAGCGCGTCGTGCTGAGAATCGTCGGCCCGGTCATCAACATAGAGCACAACTTCCCACGGAGTCGAGGGCTGGACCTGGTCGCGGTAGCGAAGTGACATCACGACCTTGAGGTCCGAGAGGTCGACTCCTTCGGCGTGGCCCTCGCGCACGTCCCACGACAGCGTGCCGTAGCACAAGCCGTGGGTGGAAGGGCCGCCGGGGCGGCCGTGGACGCTTCGACAAGGGCAGATGGCGTCACAGTTGCAGGCTTCGAAGTACGAACCGCGCACCCGCCAGTCTCGGTCGTTGCCTGCTTGCACCACCACATGTCCTCCGATCGGGTCTCTGGTCAACTATATGGCCTGGGCCGCCAGCCGGCCAGAATGATGAGGCCTTGCTCGGCGCAGTCAGAGGGACGACCTTCCTCCCAAGCTCGCTCACGAATCCAATCGGTCGGCGCCCATCTGCGAACCGGTGATCCGAGTCCCGCCGACACCTTTGAACAGACACCTACAGCAGGCTCGGTCAGCCCGTGACGGGTGAAGCGGCTTCGAGGATGGTTCGGAGCAGGTTCAAATCCTTTCGGTTCGCTCGTCTCATCGCGAATGCCATGAACGGTGCGGTGAATTTCGAGAACCCTGCCGGTTCTCCGCGGTTGCGCAATGTCATGCGGGTCGAGTCTGCACCGTTCGACGTCCAGGTGTAGGTGGTCTCCATCGGGAACGGGCCTTCGGCGGTCCGCATGACGAGTCGCTCCATCGGTACGAGGTCGACGATCTCGTAGGTGTACGACATCTGCTTGCCAAGGAATCTGGCGACGAAAGCCATGCGTGATCCGAGTCGTGCTGGTGGGGGCGTCTTCCATTCGATGGAGGTGATGTTCACGTACCACTCCGGCGCGTTCGACGGGTCTGCCGAGTAGGCCGCGACCGCTTCGCGGTTTCGGGCAATGGTGACTTCGGTCTGCACGTCAACGGTCATAGGTTGTCTCTCGTTTCGTGGTACATCCCGACATCTTGCCGTAAGCGACGCAACAGTCGAGCGATCACCTCCATGGCGCCCCGCAGCACCTTCGGATACGATAATTTATCCTCGTGAATGAGGGCCCCGGAATTATTCAAGCGTCTCCGGCACTGGACGCTAGATGAGCGCGTCGGCCAAGCTCGCCGTCGGCCTCGTGGGCGCCGGACCGTGGGCCAACTTCGTGCACGCCCCTATGCTGGCCAACGGCGCGAAGACGGCACTGGCCGGGGTGTGGGCGCGGCGCCCGGAGGCGGCGACCCGATTGGCCACCAAGTACGGCGCGCCGGCCTTCACCGATTACGACGACCTGCTTGCCCACTGCGACGCGGTCGCCTTTTGTGTCCCTCCCGACGTCCAGGCCGAGATGGCATGCACCGCGGCCCGAGCGGCCAAGGCGGTGCTGCTCGAGAAGCCGATCGGCCTTGATCTCGACGAGGCGGTGCATCTTGTCGATGTGATCGAGAGTACCGGTGTGGTCTCTCAGGTGATGTTGTCGTGGCGCTATTCGGCGGCGTTCCGGTCGTTTCTGGCCGACGTTCACGCGTCGACGCCGATTGGTGGGCGGGGCCGGTTCTTGTCGGGGGCGTTGCTCGGCGGGCCCTTCGCGACACCCTGGCGCCTCGATCACGGAGCCCTGCTCGACCTCGGTCCGCATGTGCTCGACGGACTGGACGCTGCCCTCGGCCGGATCATTCGCGTGCGGGCCCACGGCCATCCCAAGAACTGGATCGGGCTTCTCGTCGAACACGATTCGGGACTGGCGAGCGAGGCATCGCTGTGTGCGTCGACCGCGGTGGATCCGTTCCACGCCGGACTCGAGGTATACACCCGAGAAGGGGCGATCACCTTCGACGCCGCGACCGGGATCGGGGTCGATGCCTTCACCGTGGCGGCCGAAGAGTTCGCCGACGCGGTTCTCAACTCGACGCCCCATCCTCTCGACGCCGGTCGGGCCCTGCACCTCCAGCGCCTTCTGGCTCAGGCTCTCACCGACCTTCGGTAGCGCCCGGACCTCCGGTAGCGCTCGGACCTTCGGTACCCGGGCCTTCGGTAACGCCGCTAGTGCGGCTACGGTCGCGGTCATGCCCAGTGACGCCATGTTGAAGACGATGAACACGATCCACCGCGGCGTGCTGAAACTCAGCGGCGGCCGGATCGGGTGGAATGCCGCCAAGATGCCCGTCCTCGAACTGACGACAACGGGACGCAAGAGCGGCCAGAAGCGCTCGGTAATGCTGACCTCTCCGGTCAAAGAGGGCGACGCGTACGTGATCGTGGCCTCTCGAGGGGGAGACGATCACCACCCGGCGTGGTTCTTGAACCTGCGCGACAACCCATCGGTGCAGGTGTCGGTAAAGGGCAAGCCCGCGCAGTCGATGCGGGCCCGCGTTGCCACTTCCGCAGAGCGCGATCGGATATGGCCGAAGGTGACGGCGACTTACAACAATTATGCCAACTACCAGAAGAAGACCGAGCGAGAGATTCCGCTCGTGTTTCTCGAGCCTTCCCGCTAGCGCGTGGGCGACCCTCACGATGCGTTTCCGCCCGGGTTCTTCGCCCGGACCGACGAACAGCCTGACCCTGATTTCTATGATTACGACCGCTTCGTTTCGCACATTGACGACCGAGCGATCGCCGCGGTCGGGGCCCTTTACCACGAGCTGGGCCTGACCGGTTCGGTGCTCGACCTGTGCTCGTCGTGGATTTCCCACTTCACTTCGCCGCCCGCTGAGCTGGTTGCGTTGGGCATGAATGCCAATGAACTGGCTGGCAATCCCATGGCTACGAGTTGGGTCGTACACGACCTCAACATCGACCCGTCGCTGCCGTTCCCAAACGAACGCTTCGACGCCGTGACGTGCTGCGTGTCGATCGACTATCTAACGCGCCCGATCGACGTGCTGCGCGAAGCCGCCCGAGTGTTGCGGTCCGGAGGCCAACTGGTGCTGACGTTCTCGAATCGGTGCTTCCCCACAAAGGCGATCCGAGGCTGGCTGGCTACCGACGACGCCGGACACTGCCAGATCGTGCGCCGCCTCATCGAACTGGCGGACGGCTTCGGCCAACCCCGCGTCGAGCTGCGTACGCCGCGGAGCTGGGGCGACCCTTTGTACGGGGCGTGGGCGTCTCGGCTCCCGGCGTGAGCGACCGACCGAAGTGAAGCAACCCTGCGCCGGGGTGGTAAACCGATCGCAACATCCGCTGGAGGAGAACCGAATGACTCAACCCCCCGCCGGTCGGCGCTTTCACTACGCCGACAGTCACAATATTACCATCGGTTGGGCGTCCGTGAACGACTGGATTGGCGACCTCCGGAATGTTCTCGTGGGCGCATGAGAGTCCCGTTTCTGAACGCTAAACTTCAGGGGTTCGGTACCACGATCTTCGCGGAAATGTCGGCCCTGGCGATGGCTACTGGGGCGGTCAATCTTGGTCAGGGTTTTCCCGATACCGATGGTCCTCCTGAGGTGATCGAAGCCGCTATTGAGGCGATCAGGACGGGCCGGGGCAACCAGTACCCGCCCGGCCCGGGCATCCCCGAGCTGCGCACCGCCATCAGTGTCCATCAACGGCAGTACTACCAACTGGCGGTCGATCCCGACCGAGAAGTTCTGGTAACGGCCGGGGCCACCGAAGCCATCGCGGCAGCACTGTTGGCGTTGCTCGATACCGGTGATGAATGCATTCTGTTCGAGCCATACTACGATTCGTATCCTGCCGGCATCGCGATGGCTGGCGCGATCTGCGTCCCGGTTACCTTGCGAGCACCACATTTTGGGATTGACATCGAAGAGTTGCGGTCGAGGGTCACTGCTCGTACCAAGATCGTGGTGATAAATTCGCCACATAATCCGACCGGAACTGTGTTTGATCTCGCCACATTGCAGGGGGTCGCGGAGGTGGCCATTGAGCATGATCTGATCGTCATCTCCGATGAGGCGTACGAGCATTTGACCTTCGACGGAATCCCGCACATCCCGATGGCCACGTTGCCGGGCATGGCAGAACGCACGATCACCGTCGGCTCAGCCGGCAAGAGCCTGTCTTTCACGGGTTGGAAGATCGGCTGGGCTACGGGCCCGGCGGCGCTCATCAGCGCGGTGCGCACAGCGAAGCAGTTCCTCACGTTCGTTTCGGGCGGTCCGTTCCAGTACGCCGTGGCGGTCGGGCTGGGGCTGCCTCGCGACTACTTCGGGGGGTTCGCCGCGGACCTGCAGACGAAGCGCGATGCGCTGGTCGGCGGGCTGCAATGGGCGGGATTCACGGTGTTTCAACCAAAAGGGACGTACTTCATCACCACTGACATCACGCCGTTGGGGGAGACCGACGGCATGGCTTTCTGCCGTAGCCTCCCGTTGCGTTGCGGTGTGGTCGCCGTACCCAATGTGGTTTTCTACAGCAACGCCCACGAAGGCCGGCGGTTCGTGCGCTTCGCCTTCTGCAAACGCCACGAGGTCATCGCCGACGCAGTGACCCGCCTCCAAGGGCTGATCCGATGAAGGTGGCCGCGGTGCAGCACGACATCGTGTGGGAGAACGCCACGGCGACCCACGAACGACTCCGTCCGATGATCGCCGGCGCAGCCGGTACCGGCGCCCGACTCATCGTACTGACTGAGATGTTCTCGACGGGTTTCACGATGCGTCCCCTTGCTATCGCGGAACCGCCCGACGGCCCCTCGTCGTCGTTTCTGTCCGGCATGTCGATCGAACACGGCGTCTGGATGTGCGGATCGATCCCGACGCGCGACCCGTCGCGCGAGAAGGCCGTGAACCGGCTGCTGCTCACCGCGCCCGATGGGGCAAGGCATTATTACGACAAGATCCATCCGTTCCGCTTCGGCGGCGAGGGCGAGCACTACGAGGGTGGCTCTCAGTTTTTGACTGTAGATATCGACGGCCTGCGGACGTCTTTCTTTGTCTGTTATGACCTCCGTTTTGCCGATGAATTTTGGGCGCGCGCCACCGTGACTGATTGCTTTATCGTGCCCGCCAATTGGCCCGAGAGTCGGCGCATGCATTGGCAAGCCCTGCTGCGGGCCCGGGCCATCGAGAACCAGGCCTATGTAATCGGGGTCAACCGAGTCGGTCACGGCGGGGGACTCGACTACTGCGGTGATAGCCAAATCATTGACCCGCTCGGCGAGATCCTCGCGTCCGCAGCCGACACCGAGGCCACCTTGGTGGCCGAAGTCGACCCCGCGATGGTGGCGGCCACGCGAGACCGGTTCCGCTTCATGGCCGACCGGCGTTGATCACGCGTCGCCCCGGGCCACCCAGCCACGATCGACCCCGTCATGGCGCTACGAACTACAGCTGAGCATCGAGCACCCAACTCGCTGGCGGGCCCAATCGGGGCGCCGGAGAGCGAAGTGTTCGCGGCCCGGCTGTTCGTCGTAGGGTCGGCGCAGCACGTCGAGCAGTTCCGCGATGGGGGCGGGGTCGCCGGCCTCGGCGGCGTCGATGACCTCTTGCGCAAGCCAGTTGCGCAGCACGAAACGGGGGTTGACGGCGTCCATCCGGCGGCGCCGCTCGCTGTCGTCGGACAGCCCGCCTTCAACCACTCGAGCGGACCAACGCCGTAGCCACGCCACAGTTCGCACCAACACCTCACCGACCAGCTCTTCGGGTTGGTAATAGGCATCGAGCAGCGGCGCCACGAGCGTCTCGTCGTCGAGCGCACCACTTGGGTCGATGGGCACCAGCGCGAGTTGGCGGCAGAAGATCAGATAGTCGGTCTCGGTCGCGCTGAGGAGGGAGAAGAACTCGCTGATCAGTTCATCGTCGCTTTCGCGATAGGGGCCCCAACCGAAGCGCTCGGCCATCATCGAGCAGAACCGGTGGCCGTACGCCGCCCCGTACCCGTCGAGCGCCGCCTGCAGCTCATCGGTCCCGTCCAGCAACGGTGCCAACGCGTTGGCCAACTGCGCCACGTTCCAGCCGACCACGCTCGGTTGCGCTCCGTAGCGGTAGCGGCGCATCTGCGCGTCAGTCGTATTGGGAGTCCAGCCGGGATCGAAGCTTTCGAGCCACCCGTACGGCCCGTAGTCGATCGTCAGCCCGAGAATCGACATGTTGTCGGTGTTTAGAACCCCGTGCACGAAACCCACGCGCATCCAGTCGACGACCAGGCGCGCCGTTGACTCGACCACGACGTTGAACCAAGCGATGACTTTCGCCTCGAACGACGGCCGTGTTACGTCGCTCCAGATCGAAGGAAAATCGCGCTCAATGGAGTACTCGACGAGTGCTCGTAGCAGTGCCGTGTCGTGGCGTGAACCGGGCAGTTGGAAGTTGCCGAACCGCACGAACGACGGGGCTACCCGGCACACCACCGCGCCCGGTTCGGGCGCCGGATGGCCGTCGTACAGCATGTCGCGCACCACGGCGTCGCCGGTCGCCACCAACGACAGCGCCCGGGTGGTGGGCACGCCGAGGTGAAACATCGCCTCGCTGCACAGAAACTCCCTGACCGAGGAGCGCAGCACCGCCCGTCCGTCGGCGCCTCGGGAGTACGGCGTTGGACCCGCGCCTTTGAGTTGCAGCATCTGGTGCCCGCCGGCGGCGTCGATGACTTCGCCCAGTGCGATGGCTCGCCCGTCGCCGAGTTGTCCGGCCCAGTTGCCGAATTGGTGGCCGCCGTAGCACATGGCGAACGGATCGGCGCGCTGCGGTACCCGGTTGCCGCTGAAGACGTCGGCGAAGTCGGCGCCGGCGCAAACCGCGGCGTCGAGTCCTAGGAGCGCGGCCACCTCGGACGACCAACAAAGTGTGGTCGGAGCGGCCGTCGGGGTCGGCATGACTCTACTGAAGGCGGCGCCCTCGACTTGGCGGCGCCGAGCGGAGATCTCGGGGTCCGCCGGCAACGATGCCGTGAACCGGTTGTCGAACGACAACTCATCGAGGTCGTGTAGTTCGCCACGATCAGGGGGCGACTCGAGTTGGACGGGGCTCACGACGAAACGGTACCCCGATGGAGGAGCTATGACGGCGACATGGCCCCGGTCACCTGTTTCCAACGCTCGTCAAGCTGCTCGGCGGTCATGCTGGCGGGCGCCCGTCGCTCGCGCACGAGGTCGTGGGCGACACGCTGTAGAAAAAGGTTGTTGGGCGTGGCGACGCCGTGAAGGCGACCCAGCAGCACGATCTCGCCGTTGAAGTAGTCGGTTTCGACAGTGGTTGCGCCCTTGGCCAAGCCTTGCCAGGTGGAGCCGCCGAGGAATGACGCCCCGGTCGGAATCTTGAAGGCCATCGTCGCCGTCCGTTCGCGGTAGCTGCGCATTGTGTCGTCGTCGGCGTCGTCGATCGTGCGGATTCCAGCCGCCGTATACACGGCCCTGGCTTCGGCTTGGGCTGCGGTCACGACGGGGGCACTGCGACCACCCAGTCCAACGGCGGCCTCGGCGGCATTGCCCAGGTTGAGCACGATCTTGGCGTACTTCTTGGCCATGATGTCGGGGTCGGCCTCGCACCGAATGTGGGGCGACTGGTCGGCTGCAGCGGCGAATTGGCGGGCCAGATCGTCCACTCCGCTCGGGTAGCAACCGATATCGACAACGGCGTGGGTTGGCAGACAAAGGGCGGTCACCTCGCCTGGCTTTTCGAACTGCGCCGGCAACATGATGACCATGGCGTAGACCCGCTCGAATCGCCGTAACGCCATGCGTTCGTGTTCGACGCCGTTGGTTGCGCACACGACCGCGACATTGGGACTCCAGGCCGCAATGGCATCGTGAATCGTCGGCGTGTCTTGGGTCTTGGCCGTGATGAGCATGATGTCGTCGGCGCGGGGTTCGATCTCGTCGAGGTTGGCAATCGCGCTGACCCTTATACGGGTCTCCTCGTCGGCGGTGCGCAGAAGGAGACCGTGTTCGTTGATGGCCTTGACGTGCGCAGGCCGCCCGACGAGCACCGTCTCGAAACCACCCTGATGCAATCGTGCGCCGAGGACGCTGCCCACGGCCCCGGCTCCGTAGATGATCACTCTCACGGGTGACGCTTCTACCCGGCAGCCAAGGGACAGGATTGCCAGGCCAGGAACTTCCAAGCCCCGTCGATGCGGCCGTACGTGACGGTGACGGCGGCATTGATTGTGCGGGCGTTGCCGCCTGGCGCGACGTCCAGTTCGACGCGACCCGAAATGATGGCTGTGTCGCCGATCACCTGGATCTCTTCCTTGAGGCGGCGCACGGCCTTGTAGTTGAACGTGGCTCTGCGGATGGCCTCGATGTAGCTGGCTTTGGTATCGACGAGGCCACTGGAGTGGGTGTAGCGGCAGTTGTCGTGGAACAGCTCGTCGAGAAAAGCGACGTCCTGTTCGACGATGGCACGGTAGCGCCCGTCCTCCAACGTGCGGATGGTTTCGATGTCGCGGCTCATCGACTGATCTTGCCACGACACGACCGAGCCGACGGCTTCTGTCTCTTCAGGGGTCGGCGTGCCAGGATGGGCCGGTGGGAGAGAATACGAACGAAGCAAACCCCGACGGCGCGCCGCCCGGGATCGAGGTCGGAAACGTCACGGAATGGCTGATGGCGCAGTGCGATTGGATCGCGGGGCCCCTCACGTGGGAGAAACTGCCGGGCGGGCACTCGAACCTGACCTATCTGGTCACTGAGGCCGGTGGACGGCGATTCGTGCTGCGACGACCGCCAATGGGGGAGTTGTTGGCGAGCGCGCACGACATGGGTCGCGAATTCAAAGTGGTGAGCGCATTGTGGCCTACGCCGGTGCCGGTCCCCGAGCCGATCGCGTTCTGTGACGACAAATCCGTCACGGGCGCCAACTTCTATGCGATGGGCCAGGTGGTGGGTCAGTCGCTTTACAGCCGCGAGCAAGCGGAGGCGTTGGTTCCTGAGGGCCGGCGCGGCGGCCTCGGTCTGTGCTTCGTCGAGGTACTAGCGGCGCTTCACGCGCTTGATCCTGGCCATGTCGGGCTCAGCGATCTGGGCCGTCCTGATGCCTACGTGGCGCGCCAACTCAAGCGGTGGTACGCCGGATGGAATGCGTCGAAGGCGGCCGACGACAGGCGGGTTGACTCGCTTCACGACTTCCTCCAAGAGCACCTGCCCGACCAGGGCCCGGGCCGGGTCGTGCACGGTGACTACGGTTTGCACAATTGCATCTCGACCGCCGAAGGGCTGGTGGCGGCCGTCGTGGATTGGGAGATCTCGACGCTCGGCGACCCGCTGGCCGACCTGGCCTA
>JANYDT010000102.1 GCA_025359845.1 Acidimicrobiia bacterium
TTGATACCCGTGACGCAGCGAGAGGGCCACGCCCGCTTCCTCGTGCGGATGTAGACCGGTCAGTGGCCTGAAGATGCCTTTGGGTTGTCCCGTGGTGCCCGATGAGTAAAGCATCGCCGCGCCGGCCGTTTCGCCGTCGACGGGAGTTGACGATTGCGCGCTGATAGCGCCTTCGTAGGCATCGAATCCAGTCGCCGTCGCGTCGATCACGAGTCGCGTCTCGACTCTCGGTGCGTACTGTATAGCGGACATGGCGATGTCAAGCTTGGCCGCGGTCGTGACGAGTGAGCGGGCCTCGCAATTGTCGAGGATGTATCCCACTTCGGGCGCGGTGAGGTGAGAGTTGATGGCGGTGACATAGAGCCCGGAACGGACAGCGGCCCATGCCACTTCGAAGAACCGCGGGTGGTTCTCCATCAGCAGCGCCACATGATCGCCGGTCCGCAAGCCTTGCCCTCGCCACAGGTGGGCCAGTTGGTTCGAACGAAAGTCGAGTTCGCCCCACGTGACCGTGTCGCCCGAGCCGGTCATCACGACTGCGGGCTTGTCAGCTCCGATTGACGCAGCGTCGCCTGGATACACCGGATTGGTCCCCTACTTGCCCGTGAAATCGGGGTCGCGCTTGCCCAACATGGCGGCAATACCCTCTTCGGCGTCGCTCGTGGTTGACAACCAGTTCTGCGTCTGGCGTTCGTGGGCCAGGCGGGTACGGACCCGGGCGGCCAGGTCGCCCCGCAGGGTCTTACGCGTCGATTGGACGGCCAATGGCGCCGCGCTGGCGATCTCCGTGGCCAAGGCCATGGCCGTGGCCCTGACGTCGGCCTGGGGTACCAGTCGGTTGGCCAATCCCAGCTCGAAGCACTCGGTCCCGCTGATCCGTCGACCCGTCAACAAGATATCTGACGCTCGGGCCGCGCCTACGAGTTCGGGCAGCACGAGGCTGATCCCGAAGCCGGGGTGGATGCCGAGTCGCACGAAGTTGGTGGCCATGAACGTCTCGGGGCAGATCACCCGCAAATCGCAGGCCAGCGCCAGCCCGAAGCCCGCGCCCACGGCCGGTCCGTGCACCGCAGCGACCAGCGGGATCGACACGCTGAATAGGCGCAGCGCGGCTTCGTAGAACGGGCCAATGTCGGACTTCTCGTCAGTCTGGACAAAATTGCCGAAGCTTTTGGCCCGGGCGCCGTCGTCGCCCCCGAATTGGGCGCCGGCGCAAAACGCCTTGCCGTCTGAGCAGATCACCCCGGCCCTGGCTCCGTCGGCTTCCGCGGCGAAGAGGGCGTCACCCACCTGGTTCATGTTGGCGGTGCTGGCAAAGTTGAGCGGTCCGTCCCGCAACTCAACAACCACGACGCGTCCTGCGCGAGAAATTCCGATGTCGGCCATGCCCCGCATGCTGCCAGGCCCGGCGCGCTCCCGCCAAGCTCAGTTACCCTCGGGTATGGCCACTGCCGCCCCGAACCGTCCCGGAACCCCCAAACCCCGGCCCCTGAGCGGCCTGCGAGTGCTCGACCTGACCCGCATCCTGTCCGGTCCCCATTGCACCAAGCAATTGGCCGACCTCGGAGCCGACGTCATCAAACTCGAACCGCCGGAAGGTGACATGACCCGCACTGCGCAGCCCAAGCGGGGTGGGATCAGCGTGCTCTTCAGTCAGTTCAACACCGGCAAGCGCAGCGTGTCGGTGGATCTCACCAAACCCGAAGGCCGGGCCCTCGCCCTTGAACTCGCGGCTGCGTGCGACATCGTGGTCGAGAACTTTCGTCCGGGCGTAGCAGCGAGACTCGGGTTGGGGCCCGATGCGGTGAGGGCCGCGAATCCTCGCTCGATCTACTGCTCGATCAGCGGATGGGGCCAGACCGGCCAGGCCGCGACACGCAGGGCCTACGCCCAGATCGTGCACGCCGAGGTGGGGGTGGTCGAATTCGCGTCCCGCAAGCACCGGCGCGAGCCCATAAGCGAGGCCAGCGCCCATGCCGACATCGAGACGGGCATGCAAGCCGTAGCGGGCATCCTGGCCGCCCTCTATCACCGCGAGCAGACGGGGCAGGGTGGCTACGTCGAAGTATCGATGGCCGAGACCGTGCTCGGCGCCCACGAGTGGAGCGCGACCGAGATCGCCCTGGCCGACATGGGGCGCCCCGGTGAGGAGCAGCTGCACAGCTTCGGGTCGTACAACGCACCGATCCTCGCGCTGGCCGACGGGACGCCAGTGGCGTTCTCGGGCGACCCGGTAGGTACTTGGGCCAACTGGGTGAAGGCCGGCGTACCCGACGAACCCCGGTTTGCGGACCGCGAACACCGCGCCGCCCACCGCCGCGACCTCGTCGACCACTTGCGCACCTGGGTATCGGGCTTCTCCACCCTGAGCGCGCTGGGCGCAGCCGTCGATGTCGGAAAGATCGCGTACGGACCCGTGGGTACCTTCGCCGAATTGGCCGATAAGGATTGGATGCGTGAACGGGGCGCGTTGGTCGAGGTCGACGACCGGGCCGGTGCGACGTTGCGATTACCCCGCAGTCCGCTGCGCTTCGATCACCTCGAAGCGGGCACGAGGGGGCGGGCCGCCCACCAAGGTGAACACAACGCGGAAGTACTCGGCGAAGTGCTGGGCCGCTCCGAAGACGAGATCAAACAATTACGAGCGGCTGAGGTGTTGCGCGACCGCCCACAGTAGGGTACGACCCCGCATGCCCTCAATGATCGACCGCAGCCGCAACGCCGTCATAAGGGAGGATTCGGTCGATTTTCCGGGGGCCCAAGCCCCGGATCGGAGTTACCGGGTCGACGCCGCCGGAGTGGGAATCGCCGTGCATGAATGGGGCGACAGGCACGCGCCGCCGTTGTTGGCCATCCACGGTGGATTCGATTTTGCCCGTACCCTTGACGTATTCGCGCCCCTTGTGGCGGCCGGCGGTTGGCGGGTCGTGTCGTGGGACCACCGCAATCACGGTGACTCCGAGCTCGTCGCCATGCACGGGTTTGCCGCTGACCTGCGCGACGCGGCGTGGGTCCTCAAAAGTCTGACCGATGGCGCGGTACCGGTTCTCGGCCATTCCAAAGGCGGTGCCCTGTCGTTGCGGTTGGCCGATTCGTGGCCGCATCGAGTGAGTCATCTCATCAATATCGATGGCATGCCGGCCCGCCGCAAGATGCCTGACGTCAGTGATACGGAGCGCACCAAGTTGCTTTCGACGGAGCTTGAAGGCTGGCTCGATCACCACCGGCGGGCCTCGACCGGCCAGCGGAAATCCGACACGCTCGAAGGCCTGGCCCGGCGCCGGGCGAAGATGAATCCTCGCTTGACCCACGAATGGCTCTGCTATCTGGTCACCGTCGGCGCCCGCCACGACCCCGACGGCTGGCGTTGGAAGATCGATCCCATGATGCGGATGGGCGGGTTCGGGCCGTGGCGTCCCGACTGGGCCATCGAAGGACTGGCTGGCCTGGCCATGCCGTTTCTCGGCATCGTCGGCGACCAAAGTGAGCCCATGGGCTGGGAGGCCGGCGAAGAAGAGTTGCGGCCCTTCGTTCCCCGTCACGCTCGCTTGGAGACCGTGGCCGGGACTGGCCACTTCGTTCATATCGAAGAACCCGACAAGGTTGCGGCGTTGGTTCTCGAGTTCCTCGGCCGTCCGCCCTCCGGTGCCGCCCAAACCCGAGCCGCGTCATGATGACGCTCGTGCACGGCCGGGTCCGTCTGGCTCTGTATGCCCTGCGTGACAACGCCGGTCCGCATCTGCTGTTGCTGCACGGGCTGGGCGAGCGTTCACCGGAGCAGGTGCCCGCCGCGGTCGACTCGTGGCGAGGCTCGGTGCATGCCCTCGATCTCACCGGCCACGGGGCTTCGACGGTTCCGTCCGGAGGGGGCTATTCGTGCGAGGTCATGATGGCCGACGTCGACGCGGCGTTGGCGGTGCTCGGACCCTGCACCATTTTGGGTCGAGGTCTCGGCGGATACGTCGGCCTGCTCATCGCCGGCGCCCGTCCGACACTGGTTCGCGGGCTGATCATCGATGACGGCCCCGGGTTGGCGGGCGGAGGGGTGCGCCCCGGATCGACCACCATCACCGTTCCCGATGCGTCCGTGTTAGGTAGGGTCGGAAACACCCCGGACCCATACGCCCTGCTGGAACTCAGCAATGACGTGCGACCACCCGACTATGCCGAGAGCTTCGTTCGCCTCGCGCTGCAAGGCCCGCTCGACGAGCCCATCAGTGTGTGCAGCGTGGCCCGCCCCCCTTGGTTGGCCGCGGTGGCCGCCAGCTTCGGCGTCCGCACAGAGTCGTTGGCCTCGGCGCTGACCCGCCTTGCCGTACTCGAGCCTTTACTCGCGGACCCTAACGGTGCCTGACGGCCCGCTTCTTCATTTTGGATTTCGGTCGGCTTTCGACCATGCCGAGGGCCAAGATTTCGGGGATACTCGACCGGCTTACGGCTGAGGAAGGGCCGGGCGAGGTGGTGATCGGCGGAGCGGTGATCGGCGGGGCGGTGCTTGGGGGCGCGGTGATCGGCGGGGCGGTGCTTGGGGGCGCGGTGATCGGCGGGGCGGTGATCGGCGGGGCGGTGCTTGGAGGCGCGGTGCTTGGAGGCGCGGTGATCGGCGGGGCGGTGATCGGCGGCGCGGTGCTGGTGGGACCGAAGCGAGCGCCGCGTAGCGCCGTGGGCGCCAGCTTGGCGAAGTCTGTCGTCACGAAGATGACGCCGCCGGTCTCGACCACCCCGATGCCGACGAGTTCGAACGACGCGTCAACGAGGTTGCGATAGTGAGCCGGAGACTTTTCCCATAGGTTTTCGATGAGCGGGAGGTCGTCGCCCATTCCCACATTCTCGCCCAGCTTCGACCAGTTGGCTTTGACATCGCTGGCTAGCTGTTCGTTGTGAAAGATGTCGCCCTTTTCGGCCATCTTCTGCGACCACTTTCGGGCGACGGAAGTCAGCTCCGGGTCGACCGTCAACGCGCTCAGCCCAAGACCTGTGCGGAGCTGATTGGCCAGCCGGACGAACTCGCTCTCCGTCGTCAGTGGCTCTGCACCGGCGACGCGTATGGGCGCCCACAAGTTGGTCGAAAGTAGGAACGTGCTCAGCAAGGCGAAGACCAACGCTCGTCCGCGTCGGCCCCGCTCAAAGGAATTGGACCGTTCCATCGATTCAACATCGACCCGAACCGCGCATTTCCCATCATCAAATTCGGCGAGACCCGCGAATTCAAAGGGGCGTATTGCCGTGACGCCGGCCGACCAGCATCTCTTGCTTGGTGGCCAGCAGATCGAGCCCCCGAGCCACCAGGCGGCGTGTCTCATGAGGAGCCACGACCGCGTCGATGAGGCCGCGTTCAGCGGCGATGTAAGGGTTCAGGTACCGATCCTGATATTCGATTTCTTGGGCCAGGCGCACCGCGTCGGTCTCGCGGCGATGCAAGATCTGCACGGCCCCTTTGGCGCCCATTACGGCCAACTCGGCGGTGGGCCAGGCCAGACACATATCGTTGCCCATCGTCTTGCAGTCCATGACTATGTAAGCCCCCCCATAGGCCTTGCGCAACACCACGCACACGCGAGGTACTGTCGCCTCGGCGTAGGCGAAGGCCATTTGGGCGCCGTGACGGATCATGCCCCTCCATTCCAGGTCTTTGCCCGGAAAGTAGCCAGGAGTATCGACGAAGGTTAGGATCGCGACGTTGAAGGCGTCGCATAACGCCACGAACCAAGCCCCCTTTTGAGCGGCCGGAATGTCGAGGGTCCCGGCCAACGAGACGGGCTGGTTGGCAACGACGCCCACAGGACGACCGGCGACGGCCGTAAACCCCGTCACCAGGTTGGGCGCCCATCGGGCTTTTAGCTCCAGGAACCCGGCGTCGCCATCCGCCGTTGCCTCGATGACGCGTCGGACGTCATAGCTGCCCGTCGAGGTGGCTGGGATGAGTTCGTCGAGCTCGGGGGCGTCGCGGTCGGTAGGGTCATCGGTGGCCCAGCGAGGCGGTTCGGCATCGACGTGGTCGGGCAGGAAGCTGAGCACGCTTGCCACCGCGTCCAAGGCTTCTGCGAGATTGGCGGCGACGAGCGCCGGTAGCCCGGTCTGGCGAGCGTGAGTGGCTGTGCCGCCCAGGCCCTGGTTGTCAACGATCAGCCCGGTGATCTCAGCCACCATTGATGGCCCGCTCACGAAGGCGTAACTGGACTCGGTCATCACCACGATGTCGGCCAGACCCAACAAGAGCGCGGGCCCCGACACGGCCGGTCCGTCGACGACCATCACGATGGGCACGATGCCCGAACAATCGGCGATGGCCTTGGCCGCCATACCCCAGCCGTGGAGGGCGGCAATGCCCCCGAGGATGTCGGCGCCGCTCGAGGCGATGATGCCCACCAACGGGCGGCGCTGCGTCAACGCCGTGCACGCGGCTTGGGCGATGACCGCAGAGTCGTCGGCGGAGAGGGCGCCGCTGCGTTTGCTCGGGTCGATTTTGAACACAACGACGCGACGGCCCTCGTGACGGCCGTTCAGATCGTCGTGCGCCAATTCGACCGCACCGTCGTACCGGGCCCACAAGCCGAGCCCAGTCAAGGATCGCTTGGACGCGGCGTCTGACCACGATCGAGACGGGGGCATGGCATCTCACGGTAGCTGGCCCTTCGCCGGGGCCGCGTCACGCCCTATCTTGGAACGGCCGCATAGTTGCCGGCTGCATCATCGGACGGCCGGTGGACAATTCTCAGACGCCGGTGAGTCCTGGGCGAGCCCCGTCTTGGACTCGGGCGATGGCTCGTTCACCGGCGTCGCGGGCACGCTCGGCGGCATCGCGAGCCCGATCGGCGAGTCGACGGGCGGCCAGGCCGATGCGTTGGATTTGGCGAAGCAGTCGCTCTCGGGCCAATTCGGCTTCAGCTGTGAGCCCGGAAAGGGACTCGACCTTCCACCATTTGATCACGACTGGCTCAAGAATCTGGTCGTGATGGAGAAGAAGGTTGTAGAGCCCGGCCTTGGCGATGGCATCAGCGTGACGCTTGAAGCCTGGTATGCCGGTTCCGGGCATCTCGAACTCGCGGACCTGACGCTCAATGGCCGGCAACACTATCGAGGGCGCGACTTCGAGGGCGGCGGAGGTGAGGTCTCGATAGAAAAGAAAGTGGAAGTTCTCGTCGGCTGCGACGCGGGCCAACACTTCGTAACCGGCTTTGTAGGCCGGGTTATCGGCGTTATCGGCAGCCTGTTCGAGCAGGGCCTTGCCGGTATTTCGGTGGGCGATTCGGGTGGCGAGTTCCTGGAGGGCGACGTAGACGAACCCGTCGGCCGCGGACTGCGGCTCGGGCACTTGCCCACCGGACATTTGCGACATTCGGCCATCTTCCACAGCCCTCGGATCGAGGGCTCGGGTCACAGTTAGAAAATCGCGAATGGCGATCGAGTGACGCGCCTCCTCGGCCGTCCATCGATGCGACCATTCCTTCCAAGTACCGGAATCGCCGAACATTCGGTCGATGGTGCGGAAGTAGTACGGCAGGTTGTCTTCGGTTAGGAGGTTAACGAACAGCGCGCTGCGCACCGATTCGGGAAGGGGCACGTCGGACCCGTCCCAAACTTCATCGGGTTGAAAGTCACGAGCGACGCTCCACGGGATCAACTCATGGGGGTACCACGGCTTGCACGTCTCGTAGTGGCGGTGGACGAGCCTTTCGGCTTCGGGAAGGATTTCCTGGAGTAGGGCACGGTCGTCCATAGCCCTTCCAGGTTACCTGCTGTTCGGTAGGCTGGCGCGCATGGTTCTCAGGATCTGCGGTTCAGGTCCAGCAGCGGGTGGTTGGTCTGGACCTTGGGCCGGCGAAAGCGGAGCCTCGCGATTTGATTCAGAATTGGGCCCATGACTGGGACTGCGGCATTCTTCGACCTCGACCGTACGGTTTTGCCTGGTGGGAGCGGCCCGGCCTTCGCCGCTGCGCTGGAGCGCCTTGGGGTCGAAGCGCCCAAGATCCCCGGTCAGAAACTCTTCTTCAAGGCCTACGACATGGTTGGGGAGTCGCTCGTGGTCATGCGGTTGGCCAAGCAAGCCGCCCGCCGCAGCGCCGGACTCAAGCGAGACGACGTCATCTCGGCCGCCGAAGACGCAGCATTGATGCTCGCCCCGCTGGTGCAGCCGTATGTGGCGACCGTTCTGGACGAACATCGATCCAACGGCGATTTGCTCGTCCTGGCCACGACATCGCCATATGACCTCGTCGCCCCGCTGGCTCGAATCCTAGGGTTCGATCATGTTGTGGCCACTCGCTACACCGATATCGACGGCCTTTATACAGGCGACTTCGATGGCGAGTTCGTGTGGGGCCCGGGCAAGTTGCGCGCCGTCAGGCAGTTCGCGGCTGAACACGACATCGATCTCCAGATCTCTTCGGCCTACTCTGACAGCGTTTTCGACTATCCGCTTCTCTCGGCCGTAGGTCGGGCCATCGCGGTCAATCCCGATTTTCGGTTGCGGGCGCTGGCTACGTTACGGCGTTGGCCGATCCGCCATCTTGACGTGCCGCCAGGTGTCCCGAAGCTGGCCGGAGTCGAACCGTTCGATCTCGTTCGGTGGCTGGTGCGGCCCGAGCTGTTCCCGTATGCCCGTTTCGAGTTCGAGGGCCTTGACAACATTCCTCGAAACGGACCGGCCATCGTGGCGGCCAATCATCGCAGCTACTTTGATCCCGTGGTGCTCGGATTGGCGCTGGGAAAGGTGGGTCGCAACCCACGCATGCTCGGAAAGAAAGAGGTGTTTGACGCGCCTATTATAGGACCGATGGCCCGCGCTATGGGCGGAATACGGGTTGAGCGTGGCACTGGGTCGGCCGCACCCCTCGAAACGGCCGCCGCCGCCCTGCGTGCGGGCGAAGTCGTGGTGATCTTGCCTCAAGGCACCATTCCGCGCGGGGAGGCCTTCTTCGATCCCGAGTTGACGGGCAAGACGGGCGTCGCTCGGCTCGCCGCGATGGTGCCCGACGTGCCGATCATTCCGCTTGGGCTCTGGGCCACCGAAAAGGTTTGGCCCCGCAACTCGAAGGTGCCCCATGTCTGGAACGTCGCCGATCCGCCCGTGATTACGGTCTGCGTGGGGGCGCCGGTGGGTCGGCTAAGGCGCGCCGGGGCCAGAGGCCGCCCAGCCGACCCGTACGGCGATACCGCCAAAGTGATGAAAGCCATCATGGCGTTGCTGCCCGAAGAGTCGCGGGTACTGTCGGAAGTCACCGAGGCAGACCTCGTCAAGACCCGGCCTTCGTAAGTCCGGTTGGTTCATCGACCGAAACCAACCGCCGAAACCGGCGCCGCTGGATGGGTGAACACGACCCATCAACTACTAGTGGCTCGCCTCGCCCGAATTAGGTTCACGGCGCCTCCGGCATGAAACCACTCGATGTGTTCGGGGCTCATGGTGTGGTTGCACAGGATCGCGGCGACCGAACCATCGGGCTGATGCAAGTTGACGTTGACCGGCTGATCGGGCGTCAGCGCGGCTAGCCCGAGGACCGATACCCGGGTGTCGCGATCGATCTTCTCCCAGTCCGCGGGGTCGGCGAACGTGAGTGGGAGAAGGCCTTGCTTTTTGAGGTTGGTCTCGTGAATGCGGGCGAAGCTGCGACAGATGATCACCACACCACCCCGATACCGAGGTTCCATTGCGGCATGTTCACGCGACGAACCTTCGCCGTAGTTTTGATCGCCTATGGCTACCCAGCGCACTCCCGACGTGCCCCATGTCTTGGCAATGTCGGGGATCATGGCCTCGCGCTGCGACAGCGTGTCCCAGCCCATCCCCGGCACGGATGTGAAGGCGTTATTGACGCCGATGAACAAGTTGCCCGAGATGTTTTCCAGGTGCCCTCGGTACTTGAGCCACACCCCGGCCATCGAGATATGGTCGGTGGTGCACTTGCCGCGAGCCTTCATGAGGACGGGCAGTTGGTCGTAGTCATGGCCGTCCCACACCGGGAACGGATCGAGCAGCTGGAGACGATCAGAGGTCGGCGAGACCACCACCTCGACCCCGTCGCCCGACAGCGGAGGGGCAATGAAGCCGTCGTCGCCGCCTTCAAAACCTTTGTCGGGCACCTTGACCCCTGACGGAGCGCTCAGCATGACGTTGGTGCCGGGAATCGGATCGGTCAATGGATTGAAGTCGAGCGTGCCGGCGAGGGCATAGGCGATCACCGTTTCGGGCGAGGCCACGAAGCTCTTCGTCGACCCGTAACCGTCATTGCGCTTTGGGAAGTTGCGATTGTAAGAACTCAAGATCGAGTTGGGCGTGCCGTCGGCCACGTCGTCGCGCTTCCATTGTCCGATGCACGGCCCGCAAGCATTGGCCAATACGGTGGCGCCGATGGCTTCGAGGTCGGCGAGCAGCCCGTCGCGTTCAATCGTGGCTCGCACCCGTTCCGAACCCGGCGTAATGAGCAATGGTGTCCGCACCCGCAACCCCGCCGCGGCCGCTTGCCTGGCGATGGAGACCGTCCGAGTGATGTCTTCGTAGCTGGAGTTGGTGCAGCTGCCGATAAGCGCGCTGGAGATCTCGAGCGGCCAACCCGCAGCCTTGGCGTCGGCCCCCATACGCCCAGTGGAGTGGGCGAGGTCGGGGGTGTCGGGGCCGTTGATGAGCGGTTCGAGGGTGGAGAGGTCGATAGTGATGACCCGGTCGTAGTGTGCGGCGGGATCGGCATGGGCTGACGGATCGGAGCGAAGATCGGCGGCGTAGCGGTCGGCGAGATCGGCCATGGCCTCGCGTCCGGTCGATTTCAGGTAAATCTCCATTTCGTGGTCGTATCCGAATAGTGAGCAAGTTGCCCCAATCTCGGCTCCCATATTACAAATGGTGGCCTTGCCGGTCGCACTTATAGACTCGGCGCCAGGACCGAAATATTCGACAATTGCGCCCGTTCCGCCTTCGACCGTGAGCACATCAGCGACCTTCAAGATGATGTCTTTGGCCGCCGACCAACCGCTCAGCGTCCCCGTAAGGTTGACGCCGATCATCTTGGGCCAGCGGAGGCCGAAGGTGAGTCCGACCATCACGTCAACAGCGTCAGCCCCACCGACCCCGATAGCGGCCATGCCCAGACCACCGGCGTTGGGTGTGTGCGAGTCGGTCCCGATCATCATTCCGCCCGGAAAGGCATACTGCTCCAACACGACCTGATGGATGATGCCCGACCCCGGCTTCCAGAACCCGATTCCGTACTTCGCCGAAACCGTTCGCAAGAAGTCGTACACCTCGCGGTTGGTGTCATTGGCGACAGCGAGATCTTTGTTGGCACCCTCGCGAGCCTGAATGAGGTGATCGCAGTGCACGGTGCTCGGAACCGCTACTGCGGGCAGTCCGGCGGTCATGAACTGCAGAAGCGCCATCTGGGCCGTAGCGTCTTGCATCGCCACCCGATCCGGATAGAACTCGCCGTACGTCTTGCCCCGGTCGTGACCGGTCGCCTCGGCGTCGTCGACGTGATTGAAGAGGATCTTCTCGGCCAACGTGAGGCCGCGCCCGAGGCGGCGACGGGCGATGACCGAGCGGTCGGCCAGCTTGGCGTAGACGCCTTCGATGAGTTCGATTGGGGTAGTCGCGGCGGCGGCCATGGCGGGGCTCCTAATTCTGGTTTGCTCGGATGGGCTTGGTGGAATGCCGGCTTGCACAACCGGCGAGATGAGACAAGTATAGTACAAGTGAGCGCGAGAGAGGAATTCCGGTACCGCCGCATTGCTGATCTGCTGCGAGTCAGGATTGAAGCCGGAGAGTTTCCGGCCGGTCGCCTTCTGCCGTCGGAGTCCGACCTGTCGAAGGCCTACGACGCATCTAGGGTCACGGTTCGCAAAGCGCTCGAGGCGTTGCGCGATGACGGACTGATCGATTCCCGTCAGGGTTTCGGATGGTTCGTCGCGGCGATGCCGGTCCGACAGACCTTGGCCCGTTTGGCCACTATCGAAGGCCAACTTTCCTCGCTCGGGTCCGCGGTCGAACGGCGGGTGCTCGACTTCGGGTTTCAGCGGGCGCCGGCGCGGGTGCGCTCGCAGTTGGAGTTGACGGTGGGCGACGATCGAGTTCTCCATGTCCGGCGCGTCAATTTGGCCGACGGTGAACCGTTCGCTCGGGTCACCGTGTGGGTGCCCGACGATCTCGCGGCCGAGTTGTCACGAGGTGTGGTGGAGCGCTCCACGTTCTATGAAGCGTTGCCGGTCACGATCGGAGGGGCCACCCAGACCATCGGCGCCGCGGCCGCGTCGCCCAGCGATGCCGCCTTGCTCGCCATCCCCGTCGATTCGCCGGTGTTGCGGTGCGAGCGCCTGACCCGGGCCACCGACGGCCGGCCGGTCCTGTTCAGCGAGTTCGTCTTCCCCGGGCACCGCACCGAGTTCGTCGTGGAGCTGCCCCAAGCCGAAGTGTCGGTGGCCCCCACTGGTCTGCGCCTCGTTGAGTAACCCAACCCAGCCCAGCCCAGCCCGTTGTTAGTCGGTTCTCGGTCGCCTTGGGCGCCCAGATCGCCGATCAGCCGGCACGCAACTCAACACCGCCGCGAGTCGACGGGTTCGGGCGCCCAACGTTGGATTGGCTTAGCCGACGGCGTGGCGGGTGTGGCTGAGGATCGCATCGGTGATCAGTGGCCAGAGCGGCTTGGGGAGATCGTGGCCCATGTCTTTGAACAGCAGCAGGTTCGCGCCGGCCACCAACTCGGCAGTGCGGTGGCCGCCGAGAGGCAAGACCAAAGTGTCGCAGTGTCCGTGAATGACCAGAGTGGGCACGCGCAGCGCCCGCAATCCGGCGGCCCGGTCCCCGCTGCCTCGGATGGCTGCGGTCTGGCGGGCCGCGCCTTGCGGATAGAACATGCGGTCATACGAAGAACCGGCTCGGGTGGCCGCGGCGGAGGGGTCAAAATGGCGAGGACTGCCGAGCAGCAGGCCCAGAGCGACCGACGTTTCGATGAAACCGGACCGATCGGTGGGCGGTGGCGTGCTAATGGCGGCCCGTGTCTCGGGGGCCCATTTATAGTATTCTGGCTCACCGGTAGTCGACATGATTGACGTCATCGTGAGCACCCGTTCGGGATGTTCGATGGCCATGGTCTGGACGATCATTCCGCCCATCGAGGCGCCGACGATGTGGGCTCGCTCGATACCGAGATGATCGAGCAGGCCGAAGGCGTCGTTGGCGAAATCCGACATCGAGTACGGGATGGGCGGCATTGCTTTTCCGTTCTCCCAAGCCGCGAGTACGGCCGGTAGATCGACCCTGACGCCGTCAAAATGGGTTGACAGACCACTGTCACGATTGTCGAAGCGGATCACGTACCGTCCGCCGTCGGCCAGCATCTGGCAGAACGCGTCCTCCCAGGCCGTGAGCTGAGCCGTAAAACCCATTACGAGCAGCAGCGCCGGATTGGCGGAGTCGCCGATCGTGTCGTAGCAGATGTCGATTCCATTGGCCTGAGCGATGTCCATGAGGCAAGTATCACGAGCCTCGCGGCAGAAATCGAGTCGACGGCCGTCAGAGGCGGCTGTCGGGCGGCCTGGTCGACAATGTCCTGGTCGGGACTCGTCTCAGTGGACCCGATTTGCCGCCCGACGGAAGTAGGCCTCTCCGCCGTCCGGATGAAAGAAGGTCCGGATCGTCAAATCTGTGTCAAAAGCCATGAAGGCGCCGGTCTGACGGTCGAAGCGGCTGATCGTGCCGTCGACCTGGGTGGCTTCAAGGATCCGGTTTGATAGGGGGGCGTCGCGCAAGGCTTGCGCCATTTGAAGATATTGGACCTCGGTAATGTGGACGAAGTCGGCGCCATGTTTGTCAAAATGATCGTGTATCCGTTGGAGACTTCGAAAGCCTATTCGAGTTAAACGAGGGTCGGACCGGTTGCTGGCCAGAGTGTTGGTTGGCCGGCTCGGGGGCGATGGCTGACTGGTGGGCGACGATTGCGGCGAACGAGCAGCCGTGGGCGGGCCTCCGGGGGCCGTCGTAGCCTTGGTGATCGCCGGGAGTGTTCCGTAGGCGCCACCAAAGCCGCTGGGGCGGGTAGACCTGGGGGTCGTCGACCCGGCCTTCGTCGGGTTTCCGGTTGTCTGGTCGGGCGTCGTGAGCGTCGTCGACTCATTGGCCGCCACGGTCGTGCCAGAACGGGCCCGATGTTTGCGGGCCTCCGCTGGCCCTGCGGACAGGCTGGCGCCCACTCCACACGCGTGATGCAGGCACTACTGAAGGAGTCGCCGGTGACCGCCGAGCAGATCGCGTTTGTCGGACCGGACGGTCAACAGCTACGAATGCGGACGGAGCTGGCTTGCGACCCGGGCCGTCGCCGTCATGCGCACCGCGAGTTGGGTCCGATTCTGCAGTCCGAGCTTTGCGAAGATTCTCGTGAGGTGGGTTTTCACGGTCGTTGAGGCGATCAGCAGTTCGGCCGCAATTTCGTCGTTGGTACGGCCCAGGACGACAAGCTCTGCCACTGTTCGCTCCGTAGGGGTGAGCGACTCGAATCCAAAGGCTGGGCGACGCCGCGCCCCTCGCGATCGTCGAGCGAGCGCAGTCGCCTCGACGATGCCAAGCGCCCTGCCCTGCTCGAACGAGCTCCGATGGGCATCGGGAACGGTCGTGTCCACGCCGCTGCTCATCCGGTTTGCATACCCGATGGCTTCCCGTTCCGCAGCACACGCGCCAAGCAGTCGTGCCGCCAGCCGATCGTTGCCGCGCTGCCGCGAGATCGTGGCGATCACTTCGAGGGCATCGATACGAGCGAGGCCGAACTCGCAATCGACCGCCAAGCCGAGTGAGTCGTAGGCGGCATGGTCGGCTTGAGCGACGGAGCCGGAGGAGAGAAATACCCGGGCGCGGAACAACATGACGCGGGCTCGCACCAGCGGCGCCGGCTCACGAAATCCGTCGGCCTGTGCTTCGGCGCGATCGAGAGCCGAGGCGCCTTCGGACCACCTTCCGTCGGCAATGAGTGTGGCGGCGAGATCAAGAGTCAGGACGCAAACGACGATCGGTCCGAGCGGCGACTCGACCGGGGACTCGAGCACCTCGCTGATCGTCTCAGCCGCCCCAGCCCAGTTCTCGCGTAGGCATTCGTGCGACCAGGTGATCAGCCGTTTCGCTTCCATCTCGATCGGCCCCAGCGAACCCCCCAGCGCGGTCAGGGCGGTCTCCATGAGAGCGACGTCGGCCCGGTCCGTCGCCAATCGGGCCAGCTGCTGCGCGCACTCGGCCCGGATCCCAATCTGCACAAATCGGCCAGGGCGACGCAATTGCACGGCGGCCTCGAGCTCACCCCGTTGGCGCGCCACGACGATCTCCGCCACCGCGGCCATCGAGTCCGCGTAATCCAGTCGGCCATCGACGCATACTCGTCGGGTGAGACGGCAAAGGTCGCTGGCCTCGCGATGGTTGCCAAGCCAAGCACTCACGATGGCCGCTGCGGTGCTCACCATCAGCACGGCGAAGCCATCTCCGGCTTGGTCGGCTTCCGCTAGGAACGCCCGAACTCGATCGAGATCAGAAGGGAACCCGGCCTCATAAATGGCTGCGGCCTCCAGTACCCGCAAGACATGCTGGTCGCCGGCAGCGGCGGCGAGCGTCGCCGCCTCGGCCAGCAGACCGTCTCGCTGCTCGGGATCGAAGAGGGGCGCCAACACCGAGAGAGATGCGATGGCGTGCGCCCAATCCTGAGAACGGGGACGCTGAGCGACGAGCCAATCGCGGATTTCCACATCGTCTCTGAACTCGTTCGCTATCACGGCGACGGACGCCAAGGCGCGACAGGCCAGGGCCGGGTCATCGTCCATCGCCCATCGCAACGCCCGCAAGATCATCGGCGCCGGCGCCGATGATCTTGTCAGGCGAGAAGGTGTTGCCCCAACGCGTCAGGGCAATGGCGCGTTCCAACCAATACCGGCCATGGCGAGCCCGGACACGAGCCGTCTCGTGGTGCTCGTAGAGGCGTTCCGCGGCGAATTTCCGTACGGTAAAAAGGAGCCGGTAGCGACCCGATGACGGTTCGAAGTCGATGAGACCAAAGTCGACCAGACGGGTGAGTGGCAGCCGCGGGTCATTCGAATCGGTATCGCTGGAATCGCTGACGGCCGCGGCCGCCTCGGCGGTAAAGGAGGAGGGGAAGACGGACAGCCTTCCAAGCAGGGTTCGGGCCCTCGGATCGAGGAGGTCGACGCTCCACCGGATCGATGCAGTGACACTTCGGGCTCGATGGGGACCCCGGGTCGAATGGAGTTGGAGTACGTCCAGCGAATCGCTCAGCGCACGGAGCAGCTCATCGATCGTCAAGGCACTGCTTCGGGCGGCGGCGAGTTGGATGGCAAAGGGATTTCCGTCGAGCATTGCGCAGATCTTCTGGACTGCGGCGCCGTCGGCCGCCGCGAATGTGCGGTCCGCTTCGCCCTGGCGGGCTCGTTCGAGGAAGAGCGCGGTTGCGCTGTACTGCTCCAGCGCAATGCCCTGCGCGTCCACATCTGCCGGTGGCAACGAAAGGGGAGCCACCCGCCACGTGACCTCGCCACCGATCTCCAGCGGGGATCGGCTCGTGGCGAGCACCGAGACGCACGGGCACAGGATCAAAACGCGCTCGATGAGCGCGGCGACGCGGTCGAGAACCTGCTCGCAATTGTCGACAACCACGAGCGAGTCATCGAGGCGAGAGAGAAAGTCGAGAACGGGTTGATCCGCGTCGGACTTGAAGCGCAGCGGCATGTTCAAGGCGTGGCCCCAGGCGGCGAGAACATCGGAGGGTTGCTCGGCCGAAGCCAATTCGACCCACCACACGCCGCCCGGGTAGCGACCGCTCTCCTTGTGCGCCAACTCGGCGGCCAGGCGGGTCTTGCCGATGCCCCCCTGGCCGACCAGCGTTATGAGTCGCCGTCGGCCGACCAGCTCGGCCAACGCCGCCAGCTCGGAGTCACGGCCGATGAGGCGCATGAGCTGACTGGGTACGGCGGCAATGACGCCAGGCCCGGGGAGGCGTTCGAGCACCCCGCCATTCTGGCCGACCGGGGCCCTCCGGCGCAGCGGACCACCTGGGCTTTCGGCTCAGTCGCGCTGACAATGAACTTTCAGGTTCACGGTCGCGGTACCTCCCGAGGGGCCGGGCGGGAACGTGGCCTCGGACCGCCCGGCAATGTCACGGAGGTCACCCGTCCCGGAGCCATCGAGGATGACACCCTTGGTCGAAAACGCAAATGCGCCGCCCCGAAACAGTTCGTAATGGGTAACAAAGGTCCCCTCGCCGCAACCTGCCACCCGACCCGAGAAGACCTCCAGGGAGGTGCCAGAAAAGGTGAAGGTCGTGAAGTCGATATAGAGGACACCGTTGACGGTCGACGTTCCGGAAAGGTCGCCGTCGAAGGTAGACGTGGTCCGATACGGGAACACGCAGCGACCGGACGGATCACAGGTCGGGGTTCCGAGGACTGCGGGAGTCCCGACGACCGTCGCCGCCAAGGGCGGGCCGCCGGAGAAGCGACTGCCCGCGGAGGCCGTCGGCCCCATCAACGGGAGGACCATCAGCGACGCGACAACTGATCCGCGAAGTAGAAGACGACGAAACATGTGAAACCTCCATAGACGGAATTGGATGTTGTTGACATCCTCCGCATTTCAGGGGCTCAGAAGATCGGCCGATGGTCGTGCGAATTCGGTGGGCTCACGGTCGTCTGGCGGTTGGACCGGACTTCTGCGAGAGCCGGACGATGCGACGCCCGAAGATATCGACTGCAGTGTGCGAACCGCGCTCGACCAACTCGGGCCCATCGGGCTCACGGTGTCGGCCGGTAAAGGGGGTGGGGGCGCAGGAGTGCGTGGCCCGCGTCGGCCCCGACCGTTCGCCGGTTCGGGGGCCACCGAATTGCCGGTCCCGGCCGACAACGGTGATGAGCGCGTGCGAGAATTGGCGGGTGCTGGCGCCCAGCACTGAATGCTCTGACCCGGGGCTGGGCGTCGCCTTCGGCGGGCTAACCGGGCGGCTCAGTGGACCCGATTGGCCGCCCGACGGAAGTAAGCCTCTCCGCCGTCCGGGTGAAAGAAGGTCCGGATCGTCAAATCTGTGTCAAAGGCCATGAAGGCGCCGGTCTGACGGTCGAATCGGCTGATCGTGCCGTCGATCTGGGTGGCTTCGAGGATCCGGTTTGATAAGGGGGCGTCACGCAAGGCTTGCGCCATTTGAAGATATTGGACCTCGGTAATATGGCCAAACTCGGCGCCATGTTTGTCAAAATGATCGTGCATCCGTTGGGGACTTCGAAAGCCTATGCGAGTTAAACGAGGGTCGGACCGGTTGCTGGCCAGAGTGTTCGTTGGTCGGCTCGGGGGCGATGGCTGACTGGCGGGCGACGATTCAGGCGAACGAGCAGCCGTGGGCGGGCCTCCGGGGGCCGTTGTAGTC
>JANYDT010000029.1 GCA_025359845.1 Acidimicrobiia bacterium
CGTCGTGTAGGAAGGAGCCATGGATACCGAGCAAGCCTTGAGCGACCTGGTGGCCCGCGTGCGGCGTCTTGAAGACGAGCGTGAGATACGGGCCACGATGCAGCGCTATTGCCATTTCGTCGATCATGGGGACGAGTCCGGCTATGTCGAGCTGTTCGAGCCCGATGCCCGGCTCGAGATTCACAATACGCATACGGGCGAGGAGGCGCGGCCGGTCGTCGGTAGGGAGCGATTGGCGCGGGCGATCGCGCGCCACACCCGATCGCCGCAGCAGTGGCATCAGCATCACGTGGCCAATTCGATGATCGAGATCGACGGGGACCAGTCGACGGCCCTGAGCTACTTCTTCCTGCTGTTGACCAAGCAGACTCCCGAGGTTGTCGCGTTCGGGCGCTACCGAGATGAGATGGCGCGCGGCGCCGACGGCCGATGGCGGTTCAAGGTGCGTGCCATTCATCTCGATTCGTCGGGCGAGTTCTCGGTGAATCGACCGCCCGAATCCCCCGGGTAACCGCTTTGCATCCCGGTCGACAATGTTCACGGGACTGCCAACAAGGCCAAGGATGACGACAGCGGAGAGAACGGCTTGATCGGGCTCGCTGCACGCGTCGGGCTCGCTGCACGCGTCGGACCCGCTGGTCGTCGTTTGCATCGGCTGGCCTCGGGTATTGGGTTCAGACCAGCCGACCGTAGGCATCTCGTCGTTCAGACGTTCGTGCTAGAGACATCCGATAGCGGCCGGGTAACGAATTACAGCACAAGAATCACTACAGGAGGATCGAATGAGCAGGGGACGAATTAAAAGCAGGGTCGCTCAACCGCGAGATTTGTGCGCGACGCGAAGTCCGGTGAGGAAGGTTATTGCCACGGGTACGGGCTTGGCATTGGCGGCGGGCATGT
Organism: Acidimicrobiia bacterium; assembly: GCA_025359845.1. Classification (GTDB taxonomy): domain Bacteria; phylum Actinomycetota; class Acidimicrobiia; order Acidimicrobiales; family JANYDT01; genus JANYDT01. The sequence goes on from JANYDT010000029.1 coordinate 901, forward strand.
CGACGTGGCTTGTGTCGGGTGTCAGCAACGCCTCAAGCCACCGGGAAGCGCCGCTCACCGCTGGAGATCCGCGGGTGGACAACACCGATGTCTACGTCTTTGTCAGCCCGGACAAGTCTGGAACCGTCACTTTGATCTCGAATTGGATTCCGTTCGAGGAGCCCAATGGCGGCCCAAACTTCTACCCGTTCGCCACGGACGCCCAGTACAATATCAACGTTGACAGCAACGGCGACGGCAAGGCCGATCTCGTGTACACCTGGACCTTTACGGATCACTACCGTGATGACAGCGGCCAGTTTCTTTACAACACCGGGCCCGTCAAGACGCTCGACGATCCGAATCTGAACTTCTACCAGACCTACAACCTGGACCTGACCGATTCCGCTGGCAAGATTTCGAACCTTGTCAAGGATGCCATTGCGGCGCCCTCGAACGTGGGCGCCGCCTCTATGCCGGACTACGGATCGCTGCGGAACGCGGCCATCAAGGCGACCACCGACGGAGGCCTGACCTTTGCCGGCCAGGCCGACGATCCGTTCTTCTTGGACCTGCGCGTCTTTGACCTGCTCTACGGCGCGAACTTGAAAGAAGCCGGTCACGACACCTTGTCGGGTTACAACGTCAATACGATCGCCCTGCAGGTCCCGAAGGCCAACCTGGCCCTGAAAGGTGATGCCGTGGCCAACCCGGTGATCGGCGTGTGGAGCACCACCACGCGCAAGGGCGCCTCCGTGACGTCGGCGTCGCCTGGCGCGTCCGTCGTTAACGGCTTCGTGCAGGTATCGCGACTCGGTAACCCATTGGTGAACGAGGTGGTCGTGCCGCTCAAGTACAAGGATGCCTTCAACGGCCTGACGCCTGACAAGGACCATACGGTGCAACCGGTGGTCGACAAGGTGCTCGCCCCGATTGTGCCCGCGCTGATCCAGAAGATTTACAACGTGCCGGCTCCGGTCACACCTCGCAACGACTTGTTCGAAATCTTCCTTACAGGCATTTGCAAGGCGTGCAAGGCTCCTGACGGCACCGTGGCCATCCCCATTGATCTCAACTCTCAGATGCTCAACCGTGACGGTCTGAAGGGTGCCGACTTCGTGCCGGCTGAGGAGATGCGGTTGAACATGAGCGTGGCGCCTGCGGCCACGCCCAACCGTCTAGGCGTGTTGGCGAACGACACCGCCGGCTTCCCCAACGGACGCCGTTTGACCGACGATGTGGTCGACATCGAGCTGCAGGCCCTGGAAGGCGCTGCCCAGTCGGGCAAGCTCGTTGATGCTCTCGCTGCCGGCGACGGTGTCAACACCAACGACGTGGCCTTCGGGGCCAGCTTTCCGTACGTCGCCCTGCCGAATACGGCAGCTGTCAACCAGGCCGCGGGCTCCGCTGCCCCGGCCGCAGCCCCGCCGACTACCTCGGCCGCAGCCCCCCCGACTACCTCGGCCGCCCCAGTGACGGCGCCGCCCGCTGGCGCGGCGGTGGTAGCGACGAGCAGCTCCCGCACCAGGAAGCCGGTCGTCAAGCACGTCGTCAGGCGCACGAAGCGGTCGACCCGCATCGTCGTGCGCCACGTGACGACGCGCCAGAGGATCACGAAGTGATCGCTGCTGTCCGCGATGCGGTGCGACCCGCTGAGCCAACCGATTCCCACCTCCAGGTCGCCTCGGCGACGCGCTGCTGTGCCCCCCTTCGTTGAATGCTCGTCGCCGTCGTTGCCGGTGCGGGGGTGCTCGTCCCTCGCGTCCTCACCCGACAATCGCATCGAAACGTCAGCGTTGGTAATAGGTAGACCCCGGGCTCTGTCGTGCCGCTCGGTGGTTTGCTACCGCCGAGCGGCCGCCTGCGGCGGCGTGTTCCACCGTCGCCATCGGTGCTCTGTTCAAAACGTCGTCGACTTCGTGCCGAACTGGCATCTTCCGTCCAACCGGTCAACTCGGGGGCCAGTGTGACTGTTCGACGGTCCGTGCCGTTCGTCGTCCTGGCTGTGGCTGCGGTGTACGTGGTGGGGGGGCTCGGACTCTTCGGTTCGCGTCGCGGCGTCTCGGCGAGCAAGCAGACGACAGCAGCTTTGCCAGACGCCGGGCCCCTTCGAGGCGCGACCCTTGACGTCACGATCGGGCGCCTGCAGCAGCGCGTCAAGTCGGTCCCGCAGGACTTCGTGGCGTGGGCGTCGCTAGGTCTCGCCTATGTCGAGCAGGCCAAGGTCAGCGTCGACCCTATCTATTATCCGAAAGCTCAGGTAGTCCTCGAACGGTCGCTGTCGATTAACATCGCTGACAACTATGCTGCCGCCGCCGGTATGTCTACTTTGGCCGCCGCCCGTCATGACTTCACGACGGCCAAGAGTTGGGCCGAAAAAGGGTTGAAGATCAACCCTGCGAACGCCACCTTGTACGGCGCCCTCGATGATGCGGAGACGCAGCTCGGAAACTATCCTGCCGCCTTCGCGGCCACTCAACGCATGGTTGATCTGGCCCCGAACAGTGCGTCATTGTCTCGTGTGTCTTACACTTGGGAGCTGCGCGGCAACGTCGAGCTCGCCCGTACCTACATGCAGCGGGCGCTCGAGGATGCGAACGGCCCGGCCGGCCGAGCCTTTGCCCTTTACTATCTGGGCGAGTTGGCGTTGAACCAAGGTAATCCCGCTGGAGCGATGCATCAGTACAGGGCCGGCCTTGCAGCCGACGCCAGCTATGCCCCAAATCTGGAGGGGATAGCCAAAGCGGAAGCGGCGTTGGGCCAGACCGCGGCTGCCCTCTCCGACTTTGCCCAAGTCACCAATCGCGTCCCGCAGCCGACATACCTCATTGAATACGGCGAACTCCTCGAATCGGTCGGGCGGAAAGCCGAAGCCGAGATGCAGTACAGCGTGTTCGAGGCTGAACAGCGGCTGTTCGAAGCCAACGGTGCGACCGGCGACGTGGACCCTACGTTGTTCTACGCCGACCACGGCCAACCCAAACGCGCCCTTCTCTTCGGCGAGCGCGCCATCAAGAAACGCTCGTTTCTTGAGATGGATGATGCCTACGCCTGGGCACTGCATGTCAACGGCCGAGACGCCGAGGCACTGGACTGGTCTGCGAAGGCCCTCCACGTCGGAACTCGCAGCGCCTTGTTCCACTACCACTCCGGCATGATCCAAAAGGCGCTCGGGCACC
>JANYDT010000106.1 GCA_025359845.1 Acidimicrobiia bacterium
CGGAACGGCACCAAACCACGGACCTGGTTCCAGCCCCTTCCGCTCCTCGGACCTGCCACGAACCCGAAGAAGCTCCCACCAGCACTTGCCCGGCAACAACTCCTTACTGTGGACCCGGCCGTCTACGGCGTCGACCTCGGCGGTCCTGTCGCCATCATCCGGGAGAAGTCGTCGGGCTTGTACGCGATCACGTTGCGCGTCGCTGGGCGACAGTTCGGACTCCAAGAGCCACATTCGCAGGATCATCAACTCGCTCAATGGGCCAGGGTCCTGCACGGCTTCGTGGCCGAACACCCAGCCATTGCGTCGATCCGATGGTCGCAGTGGGCGTCACCGGCCGGGATCGAAGAACAACGCACCTGGCTCGACCGCAACCTCTCCGCACAACACCTCCCCGACGTGCTCGCCTCCTACCAAGCGATGCTCGCCGAACTCAACGGGACCGCCACCCGCCACGAGGTGCTCCTGACCCTCACCACGAACCCGTCACGCGTGCGGATGCAGCGACGCCACCAACGCAACCGCCACCGTGCCGTCATCGAGACGCTGCTGTCCGAAACCCGGCTACTGATCGGCCGGCTCGACCAAGCCGAACTGACGTCTCATGTCCTTGACCCGACCGAATGGGCCAGGGCCATGCGCCTGCGTCTCGACCCGTCATGTCGCACGATCCTTGACCGCCTCACCCGCACCCTCGGCAACGACGCCGCCATCTCACCCGACAACGTGCTCCCCACCTCATTCATCAGTACACGCACATCCGTCACCATCGACGACGCCATGCACCGCTCCTACTGGACCAAAGAATGGCCACGCCTCGACGTGCCCGGCGACTGGCTCCGCCCGCTCCTCACCTACGCCACCCACACCCGCAACATCACCGTGTTCTTCGAACCCGTCCCGAGGTCCAAATCGCAGCGAGCCATCACCGCACAGGCCACCAAGATCGAAGCCGACGTTGAACACCGCACCGAGAAGGGCTTCCGCGTCGGAGCCCGCCATCGACGTGCTGCGCAAGCCGTCCGAGAACGAGAAGAAGAACTCGTCTCCGGCCACGCCGAGCTGTCCTTCGGTGCGATCGTCACCATCACTGCGGCCGACGAAGACGCACTCGACCGGGCGTGCACCGACACCACCCAGATCGCCGCTTCCGTCGGTATCGAACTCCGCCCACTCCACGGCCGCCACGACGAAGCACTCCTCGCCACCCTCCCCTGCGCCCGCACCGCTATAGGTAAACGATGAACCCCCGACCCCACACCCGGCATCGGTGCGCGTCGACGAGCTGCGAACGTAACGGCACCCACATCCGCATCCTCATCGCCGTTCCCGCCGACGCAGCCGGAACGATCGACATCCACCGCATCGCCGACGATCTTGTCGTCAGCATCGGACGCATCATCGTTCTCATCGCCCCAACGCTCAACGGCCTCGAAGAACACACAAGCCGGTTGCAATCATCAGCGCGCATACAAGACTGGGAACTCGTACCCGCGGACGGCATGCACCACCGCATCCTCAACACCCTCACCGCCACCAACAAGGCGAACCAATGAACCGACAGGTGTCCCGCCGCCGATCGTCGGCGGCCGATGCTGTGCCAGTCGAAGATCGGATCGGCAGTCCGCTTCTGCGTCCGGGCATCCGGCTCCCGCATCACCGGTCCACCACCCGGCATCTTGCGTCGCTGTACCCATGCCAAATCGACCCCGGACTCGGACCCACCGGTGTACTTATGGGCACCGATCTGGATACCGGCGCACCGTTCCACTACGACCCGTTCGAACTGTACGCACGGGGTGTGATTACCTCCCCGAACATGGTCATCCTCGGCCTCGTCGGACGAGGCAAATCCACCGTCGTCAAAACCCTCCTCTATAGGTCCCTCGGCCTACTGGCGTCACCCGGAGGACAGCCACGCTTCGCAGCAATCGCCGACCCGAAAGGCGAATACGAACCACTCGCCCGAGCGCTCGGCATGACCCAGCTCAAACTCATGGCTGGCGGCACAACACGACTCAACCCGCTCGACCCCGGGCCCGTCCATCACGGAACCCTCGCCGACCTCGCCGCGAGACGAACCCACATGGTCACCGCCCTCACCGCCGGTGTCCTCGAACGCTCACTCCGCCAAATC
>JANYDT010000078.1 GCA_025359845.1 Acidimicrobiia bacterium
CTCCGCCCCCGGACCCCTTTGGGGGCTTTGCCCCCTTGCCCCCTTTTGCTGTTCGGGTTGCCCCCTTGCCTGTTCGGGTTGGCCCCTTCCCTCCCCCGAGGGGGCCTAGCTCCAGGGGGCACGGTCGCGGAAGTTGCGCAGGAGGTTGCGGGCCACGACCATGTGGTGCACCTCGTCGGGTCCGTCGTACAAGCGGGCGTAACGCGCCTCGCGATACATCCGGTCGAGTGGTCGATCCGAGGTGACGCCAAGAGCTCCGTGCACTTGGATGGCCCTGTCGATCACGTTGTGCAACATCTTCGCGCCGTGGAACTTGATGAGGCTGATCTCGACACGCGCTTCGGTGCCTTCGTCGATGGCCCGCGCCGCGTCGAGGGTCATGAGCCGGGCTCCCTGGATCTCGGCCGCCGACTCGGCGATCATCTGCTGGATCGCCCCCTTTTCGGCCAGCAGTGAACCGTGGGCGTGACGCTCCAAAGCCCGCTCGCACATGAGTTCGAAGGCCCGCTGCGCCTGTCCGAGCCAGCGCATGCAGTGAAAGATTCGGCCGGGGCCGAGGCGCTTCTGGCTGATGAGAAATCCTTCGCCCCTTTGCCCGAGCAGATTCGTAACCGGGACCCTCACATTGTCGTAAACGACCTCGCAATGTTGACCACCGATATGGCCCATGGTCGGGACGGCCCGTTGAATCAGGTAGCCGGGGGTGTCGGTGGGCACGATGATCGAGCTGAACTGCTTGTGCTTGACCTGGTCGGGCTCGGTCTTGGCGAAGACCGTCGTGAACGCGGCACGGGTGGCGCCCGAGGTGAACCATTTCCGCCCGTTGATGACCCACTCGTCGCCATCGAGATCGGCCGTGGTCTGCATCTGGGTCGGGTCGCTGCCGGCCACCGCGGGCTCCGTGAGTCCGACGGAGGGATAGGCGTCGCCGTTGACCAGTGGCATCAGATATCTTTCGCGCTGATCCGGCGAGGCATAGATGTGCAACATGATCGAGTCCTGCATCGTGGCCGTACCGACCGCTACCTGTCCGAATTCGGAGCGCCCGATGATTTCGTTCAAGTACACGAAATCCATGAATGGGAGACCCCCGCCGCCGATCTCCTTCGGATGTCCGAGCGCCCATAACCCACGGGCCTTCGCTTCGGTCTTGAGATCGGCGATGACGCCTTTGGCCCTTCGGGACGCGGTAGTGATGCCAGGGCCGGGGACGCCGCGCGAAGTGTCGATCCCCTTCGCGTGGGCGGCCTCGTAGAGTTCCATCGGAATGCCCGTCTCGGGGTGAAAGCCGGTCTCTGCATCGCGCAACAATTCCGACTCGGCCTTGATCACAACGTTGTCGATGAAATCCTTCATGCGGGCCCGGAGGTCGCGGACGGACTGCGGAATGCCACTCATGCCAGCCCCACTTCGTTTCGGTGCTCAGTCATGGCGGTCATGCTCCCAAGCCGGAGCCCTCCGGCGCCAACCGAGCGGGATCGGCTCGGTGGTATTGCCGGTTGCGCTCTGTGACTTCCGTAACAGCGCTAACTTGACGTGGGGTAATCAGAGCGACTGCAATGTCGCCTCAACGAAACGCCGATCGCAACCGCGGTCGGCGAGTGTGCAATCAGGGGGAATGCTCGAGCGTGTCACTGCTTGAGGTAGAAGACATATCGGTTCGCTTCGGGGGCATCGTTGCTCTGAGCGATCTGTCGTTCAATATCGAACAGGGCCAGATTTTGGGCTTGATCGGACCGAACGGCGCCGGTAAGACCACGATGTTCAACGTGATCAGCCGCGTCTATCAGCCGACGCATGGGCGAATCACGTTCGACGGAAGCGACATGCTGCACGTCCGACCCGACAACATCACCCGTCACGGTGTCGCCCGAACGTTTCAGAACCTCGCCCTTTGGTCGCGCCTTTCGGTGATCGAGAACGTCATGGTGGGGGCTCACACGCAGGGCCGCAACGGATTCGTGCGCAGCGCGCTGCGGATCGGGGTGAAGTCGGAGGAGGCGCGGTTGGGCCGCAAGGCTTACGGCATTCTCGATTCGCTCGGGCTCGCCCATCTCGCCTTTCGCCCGGCCGCCGGGCTGCCCTACGGCACGCTCAAGCGCATTGAACTGGCCCGGGCTCTGGCTTCCGATCCCAAGCTCTTGATGCTTGACGAGCCGGCGGCCGGGCTGACTCATCAGGAGGTCGACGAACTTGGCAACTTGGTGAAGGAACTGCGCGACCGTCACAACTTGACAGTTCTACTGGTTGAACACCACATGTCGATGGTGATGGCTATTTCCGACAACATCGTCGTGCTTGATTTCGGCCGAAAGATCGCCGAAGGCAACCCAGCCGAGATCAGCCGCGACCCCAGGGTCATCGAAGCGTATCTGGGGGTTGGCGCAGAATGAGCCTTCTCGAAATTGGTGGATTGACCGCCAGCTACGGTCCGGTACAAGTGCTGCACGGGATCGACCTCCACGTCGAAGAGGGCGAGGTTGCGGTGGTGCTCGGGGCCAACGGCGCCGGCAAGACCACGACCATCCGCTCTATTTGCCAAATGGTGTCGACCAAGGGTTCGATCACGTTCCAGGGCCAATCTTTGACCGGAAAGTCGACCTCCGAAATCGCCAGGATGGGGGTGGCCCATGTGCCCCAAGGGCGCGGGACGTTTGCCGACTTGACCGTCGTTGAAAACCTCGAGGTCGGGGCGTTTCGGCGCAAAGAGAAAAACTTCTCGAGCGACTACGACTTCTGGTTCGGGATCTTTCCGCGACTGGCGGAGCGCCGCGCGCAGCTGGCTGGCAGCCTTTCGGGCGGCGAGCAGCAGATGCTGGCGGTGGCCCGAGCCATGATGAGCAAACCCACGCTTCTGTTGCTCGATGAACCGTCGCTCGGCTTGGCGCCGATCATCGTGCAAGATCTGTTCCAGCGTCTGCGGACGATAAAAGACGAGCAAGGTGTCACCATGCTGGTGGTCGAGCAGAACGCCAGCCTGGCCTTCAGCATCGCCAATCGGGCCTACGTGCTCGAAGCCGGTGCGATTGCGCTCTCGGGTTCGGCCGACGAATTGAAGAACGACGACGCGGTGCGTAAAGCGTATCTCGGGTATTAGGGGGAATTGACTTGACTACTGCTTTGGACGCCACGTCGGTGTCGATCGAGCCGTTCGGCATCGGGCGCAAAATACGGCGCAGGCTCGAGGAAATCGGTATTCGGGGTGTGGCCGTCACCGCCGGCGTGTTCGTCGTGCTCTCGCTCACGTTCGTCGCTATGGACGGCCTCAAGCTTTACTGGCAGCGCTTTCTCGACGGGCTGGCAAACGGGTTCATCTACGCCGCCGTTGCCTTAGCCCTAGTGCTCATCTACAAGGCCACCGGGATCATCAACTTCGCCCAGGGTTCGATGGCCATGTTCTTCACCTTCATTGCCTGGGTCTTGTCGCGGCAGCAGAGCTGGCCAGTTTGGTTGGCCATCTTGACCGCGATGCTCTTGTCCTCGGTGTTCGCTTCGGGGTTCGAGCGGGTGTTCATCCGGCCGTTCGATCCCGCCAATCACCTGCCGATCACGATCGTTACCATCGCGCTGCTGTCGCTGATCGACGGGACGGCCATCTACGTCTGGTTTGCTGATCCGAAGGCGTTCCCGAGCCCGTTCCCGTCCAAACCGAGGCAAGATTACGTCGACATTTTCGGGGCGCGGGTTTTCTACGCGACGCTCGGCATCTGGATCACCGTGATCCTCATGACGATCGGCGTCACGCTCCTGCTCAATCGCACCAAGATCGGTCTGGCGTTTAGAGCAGTCTCCTCTAATCTCGAATCCAGCCGCCTCGTAGGAGTCAACGTCGGACGCACGTTGCAATTCGGCTGGGCTCTGGCCGCTGCGATCGGTACGTTGGCCGGTTGCCTGGTGCTTTCCGATAGCCGGACCTATCTCGAACCAAGCTTCATGGCCAAGAGTCTCGTGTTCGCGTTCGCGGCCGCCACGATCGGCGGGCTCGACAGCCTCGTCGGCGCCGTGGTAGGCGGTCTCCTCGTGGGCCAAATGCAAACCATGATCGGTGGCTATGTGCATTTCATAGGCTCGGACCTTGTGTTGGCGACCACGCTCGCGATCATCATCATCGTCTTGTTGGTGCGACCCAGCGGACTGTTCGGCAAAGTCCGAGTGGAGCGCGTCTGATGCGTCTCTCGCTCATCCAGGGCACCAAACAGCACCGGGCGTATCTTGTCGGGGCGTGGGCCTTCGCGGCGCTGGTACTCATCCTCGTACCGTTCGTTCGGTTGCCGTGGATCTTTGGCAATCCCACGGGTCAGCTGCAGAACTGGACCCGTACCTTGGCCTTTGCCGTGGCGATCCTTGGGCTGAACCTACTCATCGGCTTCTCGGGGCAAATCTCCATCGGCCATTCCGCGTTCGTAGGCCTGGGGGCCTATGTGGCGGTCATCACCGTGGCCGATCACCACTGGAGTTATTTCGCCGCGCTCCCTGTGGCGTTCGTCCTCTGCTTTGTAGTCGGGTGCGTGGTCGGTCTGCCGGCCCTGCGAATCAAAGGTCTCTATCTGGTGGTGGTTACCTTCGCCATCGGCATCGTGTTCCCCACCTTGGTAATTCGCTACGAGACGATTACTGGCGGCGCCAACGGCAAGGGTGTCACTTCCACTATCGCACCGCCGACGTGGACCAGTCTCGACCCTCGTGACCGCATGGATCCGCTCCGGTACCGGTACTTCGTACTTCTCATCGTGGCCGTCGTGATGTTCGTACTCGCTCGCAACATCATCAAGAGCCGGGCCGGACGGGCGATGGTGGCCCAGCGCGATAACCCGACTGCCGCCGCCATCAACGGAATCTCGGTTCCAATCAACAAGGTCATCATCTTCGGACTCAGTGCCGGTTTCTGCGGCGTCGCCGGCTGGATGCTCATGGTGAATCAGCCGTTTGCATCCGACATCTCCTTCAGCGTCCAGTTGAGCATCACGCTGATCATCGGCCTGGTGCTGGGCGGCGTAGCGACAGTGTCCGGGGCGATCCCTGGGGCGATCGTCGTAGTCGTCATCAGTCACCTGTTCGAACAACTCACCGATGCCAAGAAACTCGGTCCCCTGCGAATGACGTGGCTCGCCAGCCGTCCCGGCCGCGGCGGCATCGTATCGATGGTCTTCGGTGCGCTGCTGCTTATCTTCGTGTTCGTCCTGCCCGGCGGGTTCATTGACGGGCTCCGCAAGCTCCGAGCCAAGTTTGTGACCATCACGACCCGACCGGCGTGGCTGGCGTCGATAAATCCAAGCCATTCGGTTCCCGCACTTGAGGCTAGCGTCGTGGCGACGGCTGCATCCCCAGTGCTTGCTGACAACTCCACCATTTTGTAACTATCATTCCATCCAACCAAACAAGGGGGATTTACCAAAATGATCAAACACCTCGGAGTCAAGAGGGCTGTCGCGATTAGCGCCGCCGCCTTCCTTGCCATTTCCACCACGTCCGTGACCGCCGCCACGAAGAACACGAAGAAGAAGCCGCCGAAGAAGGTCACCACCACAAAGCCGGCGACGACCGCGGCGACGACCGCTACGACTGCTGGAACCACAGCCACCACCAAGGCTGCTGCTGCTGCCGGTACGGGGTCGGCTTTCGGTAAGGTGAGCGACACGATCTACCAGGGCAAGGGCGACTTCAAGCTCGACCTGTCCAAGTGCCCCAAGGACTGGGACATCAACCAGGGCATCACTGCCAACGAGATCAAGCTCTTCATTTCACTTCCGAAGTCGGGGCCGCTGGCCGGATTCGGCCTCATCGCCGACGGTATGAACAGCTACTTCAAGTACATCAACGACCAGGGTGGCGCAGCCGGCCACAAGATCACCATGGATGCCAAAGACGACGCCTATCAGGCCGATCGCACCAAGGCCAACGCCGCTGAGGCGATCGCTTCACGTAAGTATTCCAGCATCATTACCGTCGTCGGTACGCCGAACAACCTGGCCATCTGGGACGACACGAACAAGGAGTGCATGCCGCAGCTCCTCAATGGCACGGGAGCCGCCCAGTGGGGCGACGTCGACAATCACCCGTGGACCACGGGTATGCAGCTCGACTACACCAGCGAGGCGCAGCTGTGGGCCCAATGGGTCAAGAGCAACTTCCCCGGCGGCGCCAAGGTGGCCATGCTCACCTATGACAACGACTTCGGCAACAGCTACTCCCGTGGCTTCCGGGCGGCTATCAAGGGCACCAACATCACCGTCGTCAAAGAAGAGAAGCACGACGGCGCCACGCCCAACCTCACCAACCAGATGACGAACATTGATGCGACCCTTCCTGACGTCATCCTTCTGCAGACCACCGCGGTGTTCTGCACCCAGGCGATGGCCGAGATCGAGAAGCGCCAAATCAAGGCCAAAGTCATGATGTCGGGTACGTGCGGATCGCTCAGCCAGTTCTTCCAACCGCTGATCGACCAGGGTCTCACGGGCGCCAACACCTACATCCTGCAGTACCTCAAGGATGTCAACGACCCGGAGTTCAAGGACGACCCCTTCGTCAAGCTCTTCCACGCCACGGCCAAGGCCCAAGGTCTCGACGACACCCAGTCGACCTACGCCACCGGCTGGATCTTCGCCTGGTATTTCGTGGAGATCGCTAAGGAAGCGGCTACGTACAATGGCGGCATCAACCGAGCAAATCTCCTGCTCGCATCGCGCGGGATCAACAAGCAGATGCCGCTTGTACTTCCGGGCGTCACCAACAAGATGGACGGAATCCATGACGCCTATTTGAACGAGGCAGCTCGTGTCGCCCAATACAAGGTACGCGACCCGAAGCAGCTCGGGACCTTCTTCCCGCAGACCGACGTCATCAACCGTGAGGGTCAACTCCAGACCTACAAGAAGGCGCTGGAGGGCTGATCGCTCCCTGACGAACATCGCAAGAGGGCCGCTCCTTCCGGGGCGGCCCTCTTCGCGTCCGGACGGTCGGTCGGCGTAAACTGACCGTATGCGAACCGTGGTGCACGGCCCCCTGCCGGCCGAACTGGAGGTGTACATGGCCAAGCGGGCCCGCCTTGGGCTTGACCGTTGCGACGAAGTCTGGGAGGGGGAATACCACATGACACCTGCGCCGAACCGACGCCACGCCGATCTCGAGGCCCAACTGGGCGAACTGCTGGGGCCACGGGCGCGCGCAGTCGGGCTGCGCCCGTATGGCAACCTGAATATCGGCGAGAAGGAGAACTACCGAATTCCCGATCGATCGTTCATCGACCCCAGTGTGGAAGGCGACATCTATCTCCCGACGGCCACAGTCGTCGTCGAGATCCTCTCCCAAGACGACGATACATACAAGAAGTTTCCGTTCTACGCGACCCGCGGCATCGCTGAGATACTCGTGGTCGACCCCGCCAAACGAACCGTGCAATGGTTCGTTCGAGCCGGGGCCAGCACCGAAGCGCCGGCCGAACCCTTCATCGAGGCGTCGGCCAGCGTCGTACTAGGGCTTTCTTCGGAGACACTCGCAGCCGAACTCCGCTGGCCTTAGGGCACCGTCCGACTCTGAGCATCGGGGCACCCCTCGAGGCCACCCCCCTCGAGGCCAGGCCCTATTTCGCTCGGGCAGAACGTCGAGCCGCGGTGAAGGTGTGGACGGGCCACATGTCTTGATCTTCGCCCCAGGCCGTCTGGCCATCGACGTCCCAGCGGACAAGGCTGTTGATGTCGATGAAGGTGTGGCGGTTCACGATGATGCGACTCACGGGCTCACCGACAGCCCGCAACTCTCGGCCGCCAACATCAGTGGCCATGATCGTGATCTTCGTGATCCAACCGTGCTCGAGGTCGCGCTCGACTCGCCGTTCCCCGGACGCGAGACTCAAATTGCGGCCGTCGCGCCGCAGAAACCCGTACGCAATGGGGTCGCTGTCTGGCCGTTCGGGCCGCACGTTCGTCACGCCCAGAAACCCGTTCGCGGCATCGGCCGCACCGGTGACATAGGCGGCTTGGCGGGGCCGGTGCTCTGGGCGCGGCCCCCATGTGCGGTCGCGCATGCCTATGCAATCGATCTCGATCGGCTCGCCGTGCAACGTGAGGGTGCCGGTCACTCGACCGAGCTGATCGAAGTGGTGGGCCGAGCCGAATGTCGAACCTACCGCGGTCAGCGGTTCGGGCGCCATCACCGCGTCGAACCGTAGATCGACGTGGAGCCTGTCTCCGTCTTCGAATCCGAGCGCATACGCCATCGTCGGCTCAATCACCCGGATCGACACGCCGGTGGGCAAAATGATGTCGCGCAGATCGGAATCGGGCGGGAGTCGGAGGGCTGAATAATTGGCCGAATACGGGACCTCCCACGGGAGCCACGCGGTCGCGTCCCATATCCAGATGCCGCCGGCTACCGTGCCGATATTGGGCCGCACCATGGTGTAGAACCAACCCCCCAGCCGGCGTTCGGGATGGTGGAACGAAAACCACGAAGTTTCCGTTTCCCACCACCGGTCGCTCATGACGTCGAAATGAAAGCCATCGTCGGCGGCCGTGAAGACGGGCGCGGCCGGCTCGCGAAGTTCGGGGAGGCCCTCCCTCGCGTTGGCGCTAGTACCCGAGGTCACGAGCGGCCCGATCGAGTACGACGGGTACCGACCACGCCGTACGGGCCAGTCGCAGGTCACGATTGCGACCGGTAGCGAACAGGCCCGAAGCGCTCATCCAAAAGGCGACCGAGCGCATGGCGTACAGCAGCTGGTAGTAGCGACACGCCTCGTGATCGATGGCAATGCCGGTGCCGGCTTCGTAGCGCCGGTAGAAAGCGTCGCGCTCGACGAGGTTCGATAGCAGCTCCGTGCCTTCTCGGTTGAGATCCGACAGCACATAAGCGACGTCGTACATCGGATCGCCGATGACCTGGGTCTCCCAGTCGAGCACCGCCGAAATGCGGTCGTCGTGAATAAGCAGGTTGCCCGTGCGGTAGGCGCCGTGCACGAGCGCGAGGCGGTCGGTCTGGGGGGCATTGGCCTCGAGCCAGCCGATCAGATCGATGAGCACCGGATCGGGATCGTGTTCGGACGCTTCGATCAGCGCCTTCCACTTGGCCACTTCGAGCCGGGCGAAGTCACGGCCGGGTCCGGGCACGCCGAGAAAGTCGAGGCCGGCGGCGCGCCAGTCGAGGGTGTGCAACGCGACGAGCGTGTCGGTGAAGCTGTCGGGCAGCACGCCTCGACCGGCGGCGTCTTGGTAGAACTGGCGACCGTCGCGGCCCCACGGGCTCGGGCACGTACCCGGTACCTTTTCCATCACGAGGAAGGGCGCGCCCAAGACGGCCGGATCGGTTTCGAAGAAGAACGGACGCGGCGTCGGTACCACCGTGGGCTCCAAGCATTGCAGCACGCGATACTGAAGCGCGAGATCCGACATCTCTCGCAGCAGCGCGTTGCCTGGATCGCGCCGCAGACAAAGACCTTGGGTGCGGGCCACCCCGGTTTCGGTCCACGTCGCGTCGAACAACCAGGTTTCATGCGACCACCCGACGGCGATCCGCTCCACTCCCCGCAGCTTGAGGTCGGGTGCCTCGAAGCGGTCGACGAGATAGTCGCGGATGCGGTCGTTCATGGGCCGTTCGTCGCCCGTGCACGGGCCCCGCGCCGCAGCGGTGTTCTCCGGAGCGGAGGCGTTCTTTGGTGCGACAGCGCCGTCACTTCGGTGTTCGCTCACGACGAATACTCCAGCTGGCGGTCGAGACCGGCCCGCAGCGTCAGTCGGATCCGACCGAGCAGCGCGTCGAAGCGTTCGGTACCGAGTTCATCACGTCCCGCGTACAGTGCCTCCACGAGCCGGCACATTTCGCCCTGGCCGCCCGTGCGCGCCCCCGTCAGGGCGGCGCGAACCCCCGACGCCGGCGCAGTTCCGACGAGCCGCTCCATGTCGTCGACGAGAGTCGCCCGCTCATCGCGGTCGGCCTGTTCATGGTCGTCCGTCAACCGCAGTTGACGGGCCAGTTTCTCGAGGATCACCGAAGCCATGAAGGCTTGCGTCTTGGCGAAAGGGTCGGCGACGGTCGGTCCGATTTCGTGTCGCAAAATTGCCGCAATCTGTTCCAGCAACTCGTCAGGGGCCATCAACTTCGCGCTTTCGGATGGGTCGGGCCGGCAGAGCTGGGTTGCTGACACTCGACCGGCGGCAGACACATGTGGAATGGTCTATCAGAATCAATCGACCGAAAGGCAAGGCAACCGCAAATGGCACGAGCCGTCCGAGCCCCAGACTGGATCGCGTATCACGCCAGGAGCCAGCCCGATACTACGGCGATCGTCGACCTCGGCTCGGGCCGGCGATTAACCTACGCCGAGCTGAACGCGCGGGCCGAACGGCTGGCCGCGGCGTTGGCCCATGAGTTCGGGATCGAGGCTGGGGACCGGGTCGCCATCTACAGCCAGAACACCTCGAACATCTTCGAGGTGCAATTTGCCTGTTGGCGCCTGGGGGCGGCGTATGTACCGTTGAATTGGCGCCTCGCCCTTCCCGAACTCGAGTTCATCGTCCGCGACTGCTCGCCGAAGCTGCTCTTCCACGGCGCCGAGCTTGCAGAGATGGGCGAGAAGGTGGCCGCCGCTGCGGGCATCACACGGCGGATCAGTTGGGAGGGGCCACCGGGCGGGTCGCTCGATTACGAGCCGCTGCTGGCTCCCGGCACTGACGTCGTCGGAGCCTTGCCGCGAGCCGAGAACACCCACGACACCTTGGCCTGTGTGATGTATACCTCCGGCACGACGGGGCATCCGAAGGGGGCGATGATCACCCACGGTGCAATGGTCTGGAACTTGCTCAACGCAACGGCCCCGTTCGCGTTCAGGACGGGCATGGTGAACCTATCTATTCTGCCCTTGTTTCATATTGGCGGCATCAATGCCTACGCCAATCCGACCTTTCACTACGGGGGCACAAACTATCTTATGCGGGCTTTCGACCCCGGCGCCACGCTGGATGTATTGTCCGATCCCGAAATCGGAATTACCCATTTTCTCTGCGTGCCCTCGAACTATTTATTCATGAGCCAGCATGTCCGTTTCGAAACGGCGACGTTCACATCGCTGGTGACGGCTGGGATAGGGGGAGCGCCGACGCCCCTCGCGTTGCTCGAGACGTGGGCCGCCAAAGGGGTGATCCTGCAGCAAGGTTATGGGATGACCGAGAGCGCGGCCACCATATCGGCGCAGTCGAAGGTCGACGCCATTCGCAAAGTCGGCTCGGTCGGGACACCCCTGATGCATCTGGAGCATCGTATCGTCGATCAGGACGGACTTGACGTGGCTATCGGAATAATAGGGGAACTGTGGGTGCGGGCCCCGAACATCAGCCCTGGCTACTGGAATCGGCCGGAGGCCAATGCCAGTGGCTATACCGACGAATGGTTCCACACCGGAGACGCTATGAGAGAAGACGAAGACGGCGCGCTCTACATTCTCGACCGTTGGAAAGACATGTACATCGCCGGTGGCGAAAACGTGTATCCGGCCGAGGTCGAAAACGTTCTATATCAGATGGCCGCTATTGCCGAAGTGGCGGTCATTGGGGTACCGGACGAACGTTGGGGTGAGGTCGGTAAGGCCGTCGTGGTGCGCCGGCCGGGAGCCGAGGTGACGGCCGCGGCGATTATCGAACACTGCGGGCAGAACCTTGCGAAATTCAAGGTGCCCGCCACCATCGACTTCGTCGATGCTTTGCCCCATAACGCCACCGGCAAGATCTTGAAACGTGAGCTGCGGGCGGCGCGCGCGGCCGACGGCCAGCCGGTAGGGAGCGGCCAGTGATCCGCTGACGGCGTCTCGACACGGGCTCATTGCGCTCTGGGAGGTTGCGCCATGGCACCTCTGTAGTCTCGACACATGCCCGGAACTTCTGCGTCCACGGTGTCGAGGGCCGTCGGGCTCACGGCCATACTCGCCCTGGCCGTGAGCGCCTGCTCGTGGCCGGGCCGAGCCGGCAAATCGTCGGTGCCTCCGGTCACGAGCGCCGCAGCTGTGACGACGACAGTCTCGCCTTTCGATGTGACCTTGCCATCAGGCCCCGCACTGAGCGCGGACTCGTCCCGACCGGCCGCGTCGACGGCTGAAAGTTCACAGCCCCCGGCGATCCGCCGCGGGCTGCTCACTCCGCAGGCGGCGAGCCGCAACTTGTGGGACGCGTGGCGAGATGACGACCGGCCCCGCGCCTTGCTCTACGCGGAGCCGGGCGCCGTCCGAGTGCTATTTGCTCGGCGGTGGACGGCCGATCTGGTTGATGAGGGCTGCACGATCGTCGGCCTTGCCGACCCCGGAGTCAAGGGTTCACTCGACCAGTTCACCTGCACGTACCGCTATCTGCTCGGCGCGATTTCCTTGAGCGCGGCGGGCACGGATCGCGACTACGCGGTCACCGACGCAGTGCGCAACGAACAGGCGGCCAGCGTAGAAACGTTGGAAACCTCCACAACGCCCACGGCGACAACGCCAAAGAAGCCGTCGGCGACGACTGATACCAGTGCGCCGGGTCCGGCGGCCTGAGTGGCTCATCGGGCTCTCATGTTCGTTTCATGCGGTGAGGTGGTGTAATTGTGGCCATGAACAAGAACGTCCTAAAGACGGCCGTCTTGATGGGAGGTCTCGGTGGCGCACTCGTGCTCATCGGGTCCCTCGTCGGCGGGGCCCGTGGGGCCGGCATCTTTCTCGTCATCTCGCTCGCAATGATCTTCGGCTCGTACTGGTTCAGTGACAAGCTGGCCATCCGCTCGGCCGGCGCCCGTGAAGTCTCCGAGGCCGACGCGCCTCGGTTGTACGCGACGGTGCGAGACCTCACGCAGCGGGCCAAGCTCCCGATGCCGCGCGTGTACCTCTCACCCAACCAACAACCCAATGCCTTCGCCACTGGACGCAACCCTTCCCATGCCGCGGTGTGCGTCACTCAAGGTCTTCTCGAAGCGCTGCCCGAGCGAGAATTGCGCGGGGTGCTAGCCCATGAACTGGGCCACGTGAAGCACCGCGACATCCTGATTGGATCGGTGGCCGCCGCCTTCGCCACGGGCATCACCTTCCTCGCCCGCATGGCGATCTATGCCCAGATCTTCGGGGGTGGTCGCAACGAGCGTAACCGCGGCGAGAATCCGCTCACACTGATCGCGATGGCGATTTTCGCTCCGATTGCGGCCGGGCTCATGCAGATGGCCCTGTCCCGGTCGCGGGAATTCGACGCCGATCACTTCGGCGCGACAGTGTCCGGGGATCCGGGTGCGTTGGCCGATGCGTTGGAGCGGATCGAGGGATGGGCCAAGCGCATTCCCATGGACATCAGCCCGCAACAGGCGACCGCCTACATCGTGAACCCCCTCACCGGACGTAAACTCTCTTTCGCCGGCCTGTTTTCAACCCACCCGGCCACGGCCGAGCGGGTCAGTCGGCTGCGGGCCATGCGGGCCGCGGCTTCGTCGCCGTTCGTCTCTTAGCCTTCGGTCGGGTCCGGCGAAGACTCCGGTTAGCGGCCATGAGCGACCCAAGCGACAGCGCGATCCCAAGGACGATCCAAAATGACGCGGTCCGATCCAACCGGCCGGTCCGGGGGCGCCAAACGGGTAATGCTATGAGCGGTTTGATGCCCGTCCCGGCCCGTTGGTCACCCGCAGCCAAGACTCGAAACACTCCCCACATGCCGGCGTCGGAGTAAGCGCCGCGGGCGGCGCCATAGATGTAATCGCCGGGCCGGTGGTTCACCCCCCCGGCTCCGCCCTCCAAACGCAACGTCACCGCTTCGAGCCCGCCGATTTGTTGGGCGCTGATGCGCGTTGAACCCCGAATTCCGGGCTCGACCGGCCACTCGTGATCCTCGATGGCAAATACTTGGTTCTGAGCGCTCCAGGGGGCGACAACGTGGAAGCGGACTGGGTCGCCGGCAAAGGCCCGGACCACCGGTGTCGGCGGATCGCCGGCGGCCACAATGTCGCCGATCCGGGACCGCCTGGAGGCGGGGACGCCGAGCCCTGCGGAAGGCGCGGCCGGGGCGGATTCGTAGTTGATCGCGGCTGGGCCACTCACTTTCGAGCTGTACGGCATGCGGTGGGTGCCAATGCCCTCATCGTGGTCTTGCAAGAACAAGGTGACGTCCCGGTAGGGCGCACCGGAGCGTGGAAGCACATCGACTTGGGGGCCACTGCCTTTGTAGGTTGCGCCTCGTGGGCCGACGACGATGGCACCGTACAGGCCGAGACCGGGGTTGCGCACGACGTTGCCCCAGTCGCGAAGCAGGGCGACAGTTTCGCCGACTTCGGGCGAAGCGTAGAAGGTGTAGTTGCCGGTGGCCCCCGGTGCGACGGCGTGGTTGGGCTCGTTTCCGGCCGCTACTCCCCCCGACGTGGCCGGGTCGGCGGCGAGGATGTCGCAGTGGAATGTGACCGAACCGGGGGAATCGGGCGAAGTCACATCGGCCAAAGTCGCCTGGGGTGAACCGGGGGCGTCGGCTGAAGAGGTCGCGTTGTGCAAACGAACGTTGACGCAATCACCGACGTTTATATGCAGCACGAGCGGCTCGGCCTTGCGTTGCCCCGAGGCCACCGCGGCTCGATCGGAGTCGAGCACATACACCAGGCCGCTGTCGCCTTGAAGCATAGGCAGCTTGGCGCGTATGGCAGAGACGGCAAACTGTTTCACCGGTGCGGAACCCGGACAGGTGGTCGTGGCCTCGGGCGGCGCCGACGGTCGGCCCGGAAGCGCTTGCAGTCTGCCGGCCCCAGCCTTGTTCACCCGTACGAGGCCCCAGCTGCCCTCCTGAAGCTTGAAGGTGTGCCCGCTGTAATACAGATAGTCGCCGGATCGCCGTTGCGGGCCCCCGGCGGCGGGAATGGCCAAGTCGTAGCGCTCCGAGATCCCGATGTGGATGGTGCTGGTTGCGGCTGACTGTTTCGTCCATGGTTCGGTGCGGAACCAGTGTCCGTCGACGTGCAACGTGTGTACGTCATTCGTCGCACCCACGAGGCTGCGGATCACCACCGGGTCGCCGAGATTGGCTTCGAGAATTGGGGTGGCGGGGTCGCCGTGGGCCAGGCTCGAAAAAAGCAGAGCCGGATCACCGGGGCGCGCCGCCAGCGGTTCCGCTCGCAAGTTGTAAGCGCTGCCGCTCGATCGCCCGACGGAATTGAGCGAGTTGTCGTCTTGTATGAACAAAGCGAGCTCGCGGAAGCTCCCGGTAATATCGGCCGAGACGCGTGCCTTGGTGTGAATGTCGGCGATCGGCCCGCTGGCCATCGGCTGGCCGGTGTTCGGATCGGTGTATGTCGACCCTGGCGGTTCCGCGATAAGGGCTCCGAACAGTCCGTGGCGCCAGCCGTGGATGGCATCGACGTGATCATGGAAGTACGAGGTGCCGAACTGCGCGTCGGGATACCATCGGTAGCGGACGAACTCGGTGCTGACAATCTCGCCGGTGCTGTGGGAGTGAACGAGCGCTCTATCGAAGGTCATTTCATCGGGACCGATCGACGCTATGCGCCTGACCTCGAACGAGTTGTCCTGGTCGGCGCCGACGCCGACCAATGAACCGACGGTGAAGCGATTCGTGTCTCGCATCGGAATCGTTACCGCCCCTATCGGTGTGGGCGCGGTGACCGGCGATCCCTCCAATGCGTACGGTCGTACCGTCTGTTCATAGTTGTATCCGGCGTCGAGCCCATCGCTGGCTTGCACGTCGAATTGTACGAAATGAATGTGCAATCCCACCTTGCTGAACGGGATATTGGCATCTTCGGGGATTTCGTTGCGAAGAAGGACGTCAAGGCAGTCCTCCCCGGCGTTGGTCCGGATGGCGAGCGGCACTTGGAGCGCCGGGTCGCGGCGGGCCTGTTCCTCCTGGGAGCGCATGACGTAGAGCAGACCCTGGCCGTCGACGGTGTGATGGGCGGCGTTGCGAGGTACCGGGGTGGAGATGGCGTTGATGGCCAACTGTCGGATCTTCGTGCCGGTAGGACATACGCTCCCCTGGCCGCTCGCACCTGGCGTCGGCGGGTCGGGACCGGCGCCGGCGTCGAGGTACGGCGCCGGGCCGTGGCCGGGCGCGAACGGCGGTCGGGCCCCCAGATGGGGTCGGAGGAAGGGGTAGGCCAGGCGTCCGGTGATTGGATCGAAGAGGATCTCGGGGCGCCCCCCCGGATCGACCGGGCGGTAGCCGGGCCACAACTCCCTCGACTCGGGCTCGCCCTCCATGTGCATCAGGCCGTCCGGTGATCTTCTGACGATCCAGTCCCACACTGATGCGTCGTAGCTCTTCGGGGCGCCGGATGGGGGGAGTTGTCCGGTGACCCATGACCCGAGTGTCGCCGACGTGATCTTGCTGGTCTTGTCAAAGGTATGTACCGTCGTGTCGACCAGTTGGGCCGCGGGAACGGCGACCCTCAGCGCCGCGCCGCGACCTGGCAGCGGCCGTAGCGCCGGCAGCGCGTCAGTGGAGTGGAGACCGTCTTGTCGGGTATTGTAGACCCGCCAAAGACCCCACATTCCCGCAAAGTAATGATGGGCAATATGGCAATGAAAGAGAAAGTCACCGGCGCTCTGCTGGCAACCGCCGGCCCCGCATTCATTGACGATATCGAACGTTTCCGACGGTCCGAGGGTCTGCGAATCGGTTCGCTCCGACACCTTTGGCACTAAGGCCGGCTTCTTCTTGAGGCCGGCCGCGAAGTCATCGGTCGCGCTGTTCAGGCCCGGCTGGCGGGGCCATCGGGTCGCCCCGCCGTGCACGTGATGGACGTGAAATACCTCGGACCCTCCGTGCACCGCCCGTTCCTTGGTGGGGTCGCCCAGTTCGGTGCGCATGATGGGTGTGGCCGGATCGCCATAGGTATAGGAGCTGTAGGCCAAGGACTTGTCGACCCGACCGAAGCGTTTTTGTCCGATCAAGAGTCGGTTCATGAACGGTTCGCTGCGATAGTTGATGGCGCGGCTGCCAGGCCGGTACGCATCGCTGGTGGGGTCGACGAGCGG
>JANYDT010000105.1 GCA_025359845.1 Acidimicrobiia bacterium
CCCCGATCGGATCATACGGACGGATCAGATCCTCGATCAGCTTTGGCCAGAAACGCGACCGCCAACCGCCAACAAGACCCTGCAAACCCACATCGTGCACCTGCGGCGCGCCCTCGGGCCCAATGCGATCGCGCATCGCTCGGGAGGGTATCTGCTCGACACCGCAGTAGTCGCGCTCGATGCGCGTGACCTCGAAGCTCTCGCGCAACAAGCCGAGAACGCCGTCGCCGGCGGCCGGATCGACGAAGCATCCGGGGCTCTCGAGTCGGCGGTCAGGCTCTTGCGCGGCATGCCGTTCGACGAATTCGCGGTCGATGAATTCGCTATGGCCGAGGTGGTGAGGTTGCAGGAACTGGCTTGGCGCGCCATCGAATTGCGCGCCGAATGCGCCATTGAAAAAGGCACGGCGCCGGCCGCGATCAGCTACCTCGAACGCCTCGTGGCCGAACAGCCGCTGCGGGAGTCGGCGTGGACCGTCCTGATCCAGGCCCAGGTCGCAGCCGGACGACGCGGTGACGCCACCCGTACCGCCGAGCGGGCCCGAGCGGTCCTTGCGCAAGAGCTCGGGTCAAGGCCCGGACCGGCCTTACGGGCGGCCGCGGCGAAGATTCCGGTCGCGGAGCCCGACCTGGTTACCGTTGAACCGCTTTCTCCGGGTGTCGCCGCGTTCGGCGTCGCCGCGCTGCGCGGCCGCGCTCATGGCTGGCGTCGCGCAACGGTTTGTCGACGACGAAGGCTCCTGGGCCTCCCCGATGCTTGTGAATCCGCAACGCTCATTGACGCCAACCTCGAACGCGCCAACCCGGCGCAGGCCTTCCTCAACGCGGGCGCTAGAACTTGTGCCAGTCAGTCACCATCGAGACCGTCGAGACCACCGAGAATGACCTCGGCGGCAGCGTGCGGATCGATTCGGCGAGCCAGCACATCGGCCCGCAGCGCTTCGAACTGAGGGCCCGCGCACAATCCGAGGGCTCGCTCCTCCAATCGACGGGCGACTATCTCTCGGATCTCGTCGGCCACCCGCTTCGCCCGTCGGCGGGCCAACGCACCGCCATCGGGTCCGCCCGAAATGAACGCTCGGTGCGCGGCGATGGTGTGCCACAACTCTTGCGACCCTTCCCCGGTAGCGGCCACCGTCTTGAGGATGGGCGGTCGCCACGCGGAGGCGGCAATGCCCGACAGTTCGAGCATGACTTCGAGATCGCGGCGGGCTTCCTCGGCGCCGTTGCGGTCGGCCTTGTTGATGACGAAGATGTCGGCGATCTCGAGTAACCCAGCCTTGTTGGCCTGAACGGAGTCGCCCCAACCAGGGTTCACAACCACCACCGTGGTGTCGGCGGCACCGGCGATCTCGACCTCGACCTGTCCGACGCCTACCGTCTCGAGCAGCACCCAAGGAAATCCGGCTGCGTCCAGGACCCGCACGGCGGCTGGTGCGGCGAGAGCCAGTCCGCCCAGGTGGCCGCGTGTGGCCATCGAGCGGATGAACACCCCAGGGTCAAGGAAGTGATCGGTCATTCGCACTCGATCACCGAGGATGGCGCCACCCGAATAGGGCGAGGACGGGTCGATGGCCAGTACGGCTATGCGGTGCCCGTCGGCTCGCCCGAGGCCGATAAGGCGGTCGGTGAGCGTGCTCTTGCCTGCTCCCGGCGCGCCCGTGATGCCGACGGTGTATGCGGCTCCTCCGTGTGGATAGACGAGGGCTCCCGCGGCGTTCGAGTTGGGCCCACCTTGTTCGACCAAAGACAGGACGCGGGCCAGGGCGGTGATATCTCCGACCAACATGGCGGCAACGAGGGAAGCGGGATCGCGGCGGCGCACGAACCGTGAAGACTAGGCCGTCGTGCACCCTCGTCCAACCGATCCCGAGCCTTCCGCGGCTCGGCGGAGGCGGGGCTTGCCCTCGGTCTTGCGCCCCACGCTTCCGCTCACCCACGACGAGCGCCAGATCCTCACTCTGCTGGCCGCCGTGGCGCTCGTGACCGGTTACATGGGCTCACTCATCACGGCCACCATGACGTTCGCGGCCGACCAGTTCGGCGCCGATTCACGGGCCCAGGGTTGGGCCTTGGCTGTCATACGGGCCGACGTGCTGATTGCGTTGCCGTTGGCCGCGGCCGCCGACCGTCTGGGGCGGCGCCGACTGCTGCTGTTGACTGCCCTCGTCGGTCCGATCGGCACTGCGGTCTGTGCCGTTTCACCGAACCTGGCCACCCTCGCCGGCCTGCAGATCATCACCCGCGGCTTCGTGACGGCCACGGTCGCGGTCGTGGGAATTATGCTCGCCGAGGAGATGCCGGCCGGAGCCAGGGCCCACGCCGCGAGTGTCTTGGTGGCGGCGGCCGCACTCGGATCGGC
This sequence comes from Acidimicrobiia bacterium, assembly GCA_025359845.1. Taxonomy (GTDB): domain Bacteria; phylum Actinomycetota; class Acidimicrobiia; order Acidimicrobiales; family JANYDT01; genus JANYDT01. The sequence continues at coordinate 2,362 of JANYDT010000105.1, forward strand.
CGGCACGCTCCTGCTGCTGCCTCTCGCCGACCGATCGTCGGGCGGTTGGCGCGTGCTGTACCTCGCGCCGCTGTTGGCCTTGTTTGGATGGCCGTTGGTACGGCGCCGACTGCGTGAGACCCGCCGATTCGAAGCGGCCGCCACCAATCAGGCCGGCGGGGCCACCCCGGGCCCCGGCGCCGATCCCGCCCACATGGGCGCCAACGCGGCCCACGATCGGAAGCGGCTGGGCGGTGCGTACCGGCGCCGGCTCGCCGTCCTCGCCATCGGATACGCGCTCCTGGCCGCTTTCAGCAACCCGTCGCGGCAGTTCCAGAACGACTTCCTGCGCAAGGAACGGGGGTTTGCCGCCGGACGGGTGTCGCTCTTCAACCTGGCGACCAGTGCGCCGGGCACGATCGGCCTCCTCGCGGGCGGATCACTGGCCGAGCGTTTCGGGCGCCGTCGCATCGTGGCCATCGGTGTGATCGCGGGAGTGTTGGCCAATGTGGCCATGCTGCAGAGCCACGGACCGGCGTTGTGGCTGTGGGCCATGACCGGCGCGGCGCTGGCCAGCATCGCGTTGCCAGCCCTCGCCGTCTACGGATCAGAATTGTTCCCGACGCGGCTGCGGGGCCGGGCCAGCGGGTTCAGCACGGCGATCTCACGCGTCGGCGCGGCGGGGGGATTGATCCTGGTCGGACAACTCGGGCGCGGCCACCACCTCGGGCGCGCCATCTCGTGGACCGCCGTCCTCCCGATCCTCGGTGTGACACTAATCGCCATCCGGAGCCCGGAAACGGCCGGGCGCGAACTGGAAGAGGTCAGCCCTGACACGATGTGAGGCTTCTACGCCAACGACCCGAGCCAACTCACAATCGCAGACGCGACGACTCCGTCACGTTTGCGTAGCGAATGATCGCCGCCTTCGATCCACACGTGGGTGACCGGACCGACGATCGCCGAGGTATGGGCCGTGAGTTCCTCCGGAGTCCCGAACGCGTCACGCGTGCCCGACACAAACAAGCACGGAACCGTAATCCGGTTGAAGTGCGCGACCCGCAGCGCGTCGGGTTTTCCGGGCGGATGCAACGGATAGCAGATCAGTATCAGAGCTCGGGCTTCGAGTCCTTCAGCGACTGCCATCGAGCACATGCGACCGCCCATTGATCGACCGCCCAGGATCAAAGGACCCTCGAGGAGAGCAGCCTCGTCGCGTACTGCCTGCACCAGCACAGGAGCTTTGTCAGGGATTTTGCGGCCGGCTTTGCGGTAGGGAAAGTCCATTCGCTCGACCGATTCGCCCGTGGCCGCCATAATAGCCTCGGCCGCCGAAACCAACGACGCATGGTTGCGGTCGGTGCCGGCGCCGGGCGCGAGCAACACCGACACGGCTACCCCCCCACCGCCAGCAGGATCTTTCGGGCCTGCGTAAGTTCGACCATGCGCGGCCCCGCGCCGTCAATCGATCCGCCGTGATCGGGATGGGCCAGGCGGATCAACTCCCGAAAACGGCCTTGCACGTCATCTCGCGACGGCGTCTCCTCGATCGCGAAACCCAGCATCTTCAACGCCCAACGGGTATCTGTGGGAAGCGCCCTCCACCGACTGAACGCGGCGTCGTTCTCCAAAACATGAGCTACGAACGCGTCGCCGAGCGGGCGATCCCACATCACGCCCTTGCGGATGCTGCGAAACACGACAGGGCGAATCTTGGCGTCAAGCAGCCCCGCCGCGTAGGTCGCCCCGAGCAGATTCACCACCGGCAGCCCGTGCGAATCGAACTCGAAGTACACCCGTTCGCCCTCGCCGATCAAGGAGTGACGGCTCCGGTCGAGGCCCACCACGTCTTTCTGGAACCGATGTCGGAGTCGAGGCTGCGCAATGCGACGCCCGGCTTCGAGATCGTCGATCAGGTCGTAGAGATCTTCGAGATCCTCAGGATCGAGCCCCTTCACGCTGGCGGCCACGAGGCCGGCGAGCAGCACACCACCCCATCCTGGACCCGGATCACAGGGAAGCACCACGAGCCCGAGCGCGACGCGACGCGTCGGCGCAATGGGGCGAGAATGCCGGATTTCCAGCTCAGCCAGGAGCACTCGGCGAGGCTAGTAGAGGGCCGTGGGCTATCGATAACACGGTTCTCAGGGCGTTTGCGCCTCAGAGCCGCAATCGGTGATCGCGAATCGGCGCTCGTTCCACATCGGCTCCTAGGTCATCAGGGGCACACTGAGCTCGCAACTCGGCGTCGAGGCGAGCCTGATAGTGCGCAACCTCTCGTTCGATGCCGGCAGCCGTCCAGCCGAGCACCGGCGCCATCAGGCGGGCGACGTGCGCGGCCGCGGCTCGACCCCGATCCGCGCCTTCGATCGAGAGTCGGGTCCGACGGGTCAGCACGTCGTCAATGTGCAATGCCGCTTCGTGAGTCGCCGCGTACCGTGCTTCGACGCCGAGGTAACGACCCTCGCCATCAATGGGTGCCCCCAGCGCCGGTTCGTCGCTCAGAAGGTCGAGCAGGTCGACGGCCAGGCCTCCGTACCGGCGGACAAGGTGATCGACTTTGGGTCCTCCGAGGGCCGCCGCCGCCGGGTGAGCGCGAGCCCGCGCCAATGCCCCAACGTGCCCCACTGCTCCCAACAACGGGATCACCGCCGTTCTCGATAGCGCGACCGCGAAGGGAAGCTGTTTGACCGCAACGTTCACGGTATCGGCCGACATGAGGCGATATGTCGTGTACTTGCCCCCGGCGATACTGACGAGACCGGGCATCGGGGTGTTGACCAAGTGTTCACGGGAGAGTTTGGCGGTCGAGGCTGCCCCCCCGTCGATGAGCGGCCGCAATCCGGCGAACGCTCCCACTACGTCGGCGCTGCGCAGCTCACTCGAAAGCACCGAGTTGGCCCATTTGAGTACGTAATCGACATCGGCCGCGCTCGTGGCCGGATGATCGCGGTCATGGCGCCAATCGGTATCGGTGGTGCCGATCATCCAGCGGTCGTCGCCCCAGGGCAGCACGAACAGGACGCTCTTGTCGGTGCGCAGGATGAGCGCGGTGGACGACTCGATCCGGTGCTTCGGCACCAGCACGTGAATGCCCTTCGAAGCCCGTACCCGCAACGGCGCCGCGACCCCGGCCATGGTTTCCACATCGGTCGTCCACACGCCGGTCGCGTTGACGATGACCCGCCCGCGAATGGCGAAAGGGTCGGCCAACCCCGCCTCGTTGTCGACAACCTCGACGCCCACCGCGCGCTTTGCCTCCACCAATATTCGAGACACCGCCACTCCCGTGAGAATGGCCGCGCCGTGCGCCGCCGCGGTCCGGGCCACTTCGACGGTGTGGCGGGCATCGTCGAGTTGCGCGTCGTGATAGCGAATCGCGCCCACGAAGGCTCGCCGCGATAGGGACGGCGCCAAACGGAGAGCCCCGGCGCGGGTGTAATGCCGGTGCCTCGGTACCACCGAATGCAAGCCCGCCAGTGCGTCGTACAGCGCAACGCCGGCGCCGATGTAGGGGCGCTCATAGTGGTGTCGAAGCGGGAGGAGAAAGGGCAAGGGGTGGACGAGATGGGGCGCTACGGTTTCGAGCAACACGCGCCGCTCATGGAGCGCCTCCCTAACCAGCTTGAAGTCGCGTTGTTCGAGGTAGCGCAAGCCGCCGTGCACGAGTTTGCTGGACCGACTCGATGTTCCCGCCGCGAGGTCACGCTTCTCGACCAGACAGACGCTCAGTCCGCGCGATGCCGCGTCGAGGGCCACGCCGCACCCGTTGACCCCGCCGCCGATCACGACCAGATCAAACGTTTCGGTCTGGGCCCGGAGGAGCGCGGCGACTCTCGCTTCAGGGCCGAGGGAGGCTTGCACCACGGTCAAGCTACCCGGCGTCGCTTCGCTTCGGCGAGCACTCGACCGGGCCGCGTCGGGGTGATCAAGAAGCGAGCCGTCGCGCCCGGGGTGGCAACGCCGGTACGCGGGTCGATGAGCGTCACGTCGACCTTTTCACGCAGCAACACCTCTATGGCCAATCCCGGTGCGCCATTGGTGAGATCGAGCGAGTCGGTGTCGGCCGGCGCGGCGCGCATGGTCTCGATCGAACGCTTCACAAACAGAACCGGCTCGCGCAGGCCGGCGAGATCGTGGAGCACGAAGCCTGCGGGAACGAAGACCACGAACCGCCGTGAGAGGGCGTGGAGCGACCGCGACAACACGAACACGACCGCGGCGCCGACAACAGTGAGGACGGAGCCGAGGATCCAGGCTCTAGCGGCGATGGCGATCGGTCCGCTCACGACTCCGGCGATCACCAACGCCACGCTGATTGGCAACGGACCGACGAGTAACGCGGCGTTGGATCGCAACAAGAATCGGCGTTCGTTCGGATACGCCGGTCCGTTCACACACCACTCCCCAAACTCGGCGCTGAGCATCACAAACATCACCCCGATCGAGGCGAGGACGGCCGCCGTCCGCCAGGGGGCGGCGAGATCGGACCCGCGGGCCGCCCACGCCGCGATCGCCAACGCACCCGGCGCCAACACCCGAACCAACGTGCAACCGATCGGATGGGGCACCAGCGTGGCGACGAGCCCGAACCCCCAGCCCGTCCACGCCAATGTCAACACCACGACCCTGACCGACGGGCTGTGGCTCGTGAGCGCGTCGCTCAGAGGGCCACCTACGAGCGGCGCCAATGCCAGCCAAGACGCTCGGGCCACCCAGGCCAAGACCTTCACGCTTTGGTGGCGAGGCAGATGAGGTTCTTGCCGAACGCTGGGTTCTTCCACGCCCACTGCACACCCCGGCTCAAGGGCACGAGCACGCGATCGAACAGCGCCCCCGATGGGCCGCCGAGCGAATTCAGCTTCAGCACTCGGTAGGCCAGCCAGTAGGGCACCACCGAGGCGACGTCGACGAACCGCAATTCGTCGACCGCGAACCCTGCGCCTTGGACCCGTTGCTCCAGAACCGCCCGGGTGTAGCGCCGGTAGTGATCAGACAGTCGATCCATGGTTCCGTACAGCGCCGGCATCGCCGGCACGAAGACGGCCAACCGCCCGCCGGGGCGAAGCATCTCGCAGGCCAGTTGGAGCTCGGCGCCATCGTCTTCGATGTGTTCGAGCACGCTCACATAGGTGATGGCGTCGAACCCGCGCTCGGAGACGTCACGCGACAACGCCGTTCTGGTCTCGACGTTCTTCAGGCTCGAGGTCGCCTCCTTGAGCCGAACCGCAAGGTTCTCGGCCGGCTCCACGCTCAAGAGGTGATCGACGCGCGCCGCGAACCGCACGCTCATGGTGCCGATCCCCGCCCCCACTTCGAGGGTTCGGCCCGACAATGCCGGACGCAGCAGCTCGGCAATCCAGTCGTTGAAGCGAACGTTGTGGGCCAGCACGTCGAGTTCGGCGGCCGCCGAATACTGCGCTGCGCTGCCCAAGGACCCACTCATGCCGGGGGCCAGCTTAGAGCGTGACGAAAGGTCCCCTACGATCGGCGCGTGCCCGACCCGATCGCCCCGACTGTTCGGGTGCGGCCGCCGATCGGGCCGAGAACGACCTGGGGCGTTTTGGCTGTGTGCATCGGGGTGACAGTTCTCCTGCGGGTGCCCTTTTGGAATGCGCCGCTTACGGCCGATGAGGGTGGCTACGCCTACGTGGCCCGCGCGTGGTCGAGGGGCGCAACTTTGTATCGCACGGCATGGGTCGATCGGCCCCAAGGGCTTCTGCTGCTGTATCGGGCGGTCATTGGGATAGGGGGCCACGGACTCGCCATTCGCCTGATGGCAACGCTCTGGGCTGCCTCCTTGGTTGTGGTGATAGCGCTGATCGGGCGCACCCTCACCGACGACAGGCGACCAGGACTGTGGGCGGCCGCGCTGTTCGCTGTGGCCTCGGGTCTCCCCCAGATCGAAGGGTTCGCGGCCAATGGCGAACTCCTCGCCGCACTCCCGTCGGCGCTCGGCGTGCTGCTCATGGCCCCGACGATCCGTGGCATTGCCACCGGGCCGACACCTTTTTCGCACGCTCGAGCACGGACCCCATGGATTGCGTCCGGCGGTTGCTGCGCCGTCGCGATTTTGATCAAGCAGTCGGGGTACGACGCAGCCTTGGCCATTACCGGGTTGCTTGCCGTCGCGTGGACCTTCCGATGGTGGCCCCGCCGGCGGCTGGCCACGATTCTGGGTTGGTGGGCGCTCGGGTTCATCATTCCGATCGGCCTCGCCGCGGCCCACGGCGCCCTCACAGGATGGCGCGATTGGTGGTTTGCGGTGGCCGGCTACCGCCTTGCCGTGGAAAGCGTTACCACCGGACCCTTTCATTACCGTTGGCTGCTGTTTCGAGCCTCCGCGCAATTGGCCAAGCCTTTGCTGTGGGCGGTCGGCCCGTTCGCGTTGGTAGGGTTGCTGCGCCGTCCGCACCGGCCGATCTTGGTGGTGTGCTTGTGGGCGGTCGGAGCGACCACCGCATTTGCCCTCGGCGGTCTGTACCACCCCCATTATTACATTGGGCTTCTCCCCTCATTTTGTCTCTTAGGCGGCTTGGGAGTGGACCGGTTGACGCAGACCCGGTGGCCTTCACTTCAGCCCGTCGTCACCGGCGTCGCCACCATCGCCGGACTTTCGATGATCGTCGCGGCTCTACCTATTCTTACTATTTCGTCGACTAACGCTCGCATAACGGAGGCGGCCAGGGACGGTAGACTTGCCGCCAATCGATCCCTCGCCATCTGGCTACGCGCCCAATCATCGCCGTCCGACACGATCTACGCGATGTACGCCGACGCGGCGTTGTATTTCGAAGCCGACCGCGATTCTCCGTATCCCTATCTCTGGCAACTCGGCGTGGAGCATATTCCGGGAGCCCTCGATCGACTGGCCATATTGCTCGATGGTCCACGTCGACCTCGCTATGTGATCACCTTCGGAAGTCCTAAATCGGTCCCGACCGGCCCCCGATTTGTGGCCATCTTGGCCCGTCGTTACAAGGAAGTTGCGATCGTGGGTGGGGCTCCCGTCTATGAGCGAATCATCGGGAGCTAGCCTAGGTTTGGATCGCGCAGGCGGGGCCGGGCCGACACGTCGTTGTCGGGGCCAGGGTGGTTGGGCTCGACTTCGTAGTGGTGGTGGTGGGCGTTGACGTAGTCGTTGTCAAAATGACGGTGGTGCTTGTAGTGGTCGAACTGGTCGAAGTCGTGCTTGGCGTCGTCGTGTTGGTCGGACTGGTCGTTGTCTCGACCGTGGTCAACGGGGGGCGGGGTGCGGTTGTCGTCTCCGGCGGGGATGGCGTGGTGCGGGCAATGGTGATCGTCTCGCCTGGCACGGTGGTGGTTTGAGGAGGGGTTGTCGCGTCGGGGGAAGAGGTTGGCGTCGGGAGCGACGTGATCACACCGGTCTCGGTGGTGGGCGCGGAGTTCGGCGAGAGGGAAGTGGCGGCCGCGGGGGCGACTGTGGCTGGCGGCGCGGTCGCCGCTCGGGTCGTGCTCGGCCGAGCGATGGTCGTCACGTCGCGCCGCGTGGTGGTCGGAAACACGGTGGTCGTCGATCGGCCCTGAGTCACCACGTCCTTGCGCCTCGTGGTGGCCGGAAGGGCCGCGCCCGTCGTAGTCGAACGAGCGGTCGACGTGACGTGTTTGCCTCGGGTCGTCGTCGTGATCGCGGTCATGCTGGAGCGTCCGGGCGCGTCTTGGACCGATCTCGTGGTCGTTGTGGTGCGGGCGGCCGGCGTCGTGAGGTCGATGGGGCCCGCTCCTTTAGTCATGTGAGTTGATTCGCCGGCCCCGGTTGTCGTTGATGTCGCCACCGTTTCGGTCGGGTCAGAAACTGGTTTGGCCAAGCTTGCCGAAGCCGCAGTCGAGGTCGCAGCCGGGGTCGTGGTATTCCCTCGAATCGGGTCGCCCGCGCCGCTCGTCGAGCCGGCCTCTTTGGTCGTCGACACCCGGGCCGGGTGCGCCGGGCGATCAGGATGACGGCCGATGGCGGCTACGGCGACAAGCGCCAATGCGACCAGGGCCCCTACGAGAATAAGGACCTTGCCGCGAGACCTCGCAACACGGTTCAATAGTTCGGTAGGGTCGGCCGGGCTGGGCGGGCTGGGCGGCACCGGGCTGGGCAACAGAGGCTCGGTCCCTTCGAGGTCGGCCCCCTCCGACCAGCGTGGCAGAAAATAGGCGAACTTGCCGGGACGCCCGTACTTGCCCGGACGCCCCCCGTACTTGCCGGGACGCCCGTACTTGCCTGGACGCCCCGACGGCTGGCCTTGTCGTGATCCCGGCTCACTGGGCCGGACCGGGTATTTCGCGACGGGTGCGACATTCGCCGAAGGTTGGCCTCCGCTTTTCCAACCCGCCCCGGCGCGGTGTGGCTCCCGCTCAGGGGCCAGCAACGCGACCGGATTGCGCACCGATTGAAAGACGGCGAGCCTCGACGTCTGCTCGTGCGAACCGAGCACCGATCCGTCCGGCCGTGAAGCGAGCGCGGCGAGAAGCGGCCCATCGAGCGCTCCGCTCGCCACTCGATTCAAGAATTGGCTGAGTTCCGAGGTCGGGACGTTTACATAGCGGACCCCGTCGCGGCCCCCGACCTCAAACACGGTGAAGGCCCACGTGGCGACTACAGCGCGGAGATGCCAGCCGAGCCGCTCGACCGGGTCAAGCACTCGCCCGACGACGTGACGAGCGGGCATCGGCGCCAAGCCCTTCGAAAGGCTCGGCGTTGTTTCGACCCCCAGCGGCGCATCCCCGGCGATGATCGCGTCGAGCCCGAGGCGGTCGCCGACGGAGTCGATGCAAGGCTCGATGAGTTCGCGGCACGCCTCCAACAGCTCTTGTCCCGAGACGAATCGGCCGTCGGCCAAACCGATCCGAGCGTCGCGGCCATAGCGATAAAGGTCGGTACCGGTCGCGTGCCGCCGGACTCGCCACCCGTAACGCTCGTGGGCCGGAACCACCTCGAGCAGTACCGCAGGGGCGTCGCGAGCGGCATCCGAATGCAGCGCCCGCACGGTGGCCGCGGCAAACACTGCGGCCGCTCCGAGGCGCGCCCCGCTCAGGTACTCGCCACAGATTTCGAGCCGTCCAGGGCGGGGCCGCACGTACAGTCCGAGCGACGCCGGCCCTTCCATGATCAACGCCATCGCCGGCGCAAAGGTCACGGCCCACCGCAGGGCGAGGGCATCCGCTCCAACGCGGCCGAGGGCCGACACCGAGACCGAGAGGTGAGTGGAGAACCCCGCCAGATCAATCGGGGGCGGCAGTAGCGAGCGAAGGGTGTCATACCCATGACTGGCCCAACCTTCAACTGCGGCGGTGAAACCCTCACCGGTCTCGATCGGAGGCGATGCAATCTCGGCCTCGGGTCGATCGACCGTCAGCGCCAGGCCTGACGCGAGGCGATAGGCGTGAATGTCACCCGGATCGAGTCGCCGCCCCGGGACACCCAGCCGATGGATCAGATGATGAAAATCAAGTTTGACTCCGTCGCGGACGACCTCGTACTCGTGCTCCAACCCGACGAAGCGCCCGACCATCGATCGCTCTATCGTGTTCATGGACGCCGGAAACTCTCGAACCGCGCCGACGCGATCTTGCCCTTGCGCGCCGGCCATGCGCGGCCCACGTGGACGTCAGTTGTTGGTGATGTTGGACTTCGACTTGATAATCGCGGTGTCGGTGGACCGCGGTGGTGGATCTTCTGCCCCTCCGGCGCTTTGACTCATGCGCTGCTCCTTGGAAGGCTTGCCCGGGATCGGCTCATCTGAGCCGTCTGGCAAGTCGCCATCCGATGCGAACTGCGACGCTGATTCCTTCTCGCCCATGTCGGGCCCCCTTTTCGTCGATCAACGGTATCAGTTCGGCCCGTGGCCTGCGTGGCCAGCGGGCGCGCCGAAACCCAGCGGACGCTCCGAATAGGGTCGAGTTCAGAGTCGAGTCGATGGAAGCCGTTCGGCCCCGCCGCGAAGCCAGCTATTGCGGCATTAGTGCGTGTTCGCCATTCCCGCCAGTTCGAGGCGCACGTGGGCCCGGCGAAGGGCAGCCGCGGCAGCTCCATCCGAGAGTTCGTGCGCCTTGTCCTCCATGCGCGCCTTCGCTGCGTTCGCCCGGACCACGTCGACCTCCGACGCCAACTCCGCCACATCAGAAAGAATCGTGACGCGGTTGTTGCGAACCTCGATGAAGCCGCCGTGCACGGCGGCGCGCACATCAGGCTGGCCCTCGACCTTGATGGTCACCGGGCCGATGCCCAGCAGACCCAAGAACGGCGCGTGGCCGGGCAGGAAGGCGGCGTCGCCGCCCTCGGGGCGGGCGATCACCATGGTGGCTTCACCCGAGAAAAGCATCCGTTCCGGCGAGACGAGTTCGACGTGCATGGTCGCCACGGAGAGGCCTCAGATCTCGCCGCGCTCGAGCTTGGCAGCCTTTTCGAGCACCGTCTCGATACCGCCGACGTTGAGGAAGGCCTGCTCCGGAACAGTGTCGAATTCTCCGGCACACAGCTTCTCAAAGCCTTCGATCGTGTCGGACACCGGCGTGAAGACGCCTTCCATACCCGTGAAGGCCTTGGCCACGAACATCGGCTGCGACAAGAACTTCTGCACCTTGCGAGCCCGTTGGACGAGCACCTTGTCTTCTTCGGAGAGTTCGTCGATGCCGAGAATGGCAATAATGTCTTGCAGTTCTTTATACCTCTGGAGAATCTGCTGGACCCGTCGAGCGATGTTGTAATGACGATCGCCCACGACCTCCGGGGCCAGAATTGTCGACGTCGAGGCGAGCGGATCCACCGCCGGAAAGATGCCGAGAGCGGCGATCTCTCGGGCCAAGTTGGTGGTGGCGTCGAGGTGTCGGAAAGTGGTAAACGGAGCCGGGTCGGTGTAGTCGTCGGCGGGCACGTAGACAGCCTGCACCGAGGTAATGGAGCGGCCGCGAGTCGAGGTAATGCGCTCCTGCAACTGGCCCATCTCATCAGCCAAATTCGGCTGGTAACCCACCGCCGAAGGCATACGGCCGAGCAGGGTCGATACTTCCGAACCGGCTTGGGTGAACCGGAAGACGTTGTCGACAAATAGGAGGACGTCTTGGCCCTGCACGTCACGGAAGTACTCGGCCATGGTGAGCGCGCTCAGCGCGACCCGCAAGCGCACGCCCGGCGGCTCGTCCATCTGTCCGTAAACGAGGGCGGCGTTGTCGATGACGAACTTGCCCTCTTCGCCGGTGCTGGTCTCTTTCATTTCGAGCCAAAGGTCGGTGCCCTCACGCGTTCGCTCGCCCACGCCGGCGAACACCGAAACTCCACCAAACTCTTTGGCTACTCGGGTGATCATTTCGAGAATGAGCACCGTCTTGCCCACGCCGGCACCGCCGAAGAGACCAATCTTGCCGCCTTTCACGTAAGGCTCCAGAAGGTCGACGACCTTGATGCCGGTCTCGAACATCTCTCGCTTGGGTTCGAGCGTGTCGAAGGCCGGCGGCTTGCGGTGGATCTCCCAACGCTCGGTCACACCCTCCAAGGGCTTGCCCCCCGTGTCGAGCGGCTCGCCCAACACGTTGAAGACGTGACCCTTGACGATGTCGCCCACCGGCACCGAGATGCCTGAACCGGTCTGGCGGACCACCGCTCCTCGGGTCATGCCGTCGGTCGCCTTCATGGCGATGGCTCGCACCCGGTTCTCGCCGATGTGCTGAGCCACCTCGGCCACGATGTCTTCAGTCTCGCCTCCTCGGGTCAACGTGATGACAAGGGCGTGGTTGATCTCGGGCAGCGATCCCGCGGGAAACTCCACGTCGACAACAGGTCCCGCGATCGAAACGATGCGCCCGTCCTGCAGAATGTGGGTGTCGGTCATGCTCATGTTGGTCTCCGGTGTCGTGCTACGGACGTCGTGGTGCTGAGTGCTACTGAAGGCGGGTGTTATTTGTCGGAGCCGAGGGCTTCGGCCCCGCCGACGATTTCCATGATTTCGGTAGTGATTGCGGCCTGCCGAGCCTGGTTCATCTGCCGGGACAAATTCAAAATGAGGTCACCGGCGTTGTCGGTGGCCGACTTCATGGCCCGCTGGCGGTTGGCGTATTCACTGGCCGTAGCATCGAGCATCGCCGCATACAGCCGACTTTCGAGATAACGGGGCAGGATCGATCCGAGAATGACCCCGGGCTCCGGCTCGAATTCGTACGAAGCCTGCAACTCACCGGTTGGGCGGGTCGAATCGCCGGTGTCGATCTCCATCGGCATGAACCGTCGTTGCACCGCACGTTGTGAGCCGGCCGACAAGAACTGCGTGTAGAACAGTTCAACTTGGTCAGTCTCTTCAGCTTCGAATTTCGCTGCCACGAATTCGACCACTTCACGGGCGTTCTCGTACGCTGGCTTATCGGAAAAACCCTTGAAGGCGGCATCAATGGTGTACTTGCGAAAACGGAAATAGTCCTCCGCCTTCTTACCGCACAACACCAGCGAATATTCTTTGCCGTTGCTGCGGTTGGCCTGTAGGGCGCGCTCGGCCATACGGATGACATTGGAGTTGTAGCCGCCACATAATCCACGGTCTCCGACGACGATGAGGTAGGTGATCTTGCGAACTTCGGAGCGAGGGCTCAACAACGCCTGTCCGGCGCCGGCGCCTCCCGCGGCAAGACTCTGAACAACCGCGGTGATCTGCTCGGCGTACGGTCGCGCCGCTTGAACCCGTTGCTGCGCTTTGACGATCCGCGTGGCGGCAATGAGTTCCATCGCGCGCGTGATCTTCTTCGTCGATTGCATAGTTTTAATGCGTCGACGCAGAACCCGTTCCTGCCCGGCCATGACTCAGCTCCTCTAGTGCTCAGAGACTCGGTCGCGCTTTAGGCCGAAGCCTTGAAGCGATCTTTCGCGGCGTTGATGGCGGCGTCGAAACGGGCCGCATCGGGCAAGACCTTCTTCTCGCGGATGTCGCTTAGAAGGTCAGAATGCTGGGCCCGAAACGTCTCATGCAGATGCGCCTCGAACGGACGGACTTGGGCGACCTCAATATCATCGAGAAAGCCGCGGGTGCCGGCATAGATCGATACGACTTGCTCCTCGATTCGCAACGGGGCGTATGCCTGTTGCTTCAGCAGCTCGACGAGGCGGTACCCGCGGTCAAGCTGGGCCTGACTGATTTTGTCGAGTTCGGATCCGAAAGCGGCGAAGGCCTCGAGTTCACGGAACTGGGCAAGGTCGATCTTGAGCGAGCCGGCCACGGCCGACATGGCCTTGATCTGCGCGGAGGAACCCACCCGTGATACTGAGATTCCCACGTTCATAGCCGGTCGGACACCCGAGTTGAAGAGGTCGAGGTCGAGGAAGATCTGTCCGTCGGTGATCGAAATCACATTGGTCGGAATATAGGCCGACACGTCGCCGGCCTTGGTCTCAATGATGGGCAGCGCGGTCATCGACCCGCCGCCCATGGCATCGGAGAGTTTCGCGGCGCGCTCGAGGAGGCGGGAGTGGAGATAGAAAACATCTCCGGGGTAGGCCTCGCGGCCCGGCGGACGGCGCAACAACAGCGCCAACTGGCGGTACGACTCGGCCTGTTTCGACAAGTCGTCGTACACGATGAGGGCGTGCTCGCCGTTCTCCATCCAATGCTGGCCCGCGGCACAGCCTGAATACGGGGCTAAGTATTGGAACGGCGCCGGGTCGGACGCCGGCGCGTTGACGACGACCGTGTACTCCATGGCCCCCGCCGCCTCCAGTGAAGCGACGATCTCCGCCACGGTTGAACTCTTCTGGCCGATGGCTACGTAAATGCACTTCACCCCCAGACCCTTCTGATTGATGATCGTGTCGATGGCAATCGCCGTTTTGCCCGTTTTGCGGTCACCGATGATGAGTTCGCGCTGCCCCCGCCCGATCGGGGTCATGGCGTCGATGACTTTGATGCCGGTCTGGAGCGGCTCCTTCACCGGCTTGCGCTTGACGATGCCCGGCGCCTGAATCTCGACCAAGCGACTCTGAACATTGGTGAGCGGCCCTTTGCCGTCGATCGGTTCTCCCAGCGGGTTGACGACGCGGCCCAAGAGCCCGTCACCGACCGGGACAGACAAGATTCGTCCCGTCGCTTTTACCGGCTGCCCTTGTTGGATGTGGGCGGCGTCGCCCAACACCACGGCGCCGATCGAATCCTCGTCGAGGTTCAGCGCCAGTCCCGCGACACCGCCTTCGAACTCGAGCAGTTCGTTGACGCCGACCCCGGGCAGGCCGCCGACGCGAGCGATTCCATCGCCGACTTCGGTGACGCGTCCTACTTGGTCTTGCTTGAGCGTCGCGTCGAAACCATCAAGGCGCTTACGAAGAGCGGCGGTGATGTCGACGGGGTTGATCGTGAGCTCGGCCATGGCCTAGTTGTGCTCCTGGGTGGTTGGGCGAGAAAGACTTCGGGGAAAGGAAAAGCGCAGATGACCAGCGTTAGATGGCGTCTTTCAACGCATCGAGACGCGTCCGGACGGTGCCGTCGATGACGATGTCACCCACGCGCGTTACGACGCCGCCCAGCACCGATGGATCGACGAGGAACTTGAGTTCCACTTTTTTCTTCGTCGAGTGTTCGATGGCTGCGGTGATGCGCTGTTGTTGATCGAGCGAGAGCGGATGCGCGGTGCGAACCTCGCCGGAAGCGCGACCCTCTTCGGCCGCGGCACGGTCGAGAAACGTTGCTACGACTCGCGGCAGCTCACGGGTATGGCCGCTGCCAATAAGGAGGCTGACCAAGTTGGAGGTGACCGTATGGGCGTCACCGAGGAGATCGGTGACGACTCCGAGGCGACGCTCGGGCGGCACCGACAAGTCACCCAACATCTGTTGAAGTTGGGGGGACCCTTCGAAAGCTTGACTGAACCGAAGGAGTTCGTCACCGACTTGGGTGATTACGCCTTCGCCCTTCGCCACGTTCAGAAAGGCGGCGGCGTAGCTACCTGGTACATCGCCAGACATGCCAATCCCTACTTGTTACTCAGCTCGGCGATGTACCGATCGATGAGGGCGGCGTTGGCGTCGGTGGTCATATTCTGTCCCACGACCTTTTCGGCCAGCTCAAGCGAAAGGTTCTTCACGTGCGAAGTCAAATCAGCTTTGATGCGATCGGCTTGAAGATTGAGATCTTCAGTCGCTTTGGCGCGGATTTGCGCAGCATCTGATTCAGCCCGGGCAACGAGGTCTCTGCGAACCGCATCGGCCTGTTGACGAGCGTCGTCGATAATGCGATTGGACTCGGCTTTGGCGTCGGCCAATTGCGCTTTGTAGTCGGCGAGGTGCACGTCGGCTTCGGCTCGGGCGCTCTCTGCGGCCTTGAGGTCACCGGAGATCTTGTCGGAACGCGCCGCCATGGCCTTCGTCAGGGCGGGCATCGCGTATTTCCACATCAAGAAGAGCAGAACGATAAAGGAAAGGCCGCCCCAGATGACCTCATTCCACGCAGGGAGGATTGGATTCTTGGCCTGTTGGGCGCCTTCTGCGGCTGCGAGGCGCATGACAGCACCCACTGCGGCGACGATCTTCAAGGGATTACCTCCTTCGGGCTAGGCGAACTTGATGAGAATGAAGACCACGAAGCCGATGAGGGCGAGGGCCTCGGTGAACGCGATGCCGAGGAACATCGTGGTGCGCACCATGCCGGCGGCTTCGGGCTGACGGGCCATGGCCTGGATGGCGTTACCGACGACGAGGCCGATACCGATGCCGGGGCCGATGGCGGCGAGGCCGTAGCCGAGGCCGGCACCGACGCCCTTCAGGCCATCGAGAAACTCGCCGGGGGCGGTACCGGTCTGGGCAAGCAAGTTGATCACGGGAGGGGATCCTTCCTGGGTTCTTTCGAAAGGTGCTGTTTGGGGTGGAGGGACGAAAAGTCGGGAAGACTTAATGTTCCGGGTGGACGGCGGCGCCGATGTAAACGGCGGTGAGGATCGTGAAAATAAACGCCTGAAGGACCGCCACCAGCACTTCGAATCCGGTCAGTAAGACCAGCATGAGCGCAGGGAGAGGCAAGATGACGGCCAAGGGTTTAGCCGTCCACAAGGTCGCCGACAAGGTCGCGAAGGTCACGAGCAACAAATGGCCGGCCAACTCATTGGCAAAAAGTCGCACGGCCAGAGAGAACGGTCTGACAATGAAGTTCGACACGAACTCGATAAGTGCGACCAACGGCAAGAGCGCCTTCGGCACTCCCGGCGGGATCGTTTGGCTCTTGAAGTACTTCCAGGCGCCTTGTTCTTTCATGCCCATGATGTTGTAAATCAGCCACACCAGCACGGCCATGAAGATCGGGATCGCCATACGCGCCGTGGCTGGGAACTGAAGAAAGGGAATGACCTCGAAGATGTTGCAGAAAAAGATGAAGCAGAACATCGAGGTGAGAAAAGGCAAGTACTTGAGGCCGTCATGACCAAGGGTTTGCTCGATGATGCCGTTGCGCACGAAATCGACCACTGACTCGGCCAGGTTTTGCACACCCTTCGGGACGAGCGCGCTCTTGGACGTGGCCACGAAGAAGAATAACAACGTCAATACGGCCGAGGCTATGGACAAGATGGCGATCTTGTTGATCGCAAAAGGCGATCCCTTGAACAAGATGGCCTTCCATTCGAGCAACTCGCCGATCGGCGGGAATTTTAGGGCAGCGACGATGCTCACGAGACTGACGCACTCCTAGAGGGTTTCGGACGAAGGCCGGGAAAGGCGAGCGACGCCGACACGAAGCGCAGCTCCCAGAACAGCAAACCGAGATGGGTGACGATGAGCGCCAGGCCCAGCGGAACCAGCTTGACCCATGCTTGGTCCTTGACGAGTAGGACCCCGGCCGTGATCAGGCCGAGACGCACGAGGTAGCCGAAGAGGGAAACGCCTAACAGCATGGCCGGCGACGTGCGCGCCGCCCATCCGAGGGCAAGTCCAGCAATAAGAAAGTTGACGACGACGATGAGCATGGCAAACGCGGTCGACGCGCCGCCCTTCCACCCCCAGATCGCCGTACCGATGCCAACCAGAATGGGACCGACCCATACGGCTCGCTTTATCATGTCAAACACGATGTCGCGCTCCACGTGGGGCGTCTCGCCCAATTCCGACCAAGCCGACCCGGCGATCTGTGCGCTCATCGATTGGGCTCTTCGACCGGCGACCAGGGCGAACCCACTTGGGCTAACTCCATCTGGTGGGCGTACGTGTAGTACGACTTCACGAACAGACCGACGAGAGCCACGACCGCGAAGATGGTGGTCAGCACGGGCACGATGCCGATCAGGCGATCAAGGCCGTAGCCGGCCGCGCCGAAGATGAGCGGCACCATGGCGAATTCAAAGGCCTTGGCCAGGCCATTGCCGAATCCGTTATAGCTGTCACGCTTCCAATCGCGCTGGTCCACGGTAGTCCTCATCGTTTAGCGACGATCATCATGGGGGTCGGGCCGGGGTGGCCGCAACTCGCATGTGAATCGATGCACAAACTCTAGAAGACAGAACGGGGGTCAGGCAAATCGCGGGTTTCGACGCGTCGAATTCAATCTCGCGGCCATAGTGCGAACGCGATCGTCGCGGCGAGCAGAAGCCCGAGGGGAAGAAGAATCAAGTTGTTCTTGGCGTAGACCGGTCCGAGCACAAGGCCCGACAAGATGGCAGTCAGGGAACAAAGGATCACGACGGTTCGTCGGGGGCCATGGCCCAGTTCGAGAAGGCGATGATGGATGTGTTGACGATCGGCCACGGCGACGCCGGTGCCCCGGGCCGTGCGCCGGACAATAGAGAGGACGGTGTCAGCCATGGGTACGCCGAGGATTAGGAACGGGATGATGAGCGGGGCGAAGAAGAAGTACGTCTGCCCGCCTGAGGGTTCGCTCGCCCTCCCGCCCACGACCATGGTCGAGCAGGCCATGAGCAGGCCGAGCAACATGGCTCCTGCGTCGCCCATGAAGATCTTGGCC
>JANYDT010000116.1 GCA_025359845.1 Acidimicrobiia bacterium
TGAGTTCGAAACCGGGTGGTACTCCTAACTTGATCTCGTCTGCGGGATAATCGTTTCTGTCCATGCCTGGCATCCATGATGGCCGCGGTAGCGTTGATCCCCGTGGCAACCGAGAAACGACAGCGCCAAGATCTAGGACGAATGGCTCGTTTGGAGGTGGTGCAACAAGAACAGGCGCTCAAAAAACGGAAGGCGCAGACTCGTAAATACGGCATCGCGGGGGCGGTCATCGTGGCAATCATCGGCCTCCTGCTGTTCCTGAACCGCAATGGCGACTCGCCTTCGAACGTTGATGTGAGCGCTACGACCACTGTCGCCGGCCCCAGTACCTCGGTGTCTGGCGCTTCGACGACCTCGGTGTCGGGCGCTTCCACTACCACGGTCGTCGGGGCGTCCACGACGGTTCCCAGCGCATCCACAACGGCCGCCGCGCCCGTGGCGACCATCGCTCCGGCCGCGCTGTCCTCGACCAAGGACCTCACGAAGAAGCCGGTAGTTGTGATCAGCGGTCAACTTCCACCGCCGTTGCTCGGGGTCACCGAAATCGTTACGGGGTCGGGCCCCGAAGCCAAGGCCGGCGACAAGCTCTCCATGCAGTATGTGGGTGTGGCGTGGTCGACCAAAGCGCAGTTCGACGCATCGTGGGATCGCGGTCAACCGTTCGACTTCGTGCTCGGGGCCGGCAGCGTTATCAAGGGCTGGGATGAGGGCCTGCTAGGCATGAAGGTCGGCGGTCGGCGCCAACTCGTGATTCCGTCCGAACTCGGCTACGGCGCACAGGGAAACTCGGGGATTGCGCCGAACGAGACCCTCGTCTTTGTCGTCGATCTTCTATCTGTCAACGGCCAGAAGCGCTGACTCGGAGCAAGTGCGTGACCGTCAACATCAACTTGGGGTGTGGGCCGGTTCGCTTCGACGGCTTTCTCGGCTTCGACATCCAACCCGGACCGACAGTCGACGTGGTGGGCGACTTTACGAAGGGTTTGCCGTGGGGCGACTCGACAGTCGACACGATCGCCGCCTATGACTTCATCGAGCACATCCACGACAAGGTGTACACCTTGCGCGAATTGCACCGGGTGCTCAAGCCCGGCGGCATCGCCCATATCCAGGTGCCCGACGCGGAGATGGGGTGCGGTGCCTTTCGCGATCCCACGCACGTGTCGTACTGGTGCCGCCAGAGTTTCATGGATATCTACATGCAATCAGGACCATTTCATCCGGGCGGTTACAGCTTCGCCGTCGATCATCTGGATGTGACCGAAATGGTCGATTCGTGTCGGTGGGTGATCGCCCGGCTGCGGGCTTTGAAGTAGGCGGTCACGCCGAGAGGCCGGCTTCGGTCCGGGGTTCGGAATCGGCTTCGGTCTGCTCTTCGGTCTTGATATCGGTCCTGAGGAGAAGCCGCGAGCAGGCCACGCACAGGTAGTGGACCTGCCCGTCGACGACGCCAACGGGTATCATCGACTTCTGCATAACCTCGTTGCCGCACTTGGGGCACGCCACCATGGCGCCGGACTGGGTCACCGCACCGGCCACGACGCTACCTCCTCATCTGCTGCATGGTTCTCCTGCTGGCTCTGCGACATGCCTGCACTCTACGATGCCCGGCCATGCCCGACTACTTGGCCAACCATGCCGTCACGTTTGCCGACAAAGCGGCGGTCATCGACGACCGACTGGGCCACACCCCGGTGGTATGGACGTACGCACAGTTGAACGCCGAAACCAATCGCCTCGTGCACGTTTTACGGGCCCACGGAGCGCGGCACGCCACGACGATCGTGACCTGTGGTCAGAACTCGAACGCCTGGCTGCGCAATTATCACGCGGCCCGCAAGGTGGGTGCGACGAACGTCTTTCTCAACTACCGTCTCACCGACGACGAGGCCACGTACGTCATCGATAACTGTGACGCCGAATTCATCTACGTCGACGCGCCGTACGCGGCAATGATCGACCGCATTCGAGGCGCCATCCCAAAAGTCCGACAGGTGTTCGTATATGACGCGGCCCGTCACGGAGCCGCCATCCCAGCCGGCATGGTCGATGTCGACGCAGAGCTGGCGAAGGCGAGCATCGACGAGCCCGGTCCGCCGGAGAGCGAGGAGCTGGCGGCCACGATGATCTACACGTCGGGCACGACGGGAAAGCCCAAGGGGGCGGTCCGTCGCACCGGCGGGACGCCCGACCAAGTGGCGGCGATGATCGCTGTCTACCGGTGGACGCCCGACCTCGTGTATCTCACCACCGGGCCCCTCTATCACTCGGGTCCGAGCGGGTTCATGGGTTTGGGTACGGCCATGGGCAATACCGTCGTCGTGCAGTACCGGTTTGACCCCGAGGACTGGCTTCGGCTCGTCGACAAATATGGCGTCTCGACCACGTTTTCGGCGCCCACGCCAGTCCGTATGATTTGTGCGTTGCCGAACGAGGTCAAGGCCAAATACCAACGACACACAATGCAGCTGATGGTGGCCAACGCGGCCCCGTGGTCGATGGCCCTGAAAGAGATGTACCTAGCGGACTTTCCCGAGGAATCGCTCTTCGAGGTGTACGGATCAACAGAACTGGGGGTCAACTGCATTCTGGAGCCCGAAGATCAACGCCGTAAACCGGGCTCGTGCGGCAAGGCCGCTCCCTCCGTCGAGATCGTCCTCTTCGACGACGATGGCGTAGCCGTGACGGGCATCGGACCGGAACATACCGGTGAATTGTTCGTCCGGAGCCCGGCAACGTTCGCCACCTATTACAAGGCCCAGGAGAAGTATGAAGCCGATATGCGGGGCGACTATCACACCGTTGGCGACATCGCTTACCGAGATGACGAAGGCTATTTCTACATTTGTGACCGCAAGAAAGACATGATCATTTCCGGCGGCATGAACATCTATCCCGCGGAAATTGAAGCGGCACTTGAGCAGCATCCGAACATTTACGATGTGGCGGTGTTCGGTGTGCCGAGCGAGGAGTGGGGCGAAGGCGTGCACGCGGTGGTCGTTATACGGCCGGACGGCGCACTCGATGAGGCCGCCGTGTTGGCCTACGCTCGCGAGCACCTCTCCAGTTACAAGACGCCTCGCACCGTCACCTTCATCGAGGAGCTGCCCCGCACGGGCTCGGGCAAGATTTTGAAGCGGGAGTTGCGGGCCCCCTTCTGGGCCGGCCACTCCCGCATGGTCGGTTGAGCCCAATCGAACAGGCCCTAATCGGGAACCGCGAATGGGGCCCGAGCCAGGGCCCCCTCAGTTACCGGTCGTGCGATAGTGCGCCTACAGGTAGCCCTTGTCGTGAGAGGCCATGGCCATGGCCGGCGCTGTCGAGCTTGTCGTCGCGATGGCGGTCTGTTCGTCAGGCCGAGGGAGCAGTACTTCGAGCCGCGTCTGATTCTGGTGAGCAAAACGGGCCGCTTCGTGGTACGCCCGATACCTCGTAAGGAAATCGTCGCTGTGATACCAAGCGCCATCCACGAGGGGGCCTTTGGTGCCGTCGAAAATCGCGTCGATGTCTTCGCCCGAGATCGTCTTGTATCCCTCCAAAGCATGGCCGACGGCCATCACCCAACGTTCATTTTCGACTATGAGCCGACACGCCCGCGCGAAGAGTTCTTGCATCTTCTCTTCGACCTTGTCGCCGAACAGCGTCTTCCAGCGATCGCCGTCCACGACGTTCGGCACCGAGTGCGAAACCAGCGTGGTACCCATGGCGGCAAACGCCTGCATTCGCATAACAATGCTGGTACTGGCGTTCATGTCTCCGCCGACACCGACGGAGTTGTCTCCGTCGTAGAAATGGCGCTCGCCGGCCAGCGAAGCGAGGAAGGTCATAACCTCCTCCTCCTGCGAAGTGCGCCATGGAAACCCGGGCTCTTCCAGCGGAACCGGGGCCACGAAGCCACCGACCGATCCACGCGGCTCGATGGTGGCCACATCAATGGTCATGCGCTTGTTGAGTCGCTTCATCGCCACTGCGTGACTGGCCTCGTGCAGGGCCACGGCATGGCGCTCGAGAGCCATTGGATGGACCTCGTCAGGGAGGCCGTGCGTCTTTAAGCTGCGGCCTTCGAGAAGGTCTTGGAAAGAGACGACATCTCGGTCCTCGCGCATGGCCACCATGATCGCTTCGTTGACGGCGTCTTTGATTACGGCGCCGCTGGCTCGGTGCGACCGAAGGGCTAACCGTTCAACTTGTTCAGGCGTAATGGTGTGCCTGATCTTGTCGAGATAGTAGTTGTATGTCGCGATTCTTCCCTCAAGCGTAGGAAAGCCCACCCTGAACTGACGATCCAATCGGCCTGGACGCTTCAGCGCGTCGTCAAGTACGTCGGGCGCATTTGTCGCCATCATGTGCAAGATTCGGTATTTCGGCGGCTTCTTCGCCGGCATGTTGAGAAACTTGCGTAAGCGCCGCGCTATGACCCCTTGCGGCTTCTCGAGCCCTGACATTTCCGTGAGGATGGCTTGCAGCGTGCCCATGCCTCCGCCGCCCATCATTCCCCCGCCCATGACGACAGGAAAGATCTTCTCGAATCGGCCAGGTTGCGTGGGCGCGGTGGCGTGAACGGCGTTCCATTGGGAGACGACGTAGGAAGCCGTCATAGGGTCGGCATATTGGAGGCCACCGCACACGAATGGGTGTGCGCCAAGTGGGCTCGATGGGGTCATTCCAGCCACGTTCACTCCGCGGTTGCCGAGGCTGTCAGCTTCGTCGAAGAAGGCGATGACACCGCCATGGCGCATAGAAAGTTTGCGAAGCTTTTTGTAGAGGCTCTTCACCTTCATGATTCCAACACCCATGAACATGGCCTGGAAGGCACCCGGATCGATGAAAACGAAAGGCTTTCCGGATTCTCCCGCACATGCTTTCGCGATAAGTGTCTTGCCGGTTCCGGGGGGCCCCCACAACAATATTCCGCCAGGCACATGCCCGCCCTTGCGTTCGATCTCCGCCGGATTCTCGAGTAACTGCATCGTCTCGCGGACTTTCGAGACAACTCGATCCTGACCCTTAACGTCGTCGAAGCGTTCGCGGACCTCATCGGGTTCGAGGGTATCGACGCCGCCCCGAGACATGAACCAGAAGATGGCCACAAACTGAATGATCGAGATGAAGAGAATAAAGGCGATATCGACGATGAACGGGAGGCCCGAGCGAACCGAGAACATGAACTTCCAGATGCGGCCAGGAGCCTCGGCGACCGCAGTAAGGGCTGGAATCTTCCACAGATAAGCCAAAAGAATCACTGCGAGACTCAACACGGCGATACGCTTAACAAGGCGTAGCAATCGGAAACGCAACCAGGGAGTGCGTTTCGACCAGTATCTATCCCAGCCGCCCCAAACCTTGTTGACCCAGAACAGGTGATAGGTACTGGACCGCTGGCAAAACAGGTAATGGAGTTGGCGGATGAGTTCGATGCCGATAAGAATGAAGACCAGTCGTTTTGCTTTACCCTCGCCTCGTATCGCGTCGCCCCACGACGTCAGGGGGTCGTCTGCGTGGCGCTTGGCTAAGGCAAAGCCGAAGTACACGAGTAAACCCAGGATGATCTTCGAACGGTCGAAGAACATCATCTTTTTGCGAACCTTGGGCGTGCGATCATCGGGCCCCGGGACGTGCGGGACCGAGGTGGCGGCCACCTCGACAGCTTGACTCATGGTCTTCTCTCGCTTCTAGGGGTCGTTGCGATACTTACAGGGTAACGCCAAAGTCCAGGGACGTGGTTCACCGGTCTCATCTTGTTCATAGATACGTTACGGGTCCGCTACGGCGTTCAGGGTTGGATGGTTAGATCTACGATTCCCGCCTCGTGGAACTCCACTTTGCGACCCTTTTCGAAGCCATCAGCGACGCCTTCGGCGACGATTCGGCCGTCGTGCACGGCTCGGGACCGGGGGCCGAACGGTGGTCCTGGAGCGATTATGACCAGGTCGCATCCAGTTTCGCCGGCTTCTTGGCCCATCGCCGCGTCGGGGTTCAGGCGCGGGTGGCCCTGTACCTGTTCAACGGGCCCGAGTACCTGATCGCGCAGTATGGCGCCTTCAAGCACCGGGCCGTGCCGATCAACGTGAACTATCGCTACACCGGCGACGAGCTCCGCCACATCCTCACCGACTCCGCTGCGGAGGTTCTTGTCTACGACGCGTCGCTGAAGGAGCGTGTCGAGCAAGTCCGTTCCAAGTGCCCGAACGTCCGTGCCTGGGTAGAGGTTGGCGGGCCATCCGCCGAACCGGTGTGGGCCACGAGCTTCAGCGAGGCGATAGCCCATGCCCCAGCCGCCCGTCTGGCCCGGGACGCCGATGACCACTACGTCCTCTATACCGGCGGCACCACGGGGTTGCCGAAGGGCGTGGTGTTCCGGATGGGTGATTTCGTGCGTCGCATGTTCACCGGGTACGGGTACCGGGGCTGGGAGTCGCCGGTCGACGGTTGCGACATGGTGGCGAAGGCATTGGCGCACCGGGCGGCCGGCGATCGGCGGGTGGCCATCCCCGCTTGTCCGCTCATGCACGGCACCGGTCTGTGGCTCGGCGTGTTCTACGCCCACATGATGGGAGGGACAGCCGTCACCTTGACCGGGCGCCGCTTCGATGCCCACGAGCTGTGGCGCGCGGCCGAAACCGAAGGTGCCGATGCCGTGATCATCGTGGGCGATGCCTTCGCGGGGCCGATGCTGGCCGCGCTCGACGAGGCCGAGGCCGCGGGACGCCCGTACCGGCTCGAGGCCATGCGCATCATCATGTCGAGCGGAGTCATGTGGTCGGCCGAAGTGCAGCGCGGGTTATTGCGCCATCTGGATGTACGCCTCGTCGACTCCATGGGCTCGACCGAGTCAGGTATCGCCCGGCGCATCATGACGCGAGCGGTACTGGAGGCCGATCCTCAGGCCCTCGACACCGCCAAGTTCGAACTGCTGCCCGGTTCACGGGTGCTGCGCCAGGATGGGACCGACGTCACGGCCGGCTCAGGCGAGCAGGGCCGGTTGGCGGCGAGCGGGGTGTGCGTGCCGATCGGCTATCACAACGATCCGGTCAAGTCTGCGGCTACGTTCCCCGAGCTGGATGGGCGGCGCTATGTGGTGGCCGGCGACTGGGCCACCGTCGAGGCCGACGGTCGGATCGCCCTGCTGGGCCGCGGTTCGGGCTGTATCAATACGGGCGGTGAAAAAGTGTTCCCCGAAGAGGTCGAAGAAGTGCTGAAGACCTATCCGGGCGTGCGCGACTGCCTCGTCGTCGGGATGCCCGACGACCGTTTCGGCGAACGGGTGGTGGCTGTCGTTGCGTTGTCAGCCGAAACCATGACGACGGCCGACGACCTACTCGGCCACGCCCGGGCTCACCTGGCTGGCTACAAACTGCCGCGCGCCATCCGTTTTGTCGACCACGTCCAGCGCGCCGCCAACGGCAAAGCCGACTACGGGTGGGCCAAACAGGAAGCCGCCCGTCACGAGGGAGATCCTCGGTCGTAACGTCGGCATGTGTCCCTGAGGCGCTAACCAGTTCGATGGTTACGAAACAGGGCGTACCCATTGGTGACCGCCGCCGTCGACCGTGATGCGCTGCCCGGTCAGATAGCCCGACGCCGGTGAGCACAGGAACACCACTGCGTCGGCCACGTCTTCGGGGCGACACACCCGTCCGAACGGGAATTTGGCGTCGAGGTCGCCAATGTCGTCCACGCCCATCGTCGCTTTGGCCAAACGGCGGCCCATCTCGCTCACGACAAGCCCCGGGGCCACGATGTTGACGTGGATGCCGTACGACACCTCCTCCTTGGCCAGTCCCTTGGCCAGAGCCTCGGCCGCGGCTTTGCCCATGTTGTACGGGGCGCCGTTGGGAGAGTAGTAATCCGTGGCGACAGAAGAAATGAAAACGATGTCACCCCGTCCCCCCGGTGCCGTGGCCCGAGCCCGCATGGCCGGTAGCACCAGCTTGGACAGGTAGTGAGGGCCGAACGCGTGCACTCGAACCACCCGCTCCATTTCGACCGGATCGGTATCGGCGACGCTGCGGCCGCGAGAAGCAATGCCCGCGTTGTTCACCAACAAGTCGATCGGTCCGAACTCTTTGGCCACCGCCTCGACCATGGCGCCATCTTCGTCGAAGTCGGCGACCGACGCTTGGAACGCCTTGGCCGCGCCGCCGGCGGCGATGATTTCGGCCACCGTCTGCTGTGCGGTCTCGGCGTCACGGTGATAGTTGACGGCCACGGTGGCCCCGGCCGACGCGAGCGCCAGGGAGATACCCGATCCGATCCCGCGGCCCCCGCCCGTGACCAGCGCGACTCGTCCATCAAGTGCCCCCATCAGATGCCCATTCCTTTGCCGATGATTTCTTTCATGATTTCGGTGGCTCCTCCGTAAATGGTGCTGATTCGCGCGTCGCAATAGGCGCGAGCGATCGGATATTCAGTCATATAACCATACCCACCATGGAGTTGAAGGCAGGTATCGACAGTGCGTTTTTGCAGCTCGGTGCACCACCATTTGGCCATGGCCGCCTCGTCGGCGGCCAGGTTGCCCTCGACTAGCGCAGCGAGGCATCGATCGACGAACGTTTGACCGATCTCAACCTCGGTTTTGACCTCGGCCAGCTTGAAACGGCTGTTCTGAAAGCTGGCGATGGGCTGTCCGAACGCCTTGCGTTCCTTCGTGTACGCCAACGTCCAACCGAGCGCCGCCTTCGAAGCGGCGACCGCGGCTATGGCGATCGAGAGGCGTTCCTGAGCGAGATTGCGAACCAACATCAAGAACCCTTCGCCTTCGTGGCCGAGCCGGTTGGCCGTCGGCACCTGCACGTCGCGGAAGAATAATTCAGCCGTATCTTGGCTGTGCTGCCCGATTTTCTCCAGGTTTCGGCCCCTCTCGAATCCCTCCATGCCCCGCTCCAGAACGACCAAGCTCATCCCCTTGTGCTTCAGGCTCGGATCGGTCTTCACCGCAGTAACGACGAGGTCGGCGTTGATTCCATTGGTGATGAATGTCTTCGATCCGTTCACCACGTAGTGGTCGCCATCACGTATTGCCGTCGTGCTCATGCTGGCCAGATCGGAGCCGATGCCAGGCTCGGTCATGGCCACGGCCGTAATGAGCGACCCATCGCAGATGCCCGGCAACCAACGCTGCTTCTGCTCGTCGTCGGTCAGATGTAAGAAGTAGGGGAGTGTGATGTCGTTGTGCAACGTGATGCCGAGCCCAGCCCCGCCCGTCCCGGCGTAGTACAGCTCCTCGCCGATGATGGCATTGTACCGAAAGTCGTCACTCCCGCCACCCCCAAATTCGGTCGGGGCTTGCATGGCCAAAAAGCCGTTGGCGCCGGCCGCCGCGAACAGGTCGCGAGACACGATGCCGGCTTTCTCCCAGTCCGCCAGATTCGGCGTCATCTCCTTTTCGACGAACCGCCGAAAGGACTCGCGAAACATCTGATGCTCTTCGTCGAAAATGGTGCGCTCCATGGCGACCATTCTCGTCGGTGGATCGCCTAGCGCCTCAACCACAACCCACGCCTCGTCCGGCAGCTGCGCTGCCAGGCGAAATACGGCGTGGGACGAGGCGTAGGATTGTGGTCACGGCACTAGCGCCAAAAGGCGCTCTGCGATGTCAGACGCCCACGAGGACGGGCGACCACGTCTTGAGCGTGGGCAAGATGTCGGAGGCGACCTGTTTGAGGTTGCGATCAGCCTCGGCCGCGGCCATTCCGGCGTAACTGCACACCGAGATGAACGTCTCGGCGCCCGTAAGACTGCGGATCCATTCGATTTTCTCGAGGCACATCTCGGGCGTACCCCACACCTGCAGGTCGGTGAAGAAGTCGATGCCCCCCTGAGGGCCATGCTTGTCGAGGTTCTCGGTGAGCTTGCCGTAGAACTCGTAGCCCTTCTGCGTGGCCAGGTGTCCCGAGGCAAATTCGTAGTGGTCCATTACCGTCTCGTAGTAGCCGCCAATGTAGCGATGCGCCATGTCGCGGGCCCGACTCACGTCGTTGTCGACGAACATCCAAGCGGCCACGATGGGCGCCGGTGGCTCCTCGCCCCGGATGGCGCGGTACTGCGTTCGGTACTCCTCCAGTTCGGCCGACACCTGCGCCCACGGCTTCTGAGGGATGATCAAGAGTCCGACGCCGAGTTCGGCCATGATCTTGACCGATTCGGGGCTCACGGCGGCGGCGTAGGTGCGCCCCCGGAACGTGGCGATCGGGGCGGGCCGAAGGTTACGCCGGGGAATGTCGAAGTGCTCGCCCTTGAACTCGACGTAGCCGCGGTCGAGCCCTTCGAGCACCGCGGTGGCGCACTCGATGAACCGAGACCGCGACTCGTCCATAGCTACTCGAAACCCCCCAAACTCCACCCGGCCCAAGCCGCGACCCATCCCGAAGATGAAACGGCCACCGCTCAGCACATCGAGCATGGTGACGTGTTCCGCCACTCGGACCGGGTCGTGCCACGGCAACACGACGACCATAGAACCGAGCTGCACCCGTTTGGTCCGGCCGGCCATATAGGTGAGGAACTGCAGCGGATCGGGACACATCGTGTAAGGCGTGAAGTGGTGCTCCACGGCCCAGATCGAGTCAAAGCCGAGGCCTTCGGCCTGATCGGCGAGGGCGAGTTCGCGGGCGTAGACCTCGCGGTCGCGCGCGGGGTCCTCGAACCCCTGGAAAATGACCGACATGCCAACGTGCATCGACGTCCCCTTTTGGTTGGGTGGTGGTTGAGCTACTGGTTGTGTTGAGCTACTTGGCGAGTTATTTCTTGGTGGCCGAGGAATCACCGGGGCGGCCGCTGGAGCCGCACTGCGTGAAGCCAAAGGCTTTGAACTTCTTACTGGAATCGGCCATCACGTCGCCCGCCACTACGTCGATCTTGCCTTTCGTCAGCCCATCGAGATCGGCTTGCAGAGCGGCGAGAAGGTCTTTATAGGCGCGGATCTCGGCGGCCGGCGGGGGGAGGGCCCGCAGAGAACTAAGGGTTTTGTACGTCTCCGGAATGGCGACTTCGGTCATGAACGCTATGGCTTGGGCGGGCACGGCGCGATGACCCTTCTTCTGCCGAAAGCCGGAGATCTTGACCGTCTCGTATTTGCCGACGAGGCCTTCGAGCCGCAGAGCAGCTTCCCTGCAGATTCGGTCACCGTCGGCCAAGAACTTGACCAAGTCGTCGGCTTTCTTGGCCGCGTGGGCGTCCGGCGCACTCACTGCGAGGGTCAGGGAAGCGAACCCGGCCAAGACGATGGCGACGGTTCGGGAGGAGAAAGAGCGCATACCGGGGCGAAAGTGTACCGGGCCTCACCCGTAGCTCTTGGCCAAGCCGGCTCGGGCGTCACCTTGGACTCCGTAGGGCGGAATCGGGTACCGCAACCCGT
The DNA here is from genome assembly GCA_025359845.1 of Acidimicrobiia bacterium. Taxonomy (GTDB): domain Bacteria; phylum Actinomycetota; class Acidimicrobiia; order Acidimicrobiales; family JANYDT01; genus JANYDT01. The sequence goes on from JANYDT010000116.1 coordinate 11,360, forward strand.
TGCGGCTCAGCGCATCCAATCCGTCGAGCACTTTGGGCAGGAAATGCGGCGCAATGGCCATCAACAGCTCGTCGTCAGGTACTCCTCCGTATCGGCGTTCGGCGAAGCACGGGATCGACAGGCTCGGCTCGCCGGTTGCCAGCGCTCGACCCCAAGAGTCCGCACAGGCCGATTCACCCACACAACTCCAGTCGAACTTCTTGTAGCCGGTCCATTGCAACCCGTTGATGAAGAGAATCATCTGGGCCGGATTGGCGTAGATCAGGCAGATGTCGGGCGGGTCGAGACGGCCGCCGGCGAGCGGCGACACGGCCATGGCTTCGTAGCGCCCATAGGGAACGGTGTCCATGGCGTTCTGGTGGGCGCCGGCGTCTTCGAGGGTGGAGAACCACACCCCATTCATCTTGTCGCCGCTGAGCCAGTCCTCATCTCTCGGATGGAGGCCCAGAACGGCCCCGCATTGGGGGCCGACGAGATCGTCGTTGGTGATGCCGACCGTCCATCCCAACCGGGAGGCCTGGCCCACTATCTGATCGGTGGTGTGGATGCTCTTGGGGCGCCGTATCTTGGGGATGGCCTCCATCTCGGCGCGGGTGGCAAACATCTTCATGCCGATCGGCGTGGTCTTCAACCGCAACCGCACATTGAGGCGATCGACGAGTGCCGGCCAGTCGTAGGAGCCGGCGGCGTTGGGGCGGGGGCCGAGCGTGATAGGGGTGGCCATGGAATGACGCTACCCCGTGGGCGATCACCCGAACAGATCGGCTCGGAGCTCAGGAGCCCTCACGAACAACGAGGCCGACTAGTGCCGGCCTCGTTGATCGGAGCGTAGAGCTACTACGGGTTGCAGTATGCCTGGACGAGGGCCCTGCCTTCTTGGAGGCTAATTCCGAGGAATCTACCCAAGTTCCCAAGTCCATTGATAACCGGGTCGGAATGTGTGAAATAGGCCACGGTCTAGCCGCCACAGTTAGCGGTTCCGGGCGTGCGCAGTCGCCGCCTACGGATTTCGGGATGGTTAGTAAATCGTCAAAATTGATTAGGCGCTCCGGTGCACATGGGGTGCCGGCCTTGGCCCCGTGGTCCGCCCACGGCGTCGTTCTCCTGAACCCCTACAACTCCGCCTCATAAGCTGCCCGTTCATGTTGATCGAGGCGAAAGCACCGGTGCGGGTGGCCGATTGCGGCGGGTGGACCGATACCTGGTTCGCAGGGACGGGGCTTGTGTGCAGCGTGGCGGTGGAACCGGGGGCGTGGGTGACGATTGCGCCGGCGCCGGCCGGAAGCATGGAAATGGTCGTGAATGGCCGGTCCGTCCCTCCCGAGGAGCATCCGTTGTTGTGGGCCACGCTTGATGATTTCGGGCCCGTGGCCCCAGCCCGGATCGAAGTCGGTGCGGGTGTGCCGCCCGGCTGTGGGATGGGCACGTCGGCCTCCGTGGTGGTCGCTCTGTTGAGTGCGTTGTCGGCGTGGCGCGACATGCCGCACCCGGAGCCGCCCGACCCCGGCACAATCGCGGCCGAGGCGCACGCCGTGGAGGTCGGGTTGGGATGGCAGAGCGGCATCCAGGATCAACAGGCCGCCGCGTGGGGTGGAATCAGCCTGATCGAGATGGCCGAATACCCGCACGCCATCCGCCGTCAGGTGCCGGTCTCGCAAGAAACTCGGCAGACCCTTGATCACCTGCTCGTCACCGTGTATCTCGGCCGTCCGCACCGCTCGTCGGGCGTGCACGAGCAGGTCATCGCCCAGCTCGATACACGCACCCCGTCGCCGCTTCTGCGGCCGTTACGAGAGGCGGCCGCGGCGGCTGCGCAAGCGTTGACCGATGGCGACCTGGCGGCCTACGGCCAAGCCTTGTCGGCCAACAC